>NZ_JAPKIB010000008.1:0-185601 GCF_036759925.1 Kluyvera sp. CHPC 1.2972 | reverse complement strand
CATCATGACCGCCGCCTATGCCACCACCGTGACCGCCATCATGACCGCCGCCCATACCACCGCCGTGACCGCCATCATGACCGCCGCCCATGCCACCGCCGTGACCGCCATCATGACCGCCGCCCATGCCGCCGCCGTGACCGCCATCATGACCGCCGCTCATTCCACCGCCGTGACCGCCATCATGACCGCCGCCTATGCCACCACCGTGACCGCCATCATGACCGCCGCCCATGCCACCGCCGTGACCGCCTCCATTGCCATTACCATTTCCGTTGCCGTTATTACCGCTACCATGACCACCGCCACCGTTTCCGTTCCCATTGCCATTGTTGCCGTGGCCGTGGCCGCCTCCATTATTGCCACCGCCACCGTTACCATTCGCATTCCCGTTACCATTATTTCCGCTTCCGTGGCCGCCGCCTCCATTGCCATTACCATTCCCCTTGTTACCATTGCCGTTACCGTGCTGGCCGCTATTGCCACCGCCGTTACCATTCGCAGCAACGGCATATATTGTCGTTGCTGGGTATAAAACGGTAAGCGCCACTATTATGGCGATTTGCTTCATTTTCATGATAAGCCCTTTCACGCATTATTAGTTGCTGTGTGCTATTGCCGTAATAACCGAACGCTCGCAAATCAATAAATTCAGGTCGGTAAAAATCACGACATCCGTTTATAAATTACAAATATTCCTGGCAATGGCAGTCGGCTTTCAAGAATCACAATAATCATTGTGATCAATAAGTTAAAGGAATAATAGAAAGAAAATGACACATAGGCGAATAAGACGAAAGGCATCCACAAACAATCTAAAAGATCGTTTTCATTAATAAATAGCAGAGTGAGAACCGTGAGTATTTATCGCAATACCCTCAGGTTCTTTATACTCCATTCATTAGGGATGAATCGCTCGATAAAATATCATGAAGATATACCGCCTCACTATGTCAATGGTATCGCCATGGATATATGTAAAGTGTTTACACCGATATAAACCTGGTCTCGATGCTATATGGATGAGTATGCATATTTGCCAGGTATGAGGATCTCATAATAAAGTCTGATTTAATTTCAGGAATATCAAACTTTAGTATTAATAGCTCACTACTACCTGTATTCAGGTAACATAACTAAAAAACAAAGCGTTAAAAAAATGCGGCAACAACAAAAGTGCTGAAAATGATTAACGTCACATAAATTCATCATACATAATGGATAAGAGCAAGCTGATAGACAATTACGACAAAACAAAAATACCTTATATTACAGTCAACTAACTTACAAAACAGACATTATGTATGATCATTAAGATACAAGGTTAAAATCTTAAGGAATAGTTTTTATTTACATTTGGAAATTTATTTTTACATTTTGTTTCTCTATTATTTCTTGCTTTAGAATTGGTAGCGTCTAAATTTTAAATTAAGCAGGAACGAATTTTAATTATTAACATTTATCAAAACAGCAGCCGCATTTCAGCAACGCTTAAACAGATACCTTATAATTTTCCTGCTGTAAAAATATTAGGGGTCTCATCATGCAAAAAGAGCTCACTCTGACAAACCAGACTCTTTCACTCATCACCAGGCCGTCGCTTCAGTCCTGTGCCCTTTCTCAGAGCCTGAAGAAGACGTTAAAGATGAACAGTAAAGTTATTAATATTCACATGGTTAACCTTGATAATTTATCGGATGGTATCGTGCTATTTGATATGATCGAAATCGATAAAAAATTGGTCAAGGCCTGGCAGGAAGAACTCTGCAAAATGAATAACGGCATAAAGCTCTTACTTTTCAATACCCCGGAAGATTACACTTATCAGGAGATTGAAAGCTGGCCGCATATTAACGGAATATTCTATGCACATGATGAAGAACATTTTCTGGTCAAAGGGTTACAGAAGGTAATGGAGGGGGAGTGCTACTTTTCGCGCAAGCTGGCGAGCTACCTGATTATGCATTCCGGTAATTACCGTTACGATAATCAGGAAAGTACGATCCTGACGTTTCGGGAGAAAGAGATCCTGAATAAACTGCGCATTGGAGCTTCCAACGTTGAGATTGCCCAATCACTCTTTATTAGCGAAAGTACGGTGAAAACACACCTATATCATCTATTTAAAAAGATCTCAGTCAAGAATCGCACCCAAGCAGTTTCCTGGGCGAACGACAATTTTAAAAACTAATACACTACCACAGCAATAAAAAAGCGGCAGCAGGGTCCACTCCCTGCTGCCGCTTTTCATCATGCCGCGGGTGTACTACAACGCCGATTCTTTCGATGGTTCCGCTTTAGCTTTACGATTTGCCAGCCACAATCCACTGTTTTTCATCGCATAGCCGAAGATCAGCCCCACCGCCAGCGATGAAACCACCAGCCGCCAGTTCCCCTGCCCCGCAAATGTCGCGCAAGCGCCGATAAAGGTACCAGGAACGAACGAGAGCAGCAGCTGCTTCGCCTGGATACACATCAGGAACGCGACAATGCCGGTTACCACATAACCCAGAATTTCCAGATGGGGAGCCAGCGCGCTGCCATAGATAATAACCAGTGCCCAGATGACACCGCTCATTGTCGTACAGGCAGAAATAGCCAACGCTTTCAGCCCATCATGCGGGCAGGCAAAATAAGCCGTACAGCCTAAGAATCCGGCCCAGCTCAGTAAACCCAGAGACACGGCAACCCATCCCCAAAGACCGGAGAGAATGCCTGTTGTGATTGCAATAGCGAAGATAACGTTCATGACGAGCATCTTAGCAGATGCCTGGCTTTTTGATGAGATCATGAGCACACAATGCTCATAATCTTTATTTCATTTGCATAGAATGTGTGATTCAGATCACTCTTCTTCGCTTTCCTGCAGTTCGTCCCACATCGCGGTGATGGCTTCACGCGTCAGCAAGGCCATTGTGCGCCAGAACGCGGTAGTCGCGTGGGCTTCCACTTTTCCCAGGAAGGTTTCAAACCACGGCAGGATAAACTCACCGAACAACGTTTCCAGCGCCTCAGTATCGTCGTCTTCCGCTTTATCTTCCAGCCAGGAGGCTGCCAGCAGCAAGGTACCGATCTGGTCAGCCGGGCTGTCACCTAATGGCATCCGCCACTCGGTCAGAAAAGCGCGAACTTCCGCTTCCGTCGCCCCTTGCACCCACGCACTACGGCACGGCGGTACGCTACAGTCATCACCCACAAACAGCGCGTTATAGTCAGCGGCAATCTGCTGGATGTCACAGCTTTTCTGCAGACGAGCCAGCAGTTCATCCTGCGCCAGAGGCCAGTCCGCCGCCAGTTTGCCGTCACGAATCACGGTAAACAGCGGTACCAACAGTGGGTCCTGCGGTTGACGATAGTACAGCGAGCCAAGCACGCGGCAGATGATTGAAAACTCGTTCATTGGTTAATCCATTCAGTCATTAAAATTCAGCAAATTCAGGAATCGGCGGCATACCGCGAGATTCAAGGAAATTAAGGAAACGTCGTGGGGTGACGTTAAGGATCCTATCTTGTGGGAATTCCACGGCGTCGAGGATCTTCTGGCATTCGGTAAATTCACCCAGCGTAAAGGCGGTGTGTGAATCAGAGCCTAGCGCCAGCCAACCGCCCGCATCGCGCACGGCTGCAGCAATAGCGCGGCAGTTGCTCTCACTGCCGATACGCGAGCTCACAAAGGAAGAGTTATTGATTTCCAGCGCCACATGATACTTCGCCGCTGCTGCTGCGATAGCCGGAATATCAACCGGGAATTTCGGATTGCCCGGGTGGCTAATCATGTGAACGTGACCGCTGGCCATCGCCGCAATCATCGCCTCGGTATGCGTCGCTTTATCCTGCGGCGCAAAAACCGGCTCATGAAAACCGGCAATGATAAAATCCAGCGACGTCAGCATAGGGCCGGAGCAGTCGATCTCTCCCGCGGTGTTTTTGATATTCGACTCAATACCGCGCAGGATCCCGACCCCATCAACAATGCGCGGCCAGATGCGCATGTTCACGAAGTGCCAATAGTGCGGGGCATCGGCCATATCCGGGCCGTGATCGGTGATGGCGAAGAGTTTAATCCCCTTGCGCTTCGCCTCGGCGATATAGTCGTGCAGCGTACTGTAAGCATGCGTGCTGGCAACGGTGTGCATATGTAGGTCAACAGGATACATCACATTCTCCTTTCTCGTGGTAAGCCAAGGATAGCAGGAAACCCTCGTGTTTATTAGCCAGGGACATCAATAGCCACGGACGCGATCGACCTGCCCGCTTGGCTGTTCACCGCGCTCAAGTTGCGTGATAGTCCGGGCAATATAGGCAATCGCCTCTTTAGGGCGAGTCACGGCAGCAACATGAGGCGTCATCGTCACACGCGGATGCTGCCAGAGCGGGCTTTCCTGCGGCAACGGTTCACGGCTAAAGACGTCCAGCATTGCCGCCTTCAGCTTGCCGCTGTCAAGCGCTGCCAGCAGATCGTCTTCCACAACGTGTACGCCGCGCGCCAGGTTCAGCACATAGCTATTATCCGGGAGTTGGGACAGATTCTGACGGTTAATAATCCCCACCGTCTCCGCAGTGTTAGGCAGCAGGTTAATCAGCACCCGCGTCCCTTGTAAAAAGGCATTCAGCTCACCTTCCCCGGCGAAGCTCGTCACCTGCGGCCATTCCTTATGGCTACGGCTCCAGCAGCGCACCGGGAAGCCCCACGCAAGCAAGCTCTCAGCCACTTTTGAACCCAGTACGCCGGCGCCCATAATGCCGATGGTGAACTCCTCGTGCGTGTAATCCGGCAGTGGCTGCCAGTTGGACTGACGCTGCAGCGCCTGATAGTCATCAAAGCGACGGAACCAGTGTAGTACCTGGCTGACCGCGTACTCCTGCATTTGAATGCCCATACCGGTATCTTCAAGGCGGAAGAGCGGGATAGATTCCGGCAGCATTTCAGGATGTGCCTTGAGCTTGCTGAGGATCGAGTCAACGCCAGCCCCCAGTGCGAACACGGCTTTAAGACTGCGACCTGCCAGCATTTCCACCGGCGGATGCCATACCAGCGCGTAGTCAGCAGGCGCATCATCGCCGCGCTGCCAGCCGCGAATACGGGCATTCGGCAGCAATTTACTTAGCTCGGCAATCCAATAAGGGGTATCAAACGTGGGGTGATAAAAGATGATCTCCATAATGACTCCTGCTCAGGGCACCGCTACCAGAACGGATCGGCGCTGTTTTTGGTTATTTTTGTGGTTTAACAGAATAACAAATTTCTTTTACCTGTCCCGGAAAATGCGGAGGCGATCGCAAAAAAGACGATTTATGTCTGTTTAAGAAGCATGTTGGTTGAAGTTTGTGTAAACGCACGATTTTTTTAAAAAGTTTATTGACGGTGAAGAGCCTTTTCCCTACATTAGCGCTCGTCCCAGCAACAAGGGACAACAATATGGTGAGGTGTCCGAGTGGCTGAAGGAGCACGCCTGGAAAGTGTGTATACGGCAACGTATCCGGGGTTCGAATCCCCGCCTCACCGCCATCTTTAAGAAAGAGCTCGTACGAAAGTACGGGCTTTTTTTTCGCCTATTGCTTTTTTGGGGGGATCCCCTCCTTCATCCACTCAGCACCAAAGCCGCCTGTCTCCTCGGGGTCGGCGTAAACGCCTCGCCCGGGCTACGAGTTGTAGCCCGGCCAAGCGCAGCGCCGCCGGGAATAGCTCATCACCCCACCGGACGCACAAAGGCAATACAAACGGTCTGAACGTCATGAGATGGGTCCGTCTGAAAATCGATCGACATTTTCATATCAATTTGAATATGCGGCCACTCCTGTAGCGCCGTACCAAAATGTTCCGTGGAACATGATCCCCCTACGCGGCCAATCAGCGCAACACCAGCATGCAACAGCTGCTCGCGGCTAATATTCGCACTGTAGATATTTGGCTGTGTGGTGTTGTTCCATTTGGTGATGATTTTGGGTCTGGAGGGGACGTAAAACGTTAGCCATTCTGCCAGACGTTCCCCGCCAACATACTTCAACGGAGTGCCGTAGCGTTGGTACCAGAGACGGTTTACCGTGTCGCTGAACGGGATGACACCGCTCATCTTCTGCCCTGCATTAGCCACGTTGGCGTACATCACCCCGCAATAACCCGTGAGGACCAGCAGTGCCGCGCTGAATAAGGTCACAAACGCAGCGCGTGGAACGATGACGGAAGTTGGGTTGACGCAGCTGACCATCAGCGCTGGTGCCAGAATGAAAAAAGGCTGTAGCCATTCGGTTAATCTGCCGCTGTTGAAGAAGAAAAACCAACAGCAAAGCGCTATCAGCGGAATCAGGTAGACTCCCAGCACCACCCGACCTTCCCATGACACAGGCCAGCGTAAGCGCACGCCACAAAAATGGAGAATAGCGCCAGAAATAAGCAACGGATAAAAAATGGAGATCAAGCAGGTAAAAAGCCCCGGATTAATACCTGAGTGCATTTCTGAATTTACCCAATGTAGAGCGGCAAAGTTATGCTCTTGTAGCCACAGGATATTAGGGATAATTAGCAGAACGCCTAATACTAACGCACAATACCAGACAACATGTCGATAGCAGCGACGAATATCCGCCACGAAAAGCGTTGAGAGAAAAATAGACCCGACCATAATCAACGTGGAATATTTTGACATGACTGCCAGCCCGGCCAACAGAGCAAAGGCAAGCCACCAATACAGGCTTCGGCTAATAGCCTGCAGATAGCAATACATCATCCAGGGCCATAGCATCACCAACAGATAATTATCGTTGTAGCTAATGATATCAACGTTAATTAACCCTGATAAATTAAGGGTTAGCAATACCACCCAGGCCAGCTTTTCGCTGCCAGTAAGCCTGTGTGCAAATACCCAACTGCCGACCATACCTATTGCGATGGCGAGAAAATGCGCAGCATACCAGTAAATATGCGCGGGTAGATGGAGCGCAGGCCACATGACCAGGCCAACCAACCACGGGTTTTTGGGAGAACCCCACTCTGCGTTTTGCGCCCAATTTAGCGCCTCTACGGCATCATAGGGAACCGCAGGGTCGAGTGCTACCGTCGCGATAGTCCACAGTACGGCATACAGCGATGCCCAGATTATAACCAACCGTAAATTCATTATGTTTACCGGGCAGATATTCAACCTATCGAGCTTAGAGTTATCCCTCATAAAAAGGTATAAACAGAGATTCAATGAGATGCTTATTTATGACCCACTGAAATAATAAAAATAACAACGTTATCCAGATGACACATTTTAAAATATATCATCAAAATAATTAGCCACCATTTGTGAGAAGTAATAGTACAAACAGAACAACGCAGAATATCTATTTTAATCATTTCCGCATCCTGGTTACCGCGGTACCTCATCCGCCGGTACCTGTGCCGCAATCTCTTCCGCAATACCAAATCGCTCCACCAGCAGCCTCTTTTGTTGAAGGTGTGACAACGTCTCAAACGTCTCCTTCCCTCTGGCTTCTCTGAAAACCTTTTCACCCTTTACTATTCCGGTAATCGAATCGTGTCCAGCCAGACGAATTAACAACGCGCCGTCAAAGCGGCTACTGTGACGACTGCGCTCGTGCCGATGTGGATACTCCGATGCGGCAGCATCTATCTCCAGCAGTTGGCAGTCTATGCGTGAACGGCCCAACGGTTTCCAGTTCACACACCAGAATCCTTCATCACGATGTACCCGCGTGCCCCATACCGGATGCGTGGAGTGCCAGGCTTGCAACGGTAACGGCTGGCCGTGAAGCATCGTGGTGTCGACAATAAAAAGAGTATTATCCAAACGAACAAACAATGTGCCGTGCCCAGGGGAGTCTGCACTCACCGGGCGCGGTGAACGCATCGTTGCCAGGCCAAACTGTACCGGGAACCCCACGGCTTTCAGCAGCGCATACAGCGCACCATGACTGGCCCAGCAGGTGCCGCCGGTGCCAAAGCGCAGCCAGTGCGAAAAAAAATCCTCCGGCGTAAAGCCCGGTAAGGCGCCCAGAATGCCCTGCGATACCTGGATACGTTTACGAATATTGTCGAACGGCACGGAACGGCACCACGCCTGGTAAATCTGCCCCAACCCAGACTCACTGACCGCGGGATAAGCGCGAAAACCCATTTTTTCAAGCGCCTGTTCGGCAAGCGCTGGCGGGATATCCATAGGAACATTATGTGAATTCATCATTTACCTGCAGCGTGTCTCAGACCGTCGAAAAAGAGCAACTGAGCATCAATAGCACAACCCACCCGCAATTGTAAATAAAATGTAAATTCACTCCTCAATCATCAGCGCATACTCCTCGCTGAGGAAATCCACCAGCGCGCGCACTGCAGGCAGCAGCCCTCGCCGTGACGGGAAGACCGCGTGAATCACCTCCCGTTTCGGCTCCCACTCATCGAGCACACGCACCAGCGATCCGTCGGCCAACTGTTCTCTCGCCATCAGGATAGGCAACTGTACCACCCCGACACCTGCCACCGCCGCCTCACGCAGCGCCAGCATATCGCTGGTCGTCAGCCGTGGCGTAAAGTGCACCTCGGCCTTTGCACCATCCGGGCCATGCAGCAACCAGCGATGCACATGCTTACCTGCCGACATGCTTAACCCCGGCCAGCGGCTGAGTTCGTCCGGCACCTGCGGCTTGCCCATCGTCGCCACCAGCGACGGACTGGCGACAAGACAGTGGCCGCGGTCCGCCAGTACGCGCATCACCAGGTCGCTGTCATCAAAAGGACGTGGCCTGACGCGAATCGCCACATCAATCCCTTCCGCCACCAGATCTACCCGTCGGTTTGTCGCTTCAAGCTGAATCTGCACGCCCGGATAACGCACCATAAAGCGCGCCAGCATCGGTCCAACGTGCACATGCAACAGCGTGACCGGACAGGTCAGCTTCACGCAGCCTCTCGGCTCTGCCTGCAGCACGGCAATCGCCTCCTGCGCTGCCTCTGCCTCAATCAACATCGCTTTACAGTGTTGATAAAACGTCTGCCCAACTTCCGTCACCGTGAACTGCCGGGTGGTGCGCTGGATCAGCCGAACCCCAAGCTGTTCTTCCAATTGCGCAATGCGTCGGCTGAGCTTTGACTTTGGCATATCCAGCGCGCGTCCCGCCGCAGCGAAGCCGCCGTTGTCCACCACGTGGACAAACCACGCGAAATCATTGAGATCCTGCATCACCACCTCATTGTTCTATTTTTGCAACAGTGTAGGTTATTTTCGCTATCTACCGCGTCATTACATCTGAATATAAGCTAATCCACATCAAAGCTCACTACGCAGGAGAAACAAATGAAACAGATTACGGGTGTTTATACCGCGCCACGTCCGCACTGGGTGGGTGATGGCTTCCCGGTTCGTTCGTTATTTTCCTATCAGTCTCACGGTGAGAGCCTGAGCCCTTTCCTGCTGCTCGACTATGCCGGGCCATACAGCTTCCCGGCAGACGGCGCGAAGCGCGGGGTGGGAGAACATCCACACCGTGGGTTCGAGACGGTCACTATCGTCTACGCCGGGGAAGTAGAACATCGGGATTCCACCGGTAAAGGTGGCGTGATTGGCCCGGGTGACGTGCAGTGGATGACCGCAGGATCCGGCATTCTGCACCAGGAATTTCACTCGGCCGAGTTTGCCCGCCGCGGCGGCGAGCTGAAGATGATCCAGCTGTGGGTCAATCTGCCAGCGAAGGACAAGATGACCGCGCCGGGCTACCAGAGTATTGAAGCCGCCGCTATTCCAACGGTGGAGCTGCCGGATAACAGCGGAACGCTGCGGGTGATTGCCGGTCGCTACCAGGAGGCAGCAGGCCCGGCCAACACTTTCTCACCGCTGAACGTCTGGGATATGCAGCTTCAGGAAGGTAAAGAGATCTCCTTCGAGCAGCCTGACGGCTGGAGCACTGCCCTGGTGGTGCTGGAAGGTAGCGTCACGGTGAACGGCGAAACCCCCGCTCAGGAAGCGCAGTTGGTGGTACTCAGCCAGGAAGGGAAGCGCGTTCATCTACACGCCAGCAACGACGCCAAAGTGCTGGTGCTGGCAGGCGCGCCGCTCAACGAACCGATTGTGGGCTATGGCCCCTTCGTGATGAACAGTAAAACCGAAATCGACGAAGCCATTCGCGATTTTAACTCCGGCCGCTTTGGTCAGATCTGACACTACAGAGGTGAATAACATGTCTACTCCAGCAAATTTCAACGGCGTGCGTCCAGTGATTGATGTTAACGATGCGGTGATGCTGTTAATCGACCATCAGAGCGGTCTGTTCCAGACGGTGGGCGATATGCCGATGCCAGAGCTGCGCGCTCGCGCTGCGGCGCTGGCGAAAATGGCGACGCTTGCCGGTCTGCCGGTGATCACCACCGCGTCGGTGCCGCAAGGTCCGAATGGCCCGCTGATCCCGGAAATTCACGAAAATGCACCGCATGCGCACTATATTGCGCGTAAAGGCGAAATCAACGCCTGGGATAATCCGGAGTTCGTGGCTGCCGTGAAGGCCACGGGCCGCAAAACGTTAATTATCGCCGGGACGATCACCAGCGTCTGCATGGCCTTCCCAGCCATTGCCGCCGTCGCCGATGGTTATAAAGTATTTGCGGTCATTGATGCTTCCGGTACCTACAGCAAAATGGCGCAGGAAGTGACGCTGGCCCGCGTGGCGCAGGCAGGCGTCGTGCCAATGGATACCGCCGCCGTAGCTTCTGAGCTGCAGCGTACCTGGAACCGTCCGGATGCCGCCGAATGGGCCGAGGTGTATACCAAAATCTTCCCGGCGTACCAGTTGCTGATCGAAAGCTACGCAAAGGCGCAGGACGTCGTGAAAAACAACGAACAGCTTGATTCTCAGCGTTAACCCACCCGCTCCGCCGCTTTTCGGCGGGGCGGTGTTCATTGCTTAACCGAACGATAAATAAATCTGAATTTATGCTTGACCGTTTCAGGTCAACTCCCTATAGTACCGCCCCGTTGACCACCTACGGTGAGCAGCAAAACAATATGGTGAGGTGTCCGAGTGGCTGAAGGAGCACGCCTGGAAAGTGTGTATACGGCAACGTATCCGGGGTTCGAATCCCCGCCTCACCGCCATATTTGAGAAAGAGCTCGTACGAAAGTACGGGCTTTTTTTTCGCCTATTGCACAGGGCCAGCACCAATACCGCCTGTTCCCCGGGGTCGGCGTAAGTGCCTCGCCTGGGCTACATTCAAATCGTAGCCCGGCCAAGCGTAGCGCCGCCGGGAATCGCTGGCGCTACCTCACCGCCACCCTATCCGCCACCTGCGCCGCCAGCCGTAAAGACTCCGCCGTCAGGGGCGAATCGACGCGAATCCGTAGCTGCCCAACGATCCGCCCCTGAATCGGCTCGCAGCTGCTGTACACCAGTTGCGGGCTGCCGCCGAGCGCCCGCGCAATCTGCTGTAAATCCGGCTCTCGCCCGTTAACGCCGTTAAAATGCAGCGTGATCAGTTGCTGTCCTTCGGCTAACAGACAGCGATTCTCCTCGCGCCCGTGATGCAACGTGCCGAGCATCCCGCGCGTCACTTCATGCTGCGGGTCGCCAAACACCTGCCACACCGCCCCTTGCTCAATCACCCTGCCCTTTTCCAGCACCGCGACCCGATCGCAGAGCGTACGGATCACGTCCATCTCGTGGGTAATCAGGATAATCGTCAGCCCCAGCCGCTGATTAATCTCTTTGAGCAGGCTAAGTACCGCCAGCGTGTTTTCCGGGTCGAGCGCCGAGGTTGCCTCATCGCACAGCAAAATCTCCGGCTGCGTGACCAGCGCCCTCGCTATCCCAGTACGCTGCTTTTGCCCGCCGGAAAGCTGACCAGGAAAGCTATTGCGCAGCGACTCCAGCCCCACCAGCCGAAGCATATCGTCAACGCGATGCCGACGTTCGGCGGCAGGGATACCCGCCATACGCAACGGCAGCTCGACGTTGTCCGCCACCGTTTTGGTGGCGTGCAGATTAAAGTGCTGGAAAATCATCGCCACCCGGCGACGCAAATCCCGCAACTGCCCGCGTGCGCCTTTGCCAATGGGCACACCGCTTATCGTCATCTCCCCTCGGTCAGCATTCTCCAGGCGGTTAAACAGCCGCAGCAGCGTTGATTTTCCCGCGCCGCTGCGCCCGATAATGCCAAAGATCTCCCCGGCCTGAATCTCCAGGTTGATATCGTCAAGCGCCTGCACACCGTTCGGATATGCCTTGCTAATCCCTCGCAAGCGGATATGTTGTGTCATGGTCGTCACTCCTAAAATCCGGGCGCAATTTTTCCCTTGTACCGAGTCAGAATAAACTGACGCACCGCATCGGAATTCAGCGCCTTCGCCAGTTTCTGAATACCGGGATCGTTGATGTTATCCGGGCGAGCGACCAGATATTCGATGTACAGACTTTTCCCCTTTTCCACAATCAGCGCTTTATCGGTATCAATTCCTGCTTCCAGCGCATAGTTGGCAAAGATAAACGCCAGATCAACCTGGCTTACCGCCCGCGCCAGCATCGCCCCTTCCAGCGGACGAATTTTGAAATGGTGCGGGTTGGCGGTGATATCTTTCTCCGTCGACTGAGGATCTTCCGGGTTCTTGAGCGTAATAAGTCCAGCCTCGCTGAGCAGCACCAGCGCCCTGCCGGTATTCACCGGATCGTTAGGGATAGCGATACTCGCGCCATCCGGCAGATCCTTGATGCTGGTGTATTTGGTCGAGTACGCGCCAAATGGCTCGATATGCACGCCCACCACCGGCACCAGATTGGTATGGCGCGTCTTGTTGTAATCATCAAGGAACGGACGATACTGGTAGTAGTTCGCATCCAGATTCTTTTCAGCAAGCTGCTGGTTTGGCTGAATAAAATCATTAAAGACTTTAATCTTCAGGTCCACCCCTTCTTTTGCCAGCTGCGGCTTCACAAAATTCAGAATTTCAGCATGCGGCACCGGCGTCGCGCCCACCACCAGAGTTTCATTGGCCGCCGCAGATAAAGAGAACAGCGCCATCAGCCCGGCTATCACGGTTTTTTTCATCATTTCATCCTGTCTATTATCTTATTTACGGCTCATGCGGCGCACCAGGCGGTCGCCGCTCATTTGAAGAATTTGTACCAGCGCAATCAGCAGTACGACCGTCACCGCCATCACGTCAGTCTGAAAACGTTGATAGCCAAAGCGAATCGCCAGGTCGCCTAAACCACCACCGCCAATCACCCCGGCCATCGAGGTGTAATCGACCAGTACAATGGCGGTTACCGTTACCGCTGCTATCAGTCCACCGCGCGACTCCGGCAGCAGGGTGTGCCAGATAAGTTGCCAGGTGTTGCCTCCCATCGCCCAACTGGCCTCCACCAGCCCGTGGTCTACTTCGCGCAACGAGGTCTCAACAAGGCGAGCAAAAAACGGCGCGCAGCCCACCACCAGCGGCGGAATAGTGCCCTGCACGCCCAGCGAAGTGCCAGTAATTAACGTAGTCAGCGGGATCATCACAATCAGCAGAATGATGAACGGCAGCGAACGCATTACGTTCACCAGCAGTGACAGCACCCGATGCAGCAGCGGTGCATACAGCAGCCGGGGCTGCCCCGTCAGATAGAGGATGACGCCCAGCGGCAGCCCAATTAGTACCGTAAACCCCAGAGCACAGGCGAGCATCACCAGCGTATCCAGCCCCGCCTGCGCCACATCGTTCCAGTCAATTCCGGCCAGAAAAGCGAGCATGATCTCTCCTCAGTTCCAGTCATGACGCGCCGGGCGCTTGCCGTTCAACACCCAGTTGCCCAGCAGGTGATACTTCCAGCGCACCGGGTCATGCAGCGTATGCACGCGTCCGTTACGCCAGTGGCGGTCGTAGTTATAGCGAGGGTGCGTCGAGCGGGTTCCTCCCAGCTCAAACAGCCGCGAGGCGGCTTCCAGCGCGGCTTCGGTGGTGAAAATCTTGGCACGCGCCACGGCAATTGACGCCAGCGCCACCGTCTCCTCCGAGAGGTCATGTTTATAGCGATCCAGCACCTTCCCAGCCTGCTCCAGCAGCGCATCGGCGGCGGCCAGACGGCTATCGAGCGCGCCAATCTGGTAGACGGTCAGCGGGTCATCCCCAGCACGCTCGACACCGGCATCAATCCACGGTCGGGCAAACTGATTCACAAAACTGACGGTATCGTTCAGTGCCGCGCGGGCAATCCCGGCATCTATGGCCGCAGTGGTCAACTGCGCAAACGGCCCGGCGAGCGTTGGCGTGTCGTAGGATTTCCAGGTCGGTATCAGGTTAAACGGCTCCACGCGAAGGTTTTCGGCCAGCACCGTGCCACTTGAGGTGGTGCGTTGCCCCAGGCACGCCCAGTCGTTTACCACCGTCAGCCCCTTTGTTCCGCGCGGTACAAAGGCCAGCTGAGCATGTCCGTCATCATCCAGCGCTAGCACCCCGAGCCAATGGGCGTACAGCGAGCCGGTGCAATAACCTTTACGACCGTTGATACGCAGACCATCGGCGGTATGGCTAATCCGCGTCTGGATGTCCTGCACCGTTTTGCCGCCGATCTCTGACAGCGCATTGGCAAAGCGATAACCCTTCAGCGCCAGGTCAAAGAAATAGCGCTGCTGCTCTTCATCCCCCTGCAGGCGAATATCCTCAAGCAGGCAATAGTGGTTCTGCGGAATTTGCCCCAGCGCCGGGTCAGCGGCGGAGATAATGGCAATCACCGCCACGAGTGTCGCGGCCGACACCTCTGCACCGCCAAAACGGCGCGGCACGGTAATGCCCCACAGCCCACTGTTGGAATAGGCATTAACCACCTCGGGCGGTACCACGCCGCTGAGGTCGCGCTCGGACGCGCCGGGCTGCAGAAAAGCGGCAATCTCGTGAGCGATGCTAATCGCCTCTTCATCGCGGGTAATCACGTGCGCATGGGGTGCCGCGCGGGTGTAGTCGGGGTTTATTTGAGTCTCTGACATAGCATGGTCTCGGGTGGTGTTATCAGCACGGTAAAAATGCAATATCTGATTGATATTCATGCATATCCCATTAAGGAATGAATGATTGCATCTTTTAACTTTTAGGTTATATGTGTTGATAGCAATGTTTATGCCAGCTTTAGTAGCCCGTATTTCAGGCAGTTATGCTTAACCGCGAGTACCAGAGAGTGGGATTTGCAACACGCCGTTGCTGCAGGTGTTGTATTTGCAACAGCGCCCTGCTGCTCCTGTCTTTTTTTGTCCACCTTCAAAGACGGCAACAACATAATCCTGTCAGTGCACAAACATGACTAGCTTATTTTTTTACCGCCTATGCCACCATTTGCTCTCTTTTTATAAGCAGCGTGCATACCCCGGCACGATGTATGACGGGATAAAGGTGATCGAGAGATGGCGAGCGATTTTTTTTCTATTCCTAAAGTCTATTTTGGCGAAAATGCGATTCAGGCATTACGCCAGCTAGGTAATAAGAAGGTCGGTATCGTGACGGATAATTTTATGGTGACGTCGGGGAAGACGCGCTATCTGATTAGCGAGATGCCGCAGGCCTCCGTATCTATTTTTAGCGACGTCAAGCCCGATCCAAGCGTCGCCACCCTGCAGGCGGGCGCCGCAAAATTTATGCGTTTTAAGCCTGAGGTCATTATTGCGCTGGGCGGCGGGTCATCGCTTGACGCCGCTAAGGGCATCAAGGCCACGCTGGAAGAATCACTTGCGGACTGTTCGATAACACTGGTGGCGATTCCAACGACCAGCGGTTCCGGCTCAGAAGTCACCTCTTATGCCATTATTTCCGATCCGCAAAATGGGCGGAAATATCCTCTGGTAGCGGCCGAGCTGATACCCGATTACGCCATTCTCGATCCGCAGTTGGTGCTATCGGTTCCATGCCAGGTCGCCGTTGATACCGGTATGGATGTACTGACGCACGCCATTGAAGCGCTGGTCTCTTGTGGTGCGAATGATTTCAGCGATGCGCTCGCGGAAAAAGCGATTGCACTGGTCTGGCAGCATCTCCCCGAGATCTTCCACAACGAAACGGATATTCAGGCCAGAACTCATATGCACAACGCATCATGTATGGCGGGGATGGCATTTAACTCCGCCGGCCTGGGGCTAGTTCACGGCATGGCGCATGCCATCGGCGGCATGCTGCATATTGCGCACGGCAAAATTAACGCCATGTTGCTGCCGGGTATCATCGACTGGAATATTCAACATGCGCCGCACGCCATTCCTCGTTACCTGAAATGCGCGGCAATCATGGGCATCAAATCCGCCACGCCAGAACAGACGTTGAACGCATTGAGCAACCGCATTCGCGAAATGAATCGTCATTTTGGTATTCCCGCGACCCTGTGCGAAGCGGGTAAAGATCGTGCCGAGGTCGAATCATTACACCAGCAACTTATTCACGCCACCCTCTCTGATGGTTGCACCGCCTCGAATCCTTGTCGACCAACGGCCGCTGATATTGAGCAACTGTTGACGGGCATCACCGGGTAAATCTGGACAACGTTGTCTTTGAATTGTCGGGCCGTCAAAAAAGTCCTGCGTCGGGGCAAAAAGCCCCTCGCAGAAGCGAATACTCTGGATATTGCTCCATTCACCCTTTTAGGTCGTTGACGTTATGAACTCTAGCCAACAGCAAGCCGAACTAATTACGCAACAGATTATTCAGGAACTTGCCGCACGCGGTATCCCATTTTCCCCCGTGCCGCAGGCGCTGGAAATTCCGATTGGTATCTCCAATCGCCATGTGCACTTGAGTCGGGAGGATATGGACACCCTGTTCGGATCCGGCTCTACCCTCACCCGTATGAAGGCGGTAAAACAGCCTGGCCAGTATGCCGCCGAAGAGACGGTTACGCTGCGCGGTCCAAAAGGACAGCTCGCCAACGTTCGCGTACTCGGTCCTCTCCGTCGCGCTACCCAGATCGAAATTTCCGTTTCCGATGGCTTTACGCTGGGCGTCAAAGCGCCCGTCCGTATGTCCGGCGATCTCGAGAGTTCACCTGGCATTGAAATTATTGGGCCACGCGGATCGATCAAAAAAACGGAAGGGACAATTGTCGCCTGGCGGCACATTCATATTTCCCCGATACAGGCCCGCCAGTCCGGATTGCAGGACGGCATGGAGATAGACGTCCAGGTTGCGGGACAGCGCGGCGGCGTTCTCAGCCACGTTGTCGTACGCGTGAGTGAAGATGCCGTGCTGGAAATGCATATCGACGTGGAAGAAGCGAATAGCGTCGGCTTACGCAACGGCGATTGCGTCACGCGCGCCATGACGGAATGCCACGATGGCTGACAGCCCTGAAACCCTGCGATTACAGGCACTGGCGGAATGGGTCAGCCGTGAAGCATGTGCGCCTTACGACGGGAATATCAAGGTCGGCGTCGATCCTGGAACGGCCAATATCGCATTGGTGGTGGTGGATGAGAACGATAATCCCATCGCCGGCATCAGTCACCCTTCGTGCGCGGTGAGAGACGGCATTGTTGTCGATTTTCTGGCGGCAAGTCGGGTGGTTAGCCGTCTGAAAACCTCGCTTGAGGAGCGACTGGGAAGGCCACTGACCCACGCGGCTACCGCCATTCCGCCGGGGATCCTCCCCGGCAACACGAAAGTCATCGTCAACATGGTGGAAGCCGCTGGACTTGAGGTCACGCGCATTGTTGATGAACCGGTTGCCGCAGCTCTGGCGCTGAATATTCGCGACGGCGCCGTCGTTGACGTTGGCGGCGGCACCACCGGCATTAGCATCCTGAGGAACGGAGAGGTCGTTTTTAGCGCCGATGAACCAACCGGCGGCAATCATATGACGCTGGTGATTGCCGGTGCGCTAGGCCTCTCTTTTGCACAAGCGGAAGAGATGAAAAAGGCGCCGGAGCATGAAGAACAGGTGTTCGCGCTGGTTCGCCCGGTTGCCGAAAAAATGGCCTCGCTGGTGGCCGAATGGGTAGCCCGCTACCCCATTGACACGCTCTATCTGGTCGGCGGCGCCAGCAGTTTTCATCAGTTCGCCGAAGTTTTTCGCCAGACGACGGGCAAACGGGTGGTGCAGGCGCCGCAACCGCTTCTCGTCACGCCACTCGGCATTGCGATGCACAGCCATTGAGAAGGGAAACTATGGATACGCAGCAACTCTCTCACCTCGTGGATACCGTTATTGATGAGATGCTGGCGCAGCGCAAACGACGCCTGCAGAGCCACAATAAAGTCATGCGGGTCGTTTTGAGCGGAGAGGATCTCTCCACGCTCCCCTCCACCCTGGAGTGCCTCATCGCGCTTGAACGCTGCGGTTACCTATTGGTCATCGCCTTTTCACACAGCGCCAGACGTTCTTTATTACAGTCTCATTG
This sequence comes from Kluyvera sp. CHPC 1.2972, assembly GCF_036759925.1. Classification (NCBI taxonomy): domain Bacteria; kingdom Pseudomonadati; phylum Pseudomonadota; class Gammaproteobacteria; order Enterobacterales; family Enterobacteriaceae; genus Kluyvera; species Kluyvera sp. CHPC 1.2972. The sequence continues at coordinate 167,264 of NZ_JAPKIB010000008.1, read as the reverse complement.
CCTGCAAGCGCTGGCGGAGCAAGGGGTGGAAGTTATTTGCGACAATCAGCCTCCATCGTCAGCGCAGAGCAATTATCACGACATTTTTTTCCCGGCGCTCTCAACGAACAGCCTGAGTAAAATTGCGCTCGGTATCCGCGATAATCTGGTATGCCGCTGGGCTTTCCATGCACTCAGCGTGCGTAAAACCGCCATTATCACTCTCAATCCTGAATGCCGTCCCGATCGCCACTCCGCGCTACCACCGGCCCTGAAAGCGCGCCTGATGAACTACGCCAGCACGCTTACTGAGTACGGTTTTACCGTGATCGGTCTACCAGAATCGACGCCGGGATTACGTTCGCGTCGCTCCCTGATTACGCTCAGCGACGTACGCCAGCATCCTCAAGGGCAACCGCTGAAAATAGACAGCCGCACGCTGATTACCCCGGCCGCCCAGGATGAAATCCGCGATCGCCATCTCGTTATTGTTCAACCCCTCCAGGAGGACTTATGTATCTGGCAAAGGTAACCGGTGCGCTGGTGTCGACCACCAAACACGCATCGCTCAACGGCGCAAAGCTGCTGATCGTCGCCCGTCTGGATGAGCACTATCAACCGACGGGAACCGCGCAGGTCGCCGTTGACTTCGTCGGTGCCGGAAATGGCGAAACGGTTCTCGTCACCACCGGCAGTTCAGCGCGCATGAGTACCAGCAAAGAACACTCCGTCATCGATGCTGCGGTCGTCGGGATTGTCGACTCCCTCGATCTTAACGGTCAGTAACCCTTCGCGAGGAAACGCCATGCCCCCTGAATCAAACGCTGGACTGGACTACCAGATTGACCAGGCCATTTCGTCTCAGCTATCACCGCGTACGCTCAGTCTGGAGGATGCCGCGCGCCTGGCGGAATATGCCCGGGATGCAGCGGATGAGTCCGCAGTTCCCATTGTGTTCAGCCTGGTCGATAGCCGCGGTCAGCAGCGCTACTTTTTCAGCATGGATAATGCGCTGCTGATTAGCCATACGCTAGCAGGCCAAAAAGCCTGGACCGCCGTCGCGCTGAAAATGCCGACACAGCAGCTCGCTGGGCAGATCCAGCCCGGCGCAAGCCTTTATGGTTTACACAATGAACCTGGCGTCTGCGGCATTGGCGGCGGCCTTCCCTGCTGGTCAAACGGCATACTGCTTGGCGCCATTGGCATCAGCGGCGGCAGCGTCGATGAGGACATCGCCATCGCCAGCGCGGCCCTCGCGCGATTTAGCCGTGAACGATTCCCGCTCACTATTTCCCCTGAATAAATCTCAAAAAATACAGGTATATCATGCCGTTATCATCACTAGTTCTGGTTATTAACTGTGGTTCCTCTTCACTAAAATTTTCCACGCTCCCGCTCAATGAAGAGACGCCTCTGCTCTCAGGGCTCGCCGAAAAGCTCGGTCTGGCAGATGCCTGCATCACCTTTAAAGGGGCGGGTGGCTGCAAGATTACCGAGCCGCTGGCCGAGTCCAGCCACCTCTGCGCCCTAAAAACGCTCTTCGCCAGACTCGACGAGTCGGCGCTACTCCCGCGAGTCTGCGCGATTGGCCATCGCGTTGCGCACGGCGGCAGCGATTTCAAGCAGTCTGTTCTGCTCACCGACGCCGTGATAGCCCGCATTCATGAACTCTCAGCGCTGGCCCCGTTACATAATCCCGCCAACCTGACGGGCATTAAAGCCGCGATGGCCCTGCTGCCACACCTTCCCCAGGTCGCGGTATTTGATACCGCATTCCATCAGACCCTGCCGCCCGCAGCCTATACCTACGCGATCCCGTATGAGTATCAGCAGCAGTATCAGGTAAGGCGATACGGATTTCATGGTACCTCGCACCGTTTTATCGCCGCAGAGGCCGTTGCGCGTTTAAACCTCGACCCGGCAAATCATGGCATTTTGATTGCCCATCTGGGCAACGGCTCATCGGTATGTGCGGTAAAAAATGGCGAAAGCGTCGATACCTCAATGGGCATGACGCCGCTTGAAGGGCTGGTCATGGGCACCCGCTGTGGGGATCTCGATTTCGGTGCCGCCACCTATATCGCCAGGTGTACAGGACAAACCATTGAGTCGCTCTACAGCATGGTCAATAACGACTCCGGCCTATATGGCATATCGGGCATCTCCAGCGATTGCCGAACCTTGCAGGACGCACGTAACCACGGCGACCCTCGCGCCACGCTTGCGATTGACGTTATGGTGCACCGTCTTGCACGCCATCTCGGCGCGCATCTCGCGTCACTACACCGTTTTGATGCGCTTATTTTTACCGGTGGCATTGGTGAAAACTCAGCGCTGGTGCGTGAACTTACCGCACAAAGAATGTCCGTGTTTGGCATCCTTCTCGATGCGGCAAAAAATAGGCAGATGGTTGCTGGCCGCGAAGGCGTCATTTCGCAGCCCGGTTCCCCCATCGTGGCGGTCATTCCAACCAATGAAGAGAAAATGATTGCACAGGATGCCGCAGCATTCTCCCCCCTATGCCAGGGCGCAGCCTGAATCACATATTGCGATCGCTGATAGGGAGGATTTTATTGTCTGGGATAATGCCAAACAGCAAGAAAGTCTCTCTGACGGGCAAAACATTTTGTCCTTAGCACAATAATATGATGGACGTATTTATTAGATACATGAATTTTCTGCCAAAGGTTAATTCATGACTACCGCTTACCCCTATATTAAATATTGAGGTCGTTATGCAACAAGAAGCATTAGGTATGGTTGAAACAAAAGGTCTGGTATCCGCAATTGAAGCCGCAGATACCATGGTTAAATCCGCTAACGTCACTCTGGTCGGCTACGAAAAAATTGGTTCAGGCCTGGTCACCGTTATGGTTCGCGGCGACGTTGGTGCGGTAAAAGCGGCTACTGATGCCGGTTCTGCCGCTGCGGGTAAAGTCGGTGAACTGGTCTCCGTTCACGTTATTCCTCGCCCACATATCGAAGTGGAAAAAATCCTGCCAAAAGCGGTTAGTTAATAACGTCTGGGGATTCTGGCCATGAGAGATAATTTTGTTGAACAGATTATATCTGAGGTAATGAATAAACAGTCTGACGCCAACGTTAATAATAAAACCAAGGCCAGCATTGCTGGCTGTGGTTTAACCGAGTTTGTTGGTACAGCCCTTGGTCACACCATCGGATTGGTTATTGCAAACGTTGATCACCAGCTGCATGACGTTATGGAGATCGATAAGAAATATCGTTCTATCGGTATTCTTGGCGCGCGTACTGGCGCGGGCCCGCATATTTTTGCGGCCGATGAAGCCATTAAAGCGACGAACAGTGAAATTCTGTCGATTGAACTGGCTCGCGATACCGAAGGCGGCGGCGGGCACGGATGTTTAATTATTTTCGGCGCTTCCGATGTCTCCGACGTTCGCCGTGCCATCGAAGTCGCACTGGGAGAAATCGAGCGCACCATGGGTGATGTCTACGGTTCGCCGGCGGGTCATCTGGAGTTCCAGTACACCGCCCGTGCCAGCTACGCCCTCAACAAAGCCTTTGGCGCACCGCTGGGTAAATCCTTCGGGATGACCTGCGCCTCACCGGCGGCTATCGGTATCGTTGTTGCCGATGCCGCGGCAAAAGCCGCGGTCATTGAGCCTGTGGGATACGCCAGCCCGGCAAAAGGCACCAGCTTTAGTAATGAGGTGATCTTCACGTTTGCCGGTGACTCTGGCGCCGTTCGCCAGGCGGTCATTGCAGCAAGAGAGGTCGGGAAGCAACTGCTGGCTACCCTGGATCCGGCGCCAATCAAATCGACAACAACACCGTATATTTGATAGCGAACGGCAATGCGTGCGAAGCGATGTGATGTAAGGAAAGTAGAGCATGAACGATCTTGAAATTACTCAGGCCGTCTCTCGCGTTCTGAGTAAATACACTAAAACCGCACCGGACATCCGGGAAAGTCGCCCCCAACCGGCTACCCCCGAACGCGATGGCATTGATGCGATTATTGCCAGCGTGCTGGCCAATCGCGTCGATGCTGCACCTGATGACGACTCGCCATCAGGTGATGGCGCCTTTGCCACAATGGATGAAGCCATTGCGGCAGCACAGCTCGCGCAGCGTCAGTATCGCCACTGCTCAATGCAGGATCGTACCCGTTTTATTGATGGCATCCGCCAGCTATTTCTACAAGAAACGGTGCTACAGGCCATTTCTCACATGGCCGTAGAAGAGACGGGGATGGGGAATTATGCCGATAAGCTGGTCAAGAACCGCGTCGCCGCGCAAAAAACGCCCGGCGTTGAGGATCTGACAACCGGCGCACTCAGCGGCGATGGTGGCCTGACGCTGAGCGAATACTCCGCCTACGGTGTCATCGGTTCGATTACACCAACCACTAACCCAACGGAAACCATCATTAATAACAGCATCGGTATGCTGGCTGCAGGTAACACGGTGGTATTCAGTCCTCACCCGCGCTCTCGCCGCGTCTCGCTGCACTGCATTGCGTTGATTAACCAGCAGCTGGCACGGCTTGGCGCGCCCGCAAACCTGGTGGTGACGGTTTCAACCCCTTCAATTGCTAACACCAATGCCCTCATCAACGACCCGCGCGTCAATATGCTGGTCGCCACCGGTGGGCCAGCAATTGTTAAAACGGTGATGTCGTCAGGCAAAAAGGCCGTGGGTGCTGGTGCCGGTAATCCTCCCGCTGTTGTTGATGAGACTGCCGATATCGAGAAAGCGGCGCGTGACATCATTAATGGCTGCAGTTTCGACAACAACCTGCCCTGCGTTGCCGAAAAAGAGGTCATCGTCGTCAATGACGTCGCGGATTATCTTATTCATTGCATGAAGAAAAGCGGTGCCTGGTTGCTATGCGATAAGCAGCACATCCAGCAACTGCAATCACTGGTGCTTAATGAAAAAGGAACCGGACCGAATACGGCGTTCGTAGGGAAAGATGCACGTTACCTTCTACAGCAGATTGGCCTCAGTGTACCGGAAGAGATCAAAGTCGTGCTGATCGAAACCGAGCGCGATCATCCGTTCGTCGTGCATGAACTGATGATGCCTATTCTTCCGGTGGTGCGGGTAGAGAACGTCGATGAAGCGATTGAGTTAGCCATCCAGGTTGAACATGGCAATCGTCACACGGCAATGATGCATTCCACTAACGTGGAAAAACTCACCAAAATGGCGCGTCTGATCCAGACCACGATTTTTGTGAAAAACGGTCCTTCTTACGCGGGCATCGGCGTTGGCGGCGAAGGACATGCCACCTTTACGATCGCCGGGCCAACTGGGGAAGGTCTGACCTCCGCACGTACATTTGCCAGAAATCGTCGCTGCGTGATGGTCGAAGCGCTCAATATTCGTTGATATAAGCAAAGTGGGTAACCCAGAGATGAATAAACGGATCATCAATGCACCGACGCCGGAAACGCTGGCCATGCTGAAACGGCGGATGCCTTCTGAGTCTCGCAACCGTCTGGATCGGGTGCGTATCGATGCGGTTGGGTTGATTATGCTGCCGATACCAGATTTGTACTTTTACGCCGATCGGGCAAGTAAAAGTGCTCACGTAGCGGTATCGGAAATCTTTGGTAGTTGCCCGCAACATATCACCACGCTGGCTATATTCGGTGAAGTCGCCGCTGTGAATGAAGCCATGCGTACTATTGAGGATGATTCAAATACATTCTGAGAGTTCGCTGATGAAAAGAGTTCTGATTCTCGCAGGCGATTTCTCTGAAGACTATGAAGTCATGGTGCCCTTTCAGGCATTAAGCATGTTAGGTTTCAGAGTTGATGTGGTTTGTCCTGGAAAACGTTGTGGCGAATATATTAAAACGGCTATTCACGATTTTGAAGGCGATCAAACCTATAGTGAAAAGCCTGGTCATTTATTTCGCTTAACCGCATCTTTTGATGAAGTCAGGATGCAGGAATACTGCGGTGTTTATATTACCGGCGGACGAGCGCCAGAATATTTACGTCTGAATAAATCGGTGCTGAACATTATTCATTATGCAAATAATTTTTCATTACCTATTGCCGCAGTATGCCATGGGCCACAGGTACTGGTAGCTGCAGGCATATTGAAAGACAAAAGGCTGACGGGATATTTTACGTTAAAACCGGAGATTGAAATGGCCGGCGGGACGTGGGTGACCTCAACGGATGATGAAGCCGTGCAGGACGGCAATCTGGTCACCGCCGCAACCTGGATGGGACACCCTGCGCTATTACGTCAGTTTATTAGCTTAATCGGCACCAGCATTATTCACTAATGTTCTCGGCGCTGCCGTCAGTTCAAAAAATTCAGCAGTGGTGAATAAACCACGCTCATATTATTTCGGGAGTTATTGTATGTTAGAGAAAGGCTTTACTAATCCGACCGAACGTGTTGTCAGACTCAAAAATATGATTCTGCATGCTAAACCCTATGTTGAATCTGAGCGTGCTGTATTAGCCACTGAAGCATATAAAGAGAACGAACAGCTTCCAGCTATTATGCGCCGCGCAAAGGTTGTCGAGAAAATATTCAATGAACTGCCGGTAACGATTCGCCCGGACGAACTTATTGTCGGCGCAGTGACGATTAATCCTCGCTCCACCGAGATCTGCCCTGAGTTTTCTTATGACTGGGTTGAGAAAGAGTTCGACACCATGGAAAAACGTGTCGCCGACCCGTTTATCATTCCGAAGAAAACGGCGGAAGAACTGCACCAGGCCTTTACATACTGGCCGGGTAAAACCACCAGCGAATTAGCGGCATCGTATATGTCTGAAGGCACCAAAGAGAGTATGGGCAACGGCGTATTCACCGTCGGCAACTACTTCTTTGGCGGCGTAGGCCATGTCAGCGTTGATTACGGCAAGGTCCTGAAAATCGGTTTCCGCGGTATTATTAACGAAGTAAACCGCGCGCTGGAAAATCTCGACCGCACCTCTCCGGACTACATTAAAAAAGAGCAGTTTTATCATGCGGTTATCTTAAGCTACCAGTCTGCTATCAATTTCGCCCATCGCTACGCACAGGAAGCGACCCGCCTGGCGCGCGAAGAGCGCGACCCAACTCGTCAGCGCGAACTGGAACAAATTGCCCAGAACTGTACTCGCGTGCCTGAATATGGCGCCACCACGTTCTGGGAAGCCTGTCAGACGTTCTGGTTTATCCAGAGCATGCTGCAAATTGAATCCAGCGGCCATTCCATCTCTCCAGGGCGCTTCGATCAATATATGTACCCTTATCTGGCGGCGGATAAATCGATTGATGCCGAGTTTGCTCAGGAACTGGTGGACTGCTGCTGGATCAAACTTAATGATATCAACAAAACCCGCGATGAAATCTCCGCGCAGGCCTTTGCCGGTTACGCCGTATTCCAGAACCTGTGCGTTGGCGGGCAAACTGAAGATGGCCGCGACGCGACCAACCCGTTGACCTACATGTGTATGGAAGCCACTGCCCACGTTCGCCTGCCGCAGCCGTCCTTCTCTATCCGCGTCTGGCAGGGTACGCCCGATGAGTTCCTCTACCGCGCCTGTGAACTGGTGCGCTTAGGGCTGGGCGTCCCTGCGATGTACAACGACGAAGTGATTATCCCATCGCTGCAAAACCGAGGCGTTTCACTACGTGATGCACGTGATTACTGCATCATTGGCTGCGTGGAGCCGCAGGCACCGCACCGGACGGAAGGCTGGCACGATGCCGCGTTCTTTAACGTGGCGAAAGTGCTGGAAATTACCCTCAACAACGGCCGTTCAGGCAGCAAACAGCTTGGCCCAATCACCGGCGAGATGACGCAGTACACCTGTATTGATGACTTCTATACCGCCTTCAAAAAGCAGATGGCGCATTTCGTTCATCAGCTCGTCGAAGCCTGTAACAGCGTTGATATTGCCCATGGTGAACGTTGCCCGCTACCCTTCCTTTCCGCGCTGGTTGATGACTGCATCGGCCGGGGAAAATCACTCCAGGAAGGCGGCGCCATTTATAACTTCACCGGCCCACAGGCCTTTGGCGTGGCGGATACCGGTGACTCCGTGTACGCCATTCAGAAGCAGGTATTTGAAGACCGACGCCTGACGCTTCAGGAGCTGAAAGGCGCGCTGGATGCAAACTTCGGCTATCCCGTTGGGGCAACGCCTCATGGCGCAGCGGCGAAGACATCGCTTGGGGAACAGGATATCTACGACGTCGTGAAACGGGTTATTAGCCAGCACGGCGCGCTTGACCCAGCGGCCATCAAAGAGGAGGTCTATCGTCAGCTTTCTCAAACTGCAACCTCCGCCGCACCGGCGACAACGGATGTCTCTCGTTATGAAGAGATCCGCCATATCCTGGAAAATACGCCGTGTTTCGGCAACGACATTGATGAAGTCGACCTTGTGGCCCGCCAGTGCGCACTGATTTACTGCCAGGAAGTAGAGAAATACACCAATCCGCGCGGCGGCAACTTCCAGGCGGGCATCTACCCGGTATCGGCCAACGTACTGTTCGGTAAAGACGTCACCGCGCTGCCGGATGGACGCCTGGCAAAAGAACCGCTGGCAGATGGCGTATCCCCACGCCAGGGCAAAGATACCCTTGGCCCAACCGCAGCGGCCAACTCGGTCGCCAAGCTGGACCACTTTATCGCCTCCAACGGGACGCTCTATAACCAGAAATTCCTGCCGTCGTCTCTGGCTGGCGAAAAAGGCCTGCGTAACTTTGGCGGGCTGGTACGCAACTACTTCGACAAGAAAGGGATGCACGTCCAGTTCAACGTTATCGATCGCGCAACGCTAGTGGAAGCGCAGAAAAATCCACAGCAGCATCAGGATCTGGTCGTACGCGTGGCGGGCTATAGCGCACAGTTCGTCGTCTTAGCCAAAGAGGTTCAGGACGACATCATCAGCCGTACCGAACAGCAATTCTGATTTTTCCTCCCTGCCAGGGCCATGCCGCAGCGCATGGCCCTTTCTCAGGCTCAATTTGGGCCGCTGGCTGTTTTTTGACGAGTGATGTTATGAAGAGAGTCGACTACGAAACCGAGGGCGTTTTATTCAATATTCAACGCTATTCGCTGCACGATGGTCCTGGTATCCGGACTATTCCGTTCTTTAAAGGCTGCCCCCTTACCTGCCGCTGGTGCAGCAACCCTGAGTCACAGCGCCCGCAGCCAGAGTTGGTGTATAAAAAAAATGACTGCATCCGCTGCGGAAAATGCGTCGATACCTGTAAGCAAAAAGCCCTTTCTCCCGGCAATCCTTTTTTCATTGACCGCGAACGCTGCATCCAGTGCGGCGATTGCACGCGCGTTTGCCCTACTCAGGCCCTGGAGATGAAGGGGAAACGGATGACTGTGCGCGACGTGATCAGGGAATTACAAAAGGAGGAGAATCTGTTCCGGCGTTCTGGCGGAGGCATCACGCTATCCGGCGGTGAGCCTTTGGCTCAGCCTGAATTTGCGCGCGAATTATTAAAAGCCTGCAAAGAAAAAGGATGGCATACCGCCATTGAAACCACCGGCCTGACGAGTAAAGAAACCATCGAAGAGGTTTTTCCATGGATCGATTTAGCCTTAACGGATATTAAAGCGATTAACCCTGCGGTGCATGAAGAAAATACCGGAGTCAATAATAGCCGTATTCTGGAAAACCTGATCCGAATTTCATTCCTCACTAAAGTCATTGTCCGTATTCCGGTGATCCCTGGCGTTAATGACAATCCTGATGAAATACGCAGCATCGCTGAGTTTGCCCGCTTAATGTCGGGAGTCGATACCATTCATCTGCTGCCGTACCATACTTTCGGAGAGAATAAATACAGCCTGCTCGGTCGAATTTATCCGATGGGTGATGCGCAATCGCATTCCGAAAATAAGATAGAAGGTCTGAAGAAAATCGTCGAATCAATGGGATTCCATTGCCATATCGGAGGTTGATGGTTCTCTCAAATAATAAAATAAACATACCCTTGAACATTATCTCTATTGTACTTACCCATCATTAAGCGATGGCAAACACGGGCTTAATACAGGAAAAAAACATGAGTAAACCCTACGAATCCCTAACCGGACCATGTATTGCAGAATTTCTTGGCACCGGCTTATTTCTGTTTTTTGGCACCAGCGTACTGTCTGCGGCCAAACTGGCAGGCGCCAGTTTTGGGCTGTGGGAAATCTGCATAGTATGGGGGTTGGGTATTGCGCTCGCCGTCTACCTGACCGCCGGGACGTCCGGGGCGCACCTTAACCCCGCGGTGACCATATCCTTATGGGCGTTCGCAAATTTCGATGCCAGAAAAGTGCTCCCTTATATTGTGGCGCAGATGGCCGGAGCGTTCTGCGGCGCGGCTCTGACCTATCTGATTTACCACAATCTGTTCGCCGATTACGAACACGCCCACCAGCTCGTGCGCGGTAGCCAGGATAGCCTGTATCTGGCGAGTATTTTTTCAACCTATCCAGCCGATTCCATCAGCGTATGGCTCGCCGCGCTGGTCGAAATCGTCATTACCTCAATGCTGGTTGGCCTTATCATGGCGCTCACCGATGATGGTAACGGCGTACCCAAAGGGCCGCTTTCACCACTCCTGATCGGGATCCTTGTTGCGGTTATTGGCGCCTCAACGGCACCGCTGACCGGGTTTGCCATGAACCCTGCGCGCGACTTTGGGCCGAAGCTCTTTACCTTCCTGAGCGGGTGGGGAACGGTTTCCATGACCGGCGGTAGAGAGATCCCCTATTTCCTCGTCCCGCTCATTGCGCCGGTGATTGGCGGTCTGCTAGGCGCGGCTATTTATCGTTACGGAATCGAACGTCATCTGCCGACAGCGAAAGCCGCCAAAGCCGCCTGATTGCTCCCATTGTGGCAAACGCCATCGCGCTTACCGGCACGATGGCGTTTTTCTATGCGTAGCGCACATAAAAAAACCACCCGCAGGTGGCTTTCATTTATGGCTTATCGTGTTATCGGCGGGGCCCTTTTCCGCGACTGCGCGATGATTTCTTATCATCGTCAGCGAGGGGTTGCGCAGCAGCAGCCGCGGAAGTTGATTCGGGTTCGACGACCGGTGACGGAGGTAACTCCGTTTCCGCCATGCATCCTTCCTGCGCGACAACGGCTTCAATGTTAACGACCGGTATCGCGACCGCTTTTTGCTCCAATACCGGCGCTACCGGCTGAACGGGTGCAGCGCCGCACGTCTCGACTGAGCTGATAACCCGTTCAATCCCGATTGCCGTACGCGCAATGACCTTCCAGGCGTAAACCTGGCCAATGCGGCCTGCGGCAGCGACACCGGCCGATACCGCTGCGTTCATGGCGCCGATGTCCCCCGTGAATTTCACCGTCACCAGACCGCCGCCTTTCGTCAGCTCGTATCCAACCAGGTCAACATTTGCAGACTTCATGGCGGCATCTGCGGCTTCGACCGCTACCGCCAGACCGACGGTTTCAATTAGACCCAAGCTCTGCCCGGACATAAATATCTCCTGTTATTTGCAATTCGATAGAGTAGCCACGGGGGCACACGCTGAGGTTGCGGCATCATCCCGCAGCAACTCCGCTTTATCAGTGCGCTCCCATGGAAAAATTTCCCGGCCAAAGTGGCCATAGCACGCCGTCTGGCGGTAGCGAGGGGCCAGCAGGTCGAGCTGGCAAATCATGCCGTAGACGCTCAAATCAAAATGGCGCTCGACCAGACGCGCCAGCGACGCTGAGGACAACCGGGAAGTAGCAAAAGTATTGATACGGATTGAAACCGGCCGAGGTAAGCCAATCGCCCAGGCCAGTTGCACCTCACAGCGCTGAGCCAGACCGGCAGCAACGATATTTTTAGCCACATAGCGTGCCGCATAGGCGGCAGAGCGGTCGACTTTGGAAGGATCCTTACCAGAAAACGCCCCGCCGCCGTGACAGGCGGCACCACCGTAGGTATCGACAATGATTTTACGGCCGGTTAAGCCACAATCAGCGAACGGGCCACCCAGCACAAACGGCCCGGCAGGGTTGATCAACAGTCGCGTATCAGAGGTCAGCCAGGACGAGGGAATAATCGGTTTTACAATCTCGTCGATTACCGCCTCACGCAGCGCATTAAGCGGCATGTCTTCACGGTGCTGGGTAGACACCACAATCGCCGCCGCATGAGAAATTTGCCCATTGCGATACTGCAGCGTAACCTGGCTTTTAGCATCAGGGAGTAACCCATCAAGTTGATGGGCTTTGCGCAGCATCGCCTGGCGCTCCATCAACCGATGTGCGAACAGCAATGGCGCCGGCATCAACTGCGGCGTTTCATCACAAGCGTAGCCGAAGGTAATGCCCTGATCGCCTGCCCCAAGCGACGTTGGTTCACTGGCGCGAATGCCTCGAGCAATATCGCCAGATTGTTGGCCCAGCATGTTGATGACCGCGCAGGTGGCGCCATCAAAGCCTTTCGTTGAGCTATCGTAACCAATGGATTTCACCGTGCTGCGTACAATCTGTTCAATATCAACGGTGGCCGTGGAGGTCACCTCCCCGGCAAGAATGACGGCGCCGGTTTTCACCAGACATTCGCAAGCCACTTTAGCCCAGGGATCGCGCAGCAGGTATGCATCAAGAATGGCATCGGATATCTGGTCTGCCATTTTATCCGGGTGCCCTTCGGCAACCGATTCAGAAGTAAAAAGATAGTCGTCCACGGCGGCGCCACGTTAGAAGGAGGATAGACCATTCTAGCGGCCGCCGATTTTGGGATACGTAAACTATATTGCTGGAATGGCGCACTTTTTTGCGCTAACGAGGGCCGTAAGCGCAAAAAAAACGGGATCGTTCAGTTGAGCTCAGCGGCGACCTGCCGACGGTAGTCCGACGGCGCAATTCCAGTCTCTTTTTTGAAAATTCGGCAGAAATAATTCGCATCCTGCCAGGACAGTTCGAGAGCAATTGTATTCACTTTTAGATCACTGAATTGTAAAAGCGATTTGGCCATGTTGATTTTGCGGCCGGTAATATAGCTCGAAAACCCCATGCCGGTGGCCTTTTTAAAGGCTCGACTCAAGTAGCAAGAACTCACAAAGGCTTTCGCCGCAATATCATCCAGTGTCAGGTTCTTGAGGATATTTTTCTCAATATGGAACTGTGCTCGTGCAACAAAATCCATATTCCCACTGGCCTGTTTAAAGGCCTGCTCGAAAATATCATCACTAATTTGTAACAGCCCAACCATCACCCGCCAGTAGTGGTTAACGGACAGCCCATGCAGGCGAATATATTGGATCATGTCGGTAACGTTATGACGGCATAACACATACTTCTCACCCGCCCCCGCCAGATACTGTTGGAGCAATTCCAGTACGTCGGTGACCGTTTTTACGCCCCCAGCAACCTGCTCCCGACAAGCGGTATCGAGTAAATCAAACACAAAGGAGTGCCAGCCGGAATAATCGCAACTGCCGATCAATTCACTGATGGTTTGCCGGAGTTCACGGGTCGCTGCGGCTTCCTCTTCGTCAATCAACAATGTTTTCTGAATCGTATCGTGGAGGATGCTCTGTTTAACCGGTTTTAAAAGATAGTCATCCACCTTCAGGCTGAGCATCCGGCGAACGATGTCAAAATCATCATTTGCCGTCGTCACAACCACTTTGGTATCGGTGTTTTTTTGCTTGAGGTACTCAATCACCTGATTACCGTTAGGCAATGGGATATTGATATCGACAAACATCATGTCGATGTGGTTAAGCTCATCAATAAGCTGAATCGCTTTTCGCCCCGTCGACGCCTCATGAATGACAACGTTCTCAACGCAACGTGAGATGATGCGCTTGAGTGATTCCAGCTCAATATGCTCATCTTCAACAATGACAATATTATACATATGCACACTCCACTCTCAGGCGGCCAATAATGGAAAGCGTAGCTTTATGGTGGTACCAAACATAGGCTTATGGGGGCTGGTTATCTGCAGGCCATAATTCTCGCCAAACAGCAGCTGTAGACGATTCTTGATGTTGTTAATACCAATGCCGCCTTTCTGTCGGTTCTGATTCCCGGAGAGGATATGTTCAATATCTTCAGCAGAGATGCCATCACCGTTATCGGTGATCTCGATGATCACATCCTTACCGTCATCATTAGCACGCAAAATGATATGACTTTTCACTTCTCGTGGTTCGACGACATAGTTAAAGAAATTCTCCACCAATGGCTGAAGAATTAAAAATGGACACACCACATTATTATATTTCTCGGCAATATCGCAGACGTAGTCAAAGCGATCCGTCATCCTGACTTTTTGAATAGCCATATAGCAATTTACGTAATTCAACTCCTGACCCAAGGTTATCAATCCATTGTTATTTTTACGCAGGAGATAGCGCATCATGTCCGAAAAATCATGCACCATGGTTTCCGTTCGATTGGCGTCTTCAAGAAACGCCAGCCGGCCAATCGTGTTTAGCACGTTGAATAAAAAGTGGGGGTTGATCTGGTACGAGAGCGCTTTGAACTCGGCATCATGTAATGAGCGTTCGATTTCCACTCGTTTACGTAATTCGCTGGTTAATTCTTGCTCTTTATGGCGTAACTCACGCTCGATATTGTTGGTATGAGCCTGTTCAACAAGGTAAGAAGCCACATGGAGAAGCGTATAGGCCGTAGACTCAAAGCGCTCATAGGGCATACGCTGCATATTATCATGCAGATTGGTAATCCACGTGTTCTCCTGCCAGAGATGGTTGTTGTCGAGGATGTAGGGAATGCTTTTCTCTTTCTCTTCCTCAACCTTCACCTGACCGGAAATAAAGGCACCAAGATAATGATTATTAATCATGATGGGAACCGCGAACTCGACAAAGCCGCAGTAGCAGCGATACACCACCGGTTTTCCGGCACGCATTGCGGCTTCCCCACCTGCGCTATCGCTATTATAGCAATGCCTTGCGAGCGATTGATTCATTCTTGAGCGGGCGCAAAAATCGGAAAATCCGCTGGGATGAGTCACAGGAACGCCGTCTTGATCCACCACAACAAGCGCAATCAACATTGATTTGCTGAAATTGTCCTGGAGAGTTTGTAAGCGCTCAACATCAAGAAATTCGTGTAATTTATATTTACGATTCACCGCATACACCAAATCAATTCAAATGCTAACAAACCATACCCTATTCCCGACAAAAAAATGATGAAATAGCTCACAAACAAAAAATTAGTCGTTTAATTTTGTTAAATGATTAGGGTTAATGTTTCTGTTTTTAACATAAGGTATATTTAAATTTCTAATCCACTATAATTTATTAAATCAAAGATGCTCATTTAAAATATTTATTATCTTCATTCCTTTGGAATTGATAATTAATATTTAAAAACATTATTTTATCCACTCAATATTAAGTGCGAAAATAATAATCGTGGAAATGCGAATATAAAACAAAGCCCGGTTTTCCCCGGGCTTTGCAGACGTTACAGCGGTTAGTAGTAGGCTTTCAGCGTGCGCTGGCAGAGCACCGAGCGTACGCAGTCATCTTTGGTGAAGCGAACAATGCCTATCATCTCATCTTCTTCAAAGCGGGCCAGCGCATCGCTAAGCCCGGACTGGACGCCGCGCGGCAGGTCACACTGGGTGATGTCCCCGTTCACAATAACCGTGACGTTCTCCCCGAGGCGGGTTAAGAACATCTTCATTTGCGCCGCGGTGACGTTCTGAGCCTCATCAAGAATCACCACCGCATTTTCAAATGTACGTCCGCGCATGTAGGCGAACGGCGCGATCTCTACCTTACCAATTTCCGGGCGCAGGCAATATTGCATAAAGGAGGCGCCCAGTCGTTTCACCAGCACGTCATAGACGGGGCGGAAGTATGGGGCGAATTTCTCCGCAATGTCTCCGGGCAGGAACCCCAGGTCCTCATCGGCCTGAAGGACGGGACGCGTCACGATAATCTTATTCACATCCTTATGAATGAGCGCCTCCGCAGCTTTCGCTGCGCTGATCCAGGTCTTGCCGCAGCCCGCTTCGCCGGTGGCGAAGATCAGCTGCTTACTCTCGATAGCATGCAGGTAGTGGGCCTGAGCGTCATTGCGGGCGGCAATCGGCGAGGTGTCGCGACTGTCGCGCGCCATACCGATTGCTTCCACTCCACCACTCATTTGCACAAGCGAGGTGACCGATTCTTCTTCACGTTGTTTGTGGCTGCGTGAGTCACGTCTCAGCACACGTTTTGCTTCGCGATGAGCTTTGATCACTGCTTTTTGTCTTCCCATGGATAGCACCTTGAGTTGTTGGTATACATCACACGCGCTGAAAGCAGCGCGATTATGCGCACGAACGTCTGAGGTTTGGCTTCCTTGTAAGCCATAGCAACTGCCTGTCGAAATGACGAATACGCACGGCTACGCGCACCGCACAATACGTCGGGAACAACGAGTTGAATTCGAATTGGATGAAAAATTGAGGTGACGAAATCGCTGCCGGAGAGAGGGCCTCCGCGCGGGATGGTGCGGGTTGAGGTTCTGCTTAGTCCAGTCAAGGACGCTACCATTCGCGATCTCCATAGTGAAACGGAAACTACCGCTATATTTATTATTACATCCAAATCAACAAAAGATGCAACATAATTTTTACATAAACATAACGATAACTTACAGAGATAGCATCTGACACTTATGTGACAGTTTTATATCAATCAGGGAAGAAATGAAAAAAAAGGACTGATTTTTGGCGATATTCTGAAGTTGGGGGGAAATCCCGGGGTCGCTTGCGCTCGCCCGGGCTACAAATGCGTGCCGTACAATGTAGCCCGGCCAAGCGTAGCGCCGCCGGGACTGCACTCAGGCCTGCAACAATGAACTACCCAGATAGCTCTTCTCCGATGCCACACCCGGCAGCACAAAGAAATACCCACCGCCAATCGGCTTCACGTACTCCTCCAGCGCTTCCCCGTTCAGGCGTTTCTGCACCGTCAGGAACCCTTTTTCCAGGTCGTGCTGGTAGCAGACAAACAGCAGGCCCATATCCAGTTGGCCGGAGTTGGAAATGCCCAGCGAGTAGCTGTATCCCCGACGCATCATCAGGCTCGACTGGGTCTCTTTGGTCCGCGGGTTGGCCAGACGAATATGGCTGTCCAGCGCAATCACGTCGCCGTTCGGGTCGCGAGTGTAGTCCGGGGCATCGTGCTCGTTCTTCATACCCAGCGGCGCGCCGCTGTGCTTGTCGCGCCCGAAAATCGTCTGCTGCTCCTTGAGCGGCGTACGATCCCAGGACTCAACATGGAACTGAATAATACGCACGGCCTGATACGAACCGCCCTTCGTCCACGCCGGTTCACCCTGATCGCCGGTCACCCATACCACCTCGTCCATCAGCGGTTTATCGCTGCCGTCCGGGTTGGCGGTGCCGTCTTTAAAACCGAGCAGGTTGATTGGCGTCTCTTTCCCTTTGCTGCGCGCCGCGTGGTCGGAGATAAACCCTTCCCGCCTCCAGCGCACGCTGAGCAAGTCCGGCGTGTGCTTGATAATATCGCGCAGCGCGTGGATCACCGTGTCCTGCGTGTTGGCGCAAATCTGCAGCAGCAGGTCGCCGTGGCACAGGGCCGCATCCAGCGCATCGTTCGGGAAGCGCGTCATCTTCTGTAGTTTCTTCGGCGTTTTATCCGTCAGGCCAAAACGGCTGTCGAACAGTGACTGGCCGACCGATACCGTCATGGTCAGGTTATCCGGGGCGATAAACGCACCGAGAATGCCGGAGTCCATCGGCGGCAAACGTGGATTAGGTGTATCCGGTGCAGGGCCACCTTTGGTGAGGAAGGCAATGCGGTCTGTCAGCAGACGGAACAGACGCTCAAGGTCTGCTTTATCTGCCGCTAACACGTCAAATGCTACCAGCATCATCGCGGCCTGCTGCGGCGTCAGTACGCCTGCCTGATGCTCGCCGTAAAACGGCTGGGTTTCCATCCGGCTATTGGCCGTCGGCGCCTCGCTGGCTTTCGCCGCGTGCGCCACCGGGCAACCGCCGGAAATTGCCAGCGCGCCTCCCAGCGCGCCGATCCCTTTTAATAAACGACGACGTGACGGTTCGTTCAGGTCGTCAGAGTGCTGCTTTGCCATCTTGCTTAGTCCAGACCCAGGATCCCACGAAGCTGCGCCAGATCTTCCGCCAGAGTGGTGATCGGCCCTTTCAGCGCATTGCGGTCCGCATCGGTCAGCTTGTCATAGGTTTCGAAGCCGTCTTTGGTGCGGTATTTGCTCAGAATGGTGTCCACTTTCTTGAAGTTAGCGTCAACCTTCGCCAGCAGCGCGCTGTTCTCTTTCTGCAGCTGAGGACGCAGCAGGTCAACAATCTTCTGCGCGCCGTCGATGTTAGCCTGGAAGTCCCACAGATCAGTGTGGCTGTAACGGTCTTCTTCACCGCTGATTTTGCTCGCCGCCACTTCTTCAATCAGGCCAGCCGCGCCGCCCACCACTTTAGACGGTGGGAAAGCCAGCTCGGAGATACGTTTTTGCAGCTCCAGCACATCGGTGTTCAGCTGGTCAGCATAGTGCTCCATGCCTTTGACGCTGTTGTCGCCAAACAGCGCTTTTTCCAGACGGTGGAAGCCGGTGAATTTCGGATCCGCCGCTTTCTGTTCGTAGTCGTCTTCACGGGCATCGATACTGCCGTCGAGGTCGGAGAACAGCTCGGCAATCGGTTCAATACGCTCGTAGTGCTGACGAGTCGAGGCATACAGCGATTTTGCTTTGGCGATATCGCCCGCTTTCACCGCGTCGGTAAAGGCTTTAGTGCCTTTCACCAGTTCTGCCGTTTCGGCAGTCACGTAGGCTTTATAGGCGGTAATGGCATCATTCAGGCCCAGCAGCGCGTTGGCTTTCACCGCATCTTTGGTCGCTTCGCCTTTGACGATCAACTTGCCTTTCGGGTTGGTCAGCAGGCCGCAAGTCATGTCGTATTCGCCCGGCTGCAGGTTGGCGGTCATCTTCTGGGTGAAGCCCGGCGCAATGTTCTCACGCTCTTCCACCACCATGACCCCTTTCAGGATCTCCCACTCCAGCGCCTTCTGGCTATGGTTCTGGATGATAAACTGGGTTTTACCGGCGTTCACAGTGATGGACATCGGTTCACACTGTTTGTCGTTTACCGTCACTTTAACCTGCGGAATATCGGCAGCCTGTGCCATAAACGCCGTAGAGAAGAGTGCAGCGATGCCCGTCTGCAACGCGCTGCGGCGGAAGTTTTTGGTCATGGTCCATCCCTTTCAATAAGTAGTAGTCACTAAACAGCCGTTTTCTGCCTTATGGGGCGATACGTGATGTTGATGTAGCAGCGCGCGGCGGCCAGAAGAACAGCGCCAGTGCCGGAATCAGATACAGGAAATAGACCGCCACTTCGCTGACGCTCGGCGCTTCCTGGTAACCAAAGATGCCTTCCAGCAGCGTGCCGAAAAGCGAATGCGTGGTCAGCGTGCCGCTCAGGTCAAAGGCGACGTCCTGGAAAGCGTTCCACAGGCCCGCTTCGTGGAAGGCGCGAATCGCCCCAGCCGCCAGCCCAGCCGCAACCAGCAGAATAAACAGGCTCGTCCAGCGGAAGAACACGCCGAGATTGAGGCGAATGCCGCCCCAGTAAAGCAGGAAGCCCAGCACGACGGCCGTTGCCAGACCCAGTATCGCCCCCAGCGGCGGCCAGATACCGAGATCCTGCTGGAATGCTGCCAGCAGGAAGAAGACCGACTCCAGCCCTTCACGCGCCACGGCGAAAAAGACCATCATGATCAGCGCCCAGCCGTGGTTATTGCCCTTTTGCAGCGCGTTATCCACCGCCTGCTCGAGCTGTTGTTTGACGTTGCGGGACACCTTACGCATCCAGAACACCATCCACGTCAGAATAACCACCGCCACCACGGCCACCAGCCCTTCAAACAGCTCCTGCTCTTTTTGCGGGAACTCCCCGGTGGTTTCGTTGATAAAGATGCCCAAACCTAAGCACAGCGCGGCGGCCAGAATCACGCCAATCCACATGACGCCAATCCAGCGGCCGCGCTGCGTGCGCTTAAGATAGCTGGCAATCAGGCTGACAATCAGCGCTGCTTCCAGACCTTCGCGCAGCATAATGAGAAAAGGCACAAACATGTGGACATCCTTAAATGTGTAACGCCGTCAACTTTTGCAAAGACAGGTAAATGTGAGTGATAGTGATTATCATTAAGCCAAAAATAAACACAAGCGAAATGTGAGGGAAATAATGACGAGATGTAAAAGAATAGCGACGATATAGTTGCGTGAGTTATCAGGCACCGACGTAAAAAAAGCCCGCAGAATTGCGGGCGTTTAGAAGGGTAGCCCGGCCGAGCAAAGCGACGCCGGGATCGTGCACCGAGCTACCCCGGAGTCGGTGCTATCGCACCTCGTCCGGGCTATTTAAACGGGACGGCGGTGCAGAGTGATAATGCGCGTCTGCTTTCGCAAAACGCTCCTGCATGCTGGTCGACGGTGCTTTATCCAACAAGCTGAACAGGACGATACCCGCGCTGCCAAAGATAAAGCCAGGGATGATTTCATACAGCCCCAGCCAACCGAACTGCTTCCAGACGATTACGGTAACAGCACCGATAATCATCCCCGCCAGCGCGCCGTTGCGAGTCATACGCGACCACATCACCGAGAACAGCACCACCGGGCCAAACGCCGCACCGAAGCCTGCCCACGCGTAGCTCACCAGACCCAGTACGCGGTTTTCCGGGTTTGCCGCCAGCGCGATAGCCACCAGCGCCACCACCAGCACCATAAAGCGCCCTACCCACACCAGCTCTTTCTGGCTGGCGTTTTTACGCAGAAACGCTTTGTAGAGGTCTTCGGTAATCGCACTTGAGCAGACCAGCAGCTGACAGCTCAGGGTTGACATCACCGCCGCCAGAATCGCCGACAGCAGGATCCCAGCAATCCATGGGTTAAACAGAATCTGCGCCAGCTCGATAAACACGCGCTCGGCGTTCTGGTTCACCGGTCCTGCCACCGACGGGTTGT
The DNA here is from genome assembly GCF_036759925.1 of Kluyvera sp. CHPC 1.2972. Classification (NCBI taxonomy): domain Bacteria; kingdom Pseudomonadati; phylum Pseudomonadota; class Gammaproteobacteria; order Enterobacterales; family Enterobacteriaceae; genus Kluyvera; species Kluyvera sp. CHPC 1.2972. Next base: position 146,300 of record NZ_JAPKIB010000008.1, on the reverse strand, counting down.
TCTGGAAGTAGGCAATGCCGAAGAAGCCCACGGCAACCGCACCGGCCAGACACAGGATCATCCAGGTCATGCTGATACGACGGGCGTGCACAATGCTGTGGTGGGAATCGGCAGCCATAAAGCGCGCCAGAATGTGCGGCTGACCGAAGTAGCCCAGACCCCAGCCCATCAGTGAAATGATGGCGACGAAGTTCAGTCCCTTGAGCATATCTATATTTTCAATGCTCTTTTGCTTGATAACTTCCAGCGAATCGCCGAGGCCACCGACTGCGAAGATCACGATAACCGGTGTGAGGATCAGCGCAAAAATCATCAAGCTGGCCTGCACAGTATCGGTCCAGCTCACCGCGAGGAAGCCACCGATAAAGGTGTAGAGGATGGTCGCTGCCGCCCCCGCCCACAGTGCGGTTTCGTAACTCATGCCGAAGGTGCTTTCGAACAGACGCGCACCGGCAACAATCCCGGAAGCACAGTAGATGGTGAAGAACAGCAGGATAACCAGCGCGGAGATAATACGCAGCACGCGGCTGTTATCTTCAAAACGACCCGTAAAGTAGTCCGGCAGCGTTAAGGCGTTATTGTTGGCCTCGGTGTGCACACGTAAACGCCCGGCCACCAGCTTCCAGTTGATCCACGCGCCGACGGTCAGGCCGATGGCGATCCAGCTTTCCGAGATACCGGAGATGAAAATGGCGCCAGGCAGGCCCATCAACAACCAGCCACTCATATCAGAGGCACCAGCAGAAAGTGCGGTCACGAACGGGCCCAGGCTGCGGCCACCGAGAATATAGTCATCAAAATTTTTGGTGTTGCGCCATGCCATAAAGCCAATGAATATCATGCCCAAAATATAGACAAGAAAGGTCACCAGCATTGGGGTGCTAATAGTCATTAAATTCTCCAGAATTATGCGTCGGCAATATCCCAATTTGCCGTCTTTATCATTGCCGGAACGGGGCAATCATTTGAAGCGACCGTATCCTGACGGAAGCGGAATTTTTTCACAAACGATTTAACACTGCATTTACATCGAATGCATTACCCTGCTGATAGCATTTTCCTATAGGTTGCACTCCCTCACGCTTTTTACGGTTGCACCGATAATAACTGTTAAGTGGCGCATAAAATCAGCCCGCGATACCCATTTCCAGTGCCGCCTGCCATAAGTTTTACCATTAACAATTAATTCATTTTTAAGCCTGCAACAGACATCACATTTAACACGGTTGCACAAAGTTGCAACATGGTGGATATTCCTGTTACGCAATTATCATGACAACCGAGCAACAGGAGTAGATGGCATGGGCACCACCACCATGGGGGTTAAGCTGGATGACGCAACGCGTGAGCGCATTAAGAGTGCGGCGACACGTATCGACCGCACCCCTCACTGGCTCATAAAGCAGGCGATTTTTAACTATCTGGAAAAACTGGAAAACGATGAAGTCCTGCCAGAGCTGCCTGCACTGCTGTCGGGTGCCGCGAACGAGAGCGATGAATCGGCCCAGCCGGCGGAAGAAATCCACCAGCCGTTCCTCGAGTTCGCCGAGCAGATCCTGCCGCAATCCGTCACCCGAGCAGCGATCACCGCCGCCTGGCGCCGCAGCGAAACCGATGCCGTGCCGATGCTGATGGAGCAGGCCCGTCTGCCGCAGCCGATTGCTGAACAGGCACATCAACTGGCCTGGAAACTGGCAGAAAAACTGCGTAACCAGAAAACTGCCAGCGGCCGTGCCGGGATGGTACAGAGCCTGCTGCAGGAGTTTTCCCTCTCTTCTCAGGAAGGCGTGGCGCTGATGTGCCTCGCGGAAGCGCTGCTGCGTATTCCAGATAAAGCCACCCGCGATGCCCTTATCCGCGACAAAATCAGCAACGGTAACTGGCAGTCACACATTGGCCGCAGCCCGTCGCTGTTCGTCAACGCCGCCACCTGGGGGCTGTTGTTTACCGGCAAACTGGTCTCTACCCACAACGAAACCAGCCTGTCGCGCTCGCTGAACCGCATTATCGGTAAGAGCGGCGAGCCGCTGGTGCGTAAAGGTGTGGACATGGCGATGCGCCTGATGGGCGAACAGTTCGTGACCGGTGAAACCATTGCCGAAGCGCTGGCCAATGCCCGTAAGCTCGAAGAAAAAGGCTTCCGCTACTCCTACGATATGCTCGGCGAAGCCGCGCTGACTGCCGCCGATGCGCAGGCCTATATGGTCTCTTATCAGCAGGCGATTCACGCCATCGGTAAAGCCTCCAACGGCCGTGGCATCTATGAAGGCCCGGGGATCTCCATCAAGCTCTCCGCCCTGCACCCGCGCTACAGCCGCGCGCAGTACGACCGCGTGATGGACGAACTCTATCCGCGTCTGAAATCTCTGACCCTGCTGGCGCGCCAGTACGACATTGGCATAAACATCGACGCCGAAGAGGCCGATCGTTTAGAGATCTCCCTCGATCTGCTGGAAAAACTGTGCTTTGAGCCAGAACTGGCGGGCTGGAACGGGATTGGCTTCGTGATTCAGGCCTACCAGAAGCGCTGCCCGTTCGTCATTGATTACCTGATTGACCTCGCCACCCGCAGCCGTCGCCGTCTGATGATCCGTCTGGTGAAAGGCGCCTACTGGGATAGCGAAATCAAACGCGCGCAGATGGACGGCCTCGAAGGCTATCCGGTCTACACCCGCAAGGTGTACACCGACGTCTCTTATCTCGCCTGCGCGAAAAAACTGCTCGGCGTGCCGAATCTGATCTACCCGCAGTTTGCCACCCACAACGCCCATACCCTGGCGGCGATTTATCAACTGGCGGGCAATAACTACTACCCGGGCCAATATGAGTTCCAGTGCCTGCACGGCATGGGTGAACCGCTGTACGAGCAGGTGGTGGGCAAAGTGGCGGAAGGTAAGCTGAACCGTCCATGCCGTATTTATGCGCCGGTGGGCACCCACGAAACGTTGCTGGCCTATCTGGTGCGTCGTCTGCTGGAAAACGGCGCCAACACCTCGTTCGTTAACCGTATCGCTGACAGCAGCCTGCCGCTGGACGAGCTGGTTGCCGACCCGGTGCTGGCGGTTGAGAAGATGGCGCTGCAGGAAGGCGCATCCGGCCTGCCGCATCCGAAGATCCCGCTGCCGCGTGATCTCTACGGTAAAGGCCGCGTCAACTCCGCCGGTCTGGATATCGCCAACGAACACCGTCTGGCCTCCCTCTCCTCGTCGTTGCTCAACAGCGCGCTGCATAAGTGGACGGCGAAGCCGATGCTGGAGCATCCAGTTGCCGACGGCGATATGGTGCCGGTGGTTAACCCGGCTGAACCAAAAGATGTCGTGGGCTATGTCCGCGAAGCGACTTCCAGCGAAGTGGAGCAGGCACTGGACAGCGCGGTGAACAACGCGCCAATCTGGTTTGCCACTCCGCCGCAGGAACGTGCCGCCATTCTGGAACGCGCTGCGGTGCTGATGGAAGATCAGATGCAGCCGCTGATGGGGATTCTGGTGCGTGAAGCCGGGAAAACCTTCAGCAACGCCATTGCCGAAGTACGCGAAGCGGTCGACTTCCTGCACTACTACGCCGGCCAGGTTCGCGACGACTTTGATAATGAAACCCACCGCCCGCTGGGCCCAGTGGTCTGTATCAGCCCGTGGAACTTCCCGCTGGCTATCTTTATGGGTCAGGTTGCCGCCGCCCTTGCCGCGGGCAACAGCGTGCTGGCCAAACCGGCCGAACAGACCCCGCTGATTGCCGCACAGGGTATCGCCCTGCTGCTGGAAGCGGGCGTACCGGCAGGCGTGGTGCAGCTGCTGCCGGGCCGTGGCGAAACCGTCGGCGCGCAGTTGACCGGTGATGCCCGCGTGCGCGGCGTGATGTTTACCGGGTCTACCGATGTCGCTACCCTGCTGCAACGCAATATCGCCACCCGTCTCGACGCTCAGGGCCGCCCAACGCCGCTGGTCGCCGAAACCGGCGGTATGAACGCGATGATTGTCGACTCTTCCGCGCTCACCGAGCAGGTGGTGGTTGACGTGGTCGCCTCGGCCTTCGATAGCGCAGGCCAGCGCTGCTCGGCGCTGCGTGTTCTCTGCCTGCAGGACGATATCGCCGATCACACGCTGACCATGCTGCGCGGCGCCATGGCGGAGTGCCGGATGGGCAACCCTGGCCGTCTGACCACCGATATCGGGCCGGTGATTGATGCCGAAGCGAAAGCCGGTATCGAACACCATATCCAGACCCTGCGCGCCAAAGGCCGCACTGTCTTCCAGGCCGCACGCGAAAACGCCGAAGACAGCCACGAATGGCAGAGCGGGACCTTTATTCCACCAACGCTGATTGAGCTCGACAGCTTCGACGAGCTGAAAAAAGAGGTCTTCGGCCCGGTGCTGCATGTGGTGCGCTACAGCCGTAATCAACTGGATGCGCTGGTTGAACAGATTAATGCCTCCGGCTACGGTCTGACCCTCGGCGTGCACACCCGTATTGATGAAACTATCGCTCAGGTCACCGGCAGTGCGAAGGTTGGCAACCTGTACGTCAACCGTAATATGGTCGGCGCGGTCGTGGGCGTACAGCCGTTCGGCGGTGAAGGCCTCTCCGGCACCGGTCCGAAAGCAGGCGGCCCGATGTACCTGTACCGTCTGCTGGCAAGCCGCCCGGAAACGGCGCTGGCGAAAACGCTAGCCCGTCAGGATGCCGGTCAGGTCGTCGATACGCAGTTGAAAACGCTGCTGGAAAAACCGCTCACCGAGCTGCAAAGCTGGATGGCGGGTCGTCCGGAACAGTTGGCGCAGAGCAAGCGGTATAGCGAACTGGCGCAGGCTGGTACCCAACGCGTGCTGCCGGGACCAACCGGCGAGCGCAACACCTGGACGCTGGTACCGCGTGAGCGGGTACTGTGCGTGGCCGATAATGAGTCGGATCTGCTGACGCAGCTCTCGGCGGTAATGGCGGTCGGCAGCGAAGTGCTGTGGCAGGATGCGCCACTGCAGCGTGAGCTGGCGAAGTCACTGCCGAAAGCTGTGACCGAGCGAGTGCATTTCGCCAAGCCGGAAGCTTTGATGAACAGCTTCTTTGATGCCGTTATCTATCACGGCGACTCTGACCAGCTGCGCGAACTCTGCGAGCAGGTGGCGGCGCGCGACGGGGCGATTGTTTCGGTGCAGGGCTTTGCCCGCGGCGAAACCAATCTGCTGCTGGAGCGCTTGTACCATGAGCGTTCGCTCAGCGTGAACACCGCCGCAGCAGGCGGCAACGCCAGCCTGATGACGATTGGTTAATTAGGCGGACATCCCGGGGTCGTACAATACGCTCGCCCGGGCTACAAATATGCACGAATGTAGCCCGGGCGAGCGTATGCGACCCCGGGAACTCACTGGCTAAAATACAGATTTTGTCGTCCACACCCGGCTGTGCCAGCGTCGATACATCAGCATCGCCCGCAGCCCTTCATCAATAATGTAGGCTATCCACACCCCCACCAGCCCCCAGCCGATATACACGCCAAGCAGGTAGGAAAACGGCAGGCTGACAATCCACATCACGATAATCCCGCAGATAAACGGAAAACGAACGTCGCCGGTGGCGTTCAGGCTGCTGATAACAATGATATTGGTCGCACGCCCCAGTTCGAGCAAAATCGACAGCATAAACAGCTTTTTGGTCAGGGCGATAATCTCCTGATTGGGGGTAAAGAGCTGCATAATCGGCTCGGCAAGCAGGTAGATAACCACGCTGATGGACAAGGCCACCATCAGCCCCAGCCGCCAGCTTTTAATCCCCTGGCGGTACGCCGCGTCTATCTCCCGCGCCCCCACCGCACGCCCGATAATAATCTGCGAGGCCTGGCCGATGGACATGGCAAACAGCGCAACAAACTGGCTGATCGTTGAGGCGTACACCTTAGTGGTCAGCGCCTCGGTGCCAAGAAAAGCGATAATGGCCGTCACCACCAGCTGCGACCCCGCATAGGAGAGGTTCTCCCCCGCCGACGGCAGGCCATAGCGTAAAATGGCCCCCAGCATCTTTCGCGAGCACTGTTTCAGTTTCTGCCAGCGGAACACGTAGCCAATGTATTTTTTCAGCATCCACGCCGACATCAGCATGCCAATAACGTTGGCAATACACACCGCAATCCCCACCCCGGTGACGCCAAGGTCGAGAAAGCTCAGCTTGCCGTAGAGGAAGAGATAGTTGAACACCACGTTAATTACGCTGACCGTAATCGGCACCAGCATCGCCTGGCGGACATAGCCGTGGGTGCGCAGAATCGGCAAAATGGACGAATAGAGAGCGATAACCACCGAAATACCGCCAATAATACGGATAAACGGCGACCCTACGACCACCAGCGCCTCGCTGAGCCCCAGCATGCGCAGAAACGCATCGCCGAACAGGATAAAGATAAGGCTCATCGCCACGCCAATGAGAAAAGCGACCACCAGCCCGTTGGTGATCACCCGCTCAACGCGCTTAAACCGCTTCGCGCCAATCAGCTGCGCCACCACAATCTGTACGCCGACGGTCAAAAACCCGTAAAAGATCACCGAAATTGCCAGTATCTGGTTGGCAACGCCGGTGGCAGCAACGGCTTCGTCGGAATAGTGCCCCAGCATAAAAACGCTGACGTACCCGAGCATCAACCGCAGCAGTTGCTCCACAAAAATCGGCCACGCCAGCGTGAAAAGCTTTAACCGAGGCTGAACGTTAGTGCCGGACATCACTGTCATCTCCCTTTCCTCTCCCATGCGAATGCGCGATCATCAACCTTCTACACCAAAGGCGTCCAGTCGATCGTTGCGTCACCTTTCAAATTCGGAAAAACGAACGGTGGTTGGAGGAGATTCGGGGGTAAAATCGTGTTATATCCTGAGCCTAAGCGCCGTATGAATAATCTGGAGAGTCAACCGATGAAACGTCTCTTACCCGCCTTCGCCCTGCTGCTGACCAGCGGTTATGCCCTGGCGGACGAATGTGCCGATGCCACCACGCAGGCGGATTTGAATACCTGTTCCGCCGCGCAGTATCAGGCGGCCGATAAAAAGCTCAATCAAACCTGGCAGGATGTTCTGAAGCGCGCGGAACCTACGCAGCGAGAGTTACTGAAGAAAGCCCAGTCGGTGTGGATTACGCTGCGGGACGCGGACTGTGCGTTTATCAGCTCCAGTAGCCACGGCGGCAGCGCGCAACCGATGGTGAACAGCCAGTGCCTGACCGACAAAACCAACGAGCGCGAGGCGTTTCTCTCGTCGCTGCTACAGTGTGAAGAGGGCGACCTGAGCTGCCCTCTGCCACCCGCCAGCTAACGGACGCGAATACCGTCGATGATAATCCGCTGGACGTTGTCGACGGTCTGCTGAAAGAAGGTTTCATCACGCAGGGTTTTGCCGGTCACCGCTTCCACCTGGGTGGCGAAATCGGCGTAGTGCTGAGTCGTCGCCCAGATCATAAAGATTAGATGGTGCGGGTCGATAGGCGCGAGCTTTCCAGCCTGAACCCAGGCGGCAATAATCGCCGATTTATCCGCGACCAGCGCTTTCAGGTCGCCGGTCAACTCATCCATCACCAGCGGCGCACCCTGCAGCATCTCCAGACAGAACAGCTTAGAGGCCTGCGGGTAGTCGCGCGAGACTTCCAGCTTAAGGCGGATATACTCTTTAATCGCCACCAGCGGTGCCAGATCTTCACGAAATGCCTTCAGCGGCGCCAGCCAGATATCGAGGATCTGCTGCATCACGGCCACGTAAAGCGCCTCTTTTGAGGGGAAGTAGTAAAGCAGATTAGTTTTCGACACCCCGGCCAGCTCCGCAACCTGTTCAAGGCGCGTGCCGTGGATCCCGTATTGTGAAAAGGTATTTAGCGCGGCGGTAAGGATGGCCTGCTTTTTCGCGCTCACGGCCTGCGAACGTTTGCCACCTTTCTTTACTGCATCCTGAGCCATGCGCCCTCTCCTTGTTATTTACGGCATCAATGCCTATTTTGCGGGTTACGGCCAGAAAAAGAAACCGCCGGATTATCCGGCGGTTAGGAGAGAGGCAGACAATTCACACACCGCTAGCTGTTGCGGTGACTGCCATGGCTGTTTTTCCCGCCTTTTTTGCCCGCTTCCGAGGCGCGTTGGGGATCGTTCTTAAAGTTCCCGCCGCTGTGTTGGCCGCCCTTACGACCTGCTTCTGATGCTCTTTCACGGTCTTCGGCAAAATTGCCGGAACCGCCACGATGGTTTGCCATTACTGACCTCCGGTTGAGAGAACGACATAGTGCATTACGTAATTCAAAGCGCGTTCACCCGCCGTGCTGCACGGGTAGTAATAAGGTTAGTCGTCGCAGCGGCAGCGCAGGCAAATTGGTCACATTTTGTCATATCTGCCCGCCGTTTTTGCCAGATGGGCGTCTTACGGTTGCGTAATTGACTCTTATGGTGGAGAAAAGCCGATCGGATAAAAGTGTGTCAGCGTACGTCAAAGCGCGCAGCGGCGGCAAAAAATCATGCCACAACGGCCTGAATAAATAGCCGAATCGTTGCAGCGAATCCGTCATTAGCGACTATGCTTAAAAATGCTTGTTAGGTAACCGACGAATTTGACACAGGAGAGTTAAGATGAGTGGAAATGCAAGTGTTCTGGTGCTCTATTATTCTATGTACGGACACATTGAAACGATGGCTAAAGCGGTAGCCGAAGGCGCCAATAAGGTCGACGGCGTTGACGTCACCATCAAGCGCGTACCAGAAACGATGCAAGCAGAAGCCTTTGCCAAAGCCGGTGGCAAAGCGCAGGCGGTGCCCGTCGCCACCCCACAAGAACTGGCTGATTACGACGCCATTATCTTCGGTACCCCTACCCGATTCGGCAATATGGCCGGGCAAATGCGCACCTTCCTCGATCAGACCGGCGGCCTATGGGCGTCCGGCGCGTTATACGGCAAACTGGCCAGCGTCTTTAGCTCAACCGGCACCGGCGGCGGTCAGGAACAGACCATTACCTCAACCTGGACGACGCTCGCCCACCACGGTATGTTAATTGTGCCGATTGGCTACGCAGCCCAGGAGCTGTTTGATGTTTCTCAGGTTCGCGGCGGCACGCCATACGGCGCGACCACTATCGCTGGCGGAGACGGTTCACGCCAGCCAAGCCAGGAAGAGCTGTCCATCGCTCGTTACCAGGGTGAATACGTGGCAGGCCTGGCCGTCAAAATGAAAGGCTAATGATTTAAGGGAGAAGCGATATGCCGACACAAGAAGGCAAGGCTCATCACATTGGTGAATGGGCCAGTCTGCGCAATACGTCACCCGAAATCGCCGAAGCGATTTTTGAGCTGGCGAAATATGATGAAAAGACGGCAGAGAAAATCTGGGAAGAAGGCAGCGATGCCGTTCTCGAACTGGCCTTCAGCAAAACGGACAAAGACGCGCTCTTCTGGGGCGAGCAAACCATCGAACGTAAAAACGTGTGATGTGCTAAACCCGGCGTCGGCATAAATGCCTCGGCCGGGCTACCACACCTGTCATTCGTAGCCCGGCCGAGCATCGCGACGCCGGGTTTGTTTTTTATATCGCCACCCGCCGCTGCCAGCGTTTCGCCACCCTTTCCAGCCCAAAGCACAGCAGATAATAGACTACGCCGATAAAGACAAATATCGCCGTCGGGTAGATCTGTACGCGGTTGTTCACCTGCCCCGCCACCGTGGTCAGTTCCGGCACGTTGACGATAAACGCCAGCGACGTATCTTTCAGCAGGCTGATAAAAATCCCCACCAGCGAAGGCAGCACGTTGCGCAGCGTCTGCGGCAGCAGAATCAACCGCAGGCTCTGCCCGGCGCTAAAGCCCTGGGTCAGCGCCGCTTCATACTGCCCGCCAGGCAGCGCGCGCAGCCCGGCCAGCACCGAATGCATGACCGAGGCGGCGGTAAACCACGCCAGCGCCAGGGTCACCGTCACCGCGCCCGGCAGGTCGCTCCCGGTCAGCATCGGCAGCAGATACCACAGCCAGAAGATAACGAAGATCAGCGGAATACCGCGTATCACCTCCGCCCAGAGATAGAGCAAACGCCGGATCAAACCGGAAAATCGCCACGCCGCGCAGGCTAGCAGAATGCCGCCCGGCAGCGCCAGCGCGCCTGCGCCTATCGCCATCATCAGCGTTAGCACTACGCCTCCGGGTTCACCGTCGGCCAGTCGCCCCCATAAGAGATAGTCGAGGTTGTCGTAAATTACCGCCAGATTAGCGTTCATTTGCTACCCCTCCCGTGACGCTCGCCGCCGATTTTCGCACGCGCTTAGGCTGCCCTACCGGTTTGGGTCCCAGACGGCTCAACAACAGCCCCAACGCCACGCCAGTCAGCAGATAGAGCACGGTGCCCACCGCGAAAGCCTCCAGCGCATGCGCGTTATAGCTTTCGATTTGCCGCACCTGATAGGTCAGCTCGGCGAAACCAATGCCACTCGCCAGCGACGAGAGCTTCATCAGGTTCAGATACTGCCCCACCACCGGTTGCCAGGCGTTAGCCAGCCCCTGCGGCAGCAAAATATGTCGCAGCAGTCCAGCGGTGGAAAACCCCTGCGCCAGCGCCGCTTCACGCTGGCCGTTCGGCACGCTTTGCAGCCCCGCCGCCACTTCCTCAATTAAAAATGCCGAGGTAAAGACGCCAAGACCCCAGGCCGAACACAGAAACTCCGGCGTCAGCCACCAGACGTTGCCGGGTAGAATCGACCAATCGTGCGGGTCGTTGACAAAATCCCGCAGCCCCTGCGGCAGGAAGTTCCATGCGGCAAAGTACCAGAACAGCAGTTGCACCAGCAGCGGCGTATTGCGAAACAGCGACACCCAGCAGGCGGTGATACCCTGCCCCAACCGCCCTCCGGCGAGACGCAACAGTAAAAACAGCGCCGCCAGCGCGCTTGCCAGCACAATTCCGGCAAGCGATACCCACAGCGTGGTGAGAAAGCCCGAGATAATCCATTGCAGAGGCTGCCCGCTAAGCACCCCCTGCCAGTCAAAATTCACCATCACGCCGTCCGCTCCTGATGCAGCGGGTCCAGCACCTTCTGCAGAAAACGCCGCGCGCGCGGATGCTGTGGGCGACCGAAGAACGCCGCCGGAGGCGCCACCTCCAGCACATCGCCGCCGTCGATAAACACCACCCGGTCAGCAATTTCGCGGGCAAACTGCATTTCATGGGTCACCACAATCATGGTGATCCCGCTGTGCGCCAGCGACTGCATGACATGCAGCACTTCGCCGATCATTTCCGGGTCCAGCGCCGAGGTAGGTTCGTCAAACAGGATGATTTGTGGCGAGGAGGCCAGCGCCCGAGCAATCGCCACGCGCTGCTGCTGGCCGCCGGATAACTGCGAAGGCATCGCATCGGCCTTTTCTGCAAGCCCGACCTTTTGCAGCAACTCCTGCGCACGCCGCTGGGCATCGTTGCGCTTCCAGCCATGCACCGACTCCAGCGCTAACATGATGTTCTGCGCTGCCGTCAGATGGGCATAAAGATTGAACTGCTGGAAGACGAAGCCGATTCGGCTGCGCAGCTGGCGCAGCGCCCGGCCGCTTAGCTGGCTGGTTGGCTTGTCGTCAATCAGGATTTCACCGCCGCTGAGGCTTTCCAGTTGGTTTATCAGGCGAATCAGCGTTGATTTCCCCGACCCCGAAGGCCCGAGGATCGCCACCACTTCGCCGGGATTAATCGTCAAATCGATGCCGTTCAGCACCCGATGACTACCGTATTCTTTCACTGCCTGTCGGAACGTCACGCTGGCATTCTGCAGATGTGAAAAATCCGCGGACTTCGCCGCGGAACGAGAAAGTAAAGCCGACAACATATTATTTTGCTTCTATGGTGAAGGAACGAGGCTGCGGCGCTTTAGTGGAAGGACCAAACCAGGTGTCGTAGATTTTCGCTGCATCGCCCGATTTCTCCAGCGCCACCAGCTCATCATTCACCGCTTTCAGCAGCGCCGGTTCACCTTTTTTCACGCCTACACCAATCTCTTCTTTACTGAGCAAGTCCGGCAGGATTTTGAATTTGGCTTTATCCGGCGCTTCACCCAGCAGGCCTGCCAGAATGGTGCTGTCCTGGGTAATCGCCTGCACGTTGCCGTTACGCAAGGCGGTGAGCGCCAGCGGAATATCGTCATAGGAGAGCACGCGCGCCTGCGGGAAGCGCTGATGCAGCGTCTGCTCGCCGGTCGTGCCTTTCACTGCGCCGATGCGCGCTTTGCTGTAATCGTCGAGCTTATCGCCGCCGGTCGCCGGTACCAGGAACTGCTGGCCGGTAACGAAGTACGGGGTGGAGAAGTCGATAACCTGTGCGCGCTCTGGGGTAATGGTGATGTCGGCGACAATCAGATCTGCCTTGCCGGATTGCAGCAATGGAATTCGATTAGCCGGGTTGGTCGCCACCAGTTCCAGCTTCACGCCCAGCGATTTTGCCAGCGCTTTGGCGAAATCCACGTCGTAGCCCACCAGTTCGTGCGTTTTCGCGTCCACGGAACCAAACGGCGGGTTGGCATCAAAGGTGGCCACTTTGACCACGCCTTTCGCTTTGATATCCGCCAGCTGATCGGCCTGCGCGGTGAAAGTGCTCAAGCCGGTAGCCACCAGGCCAGTGATAAGTGCGAGCTGTGCAATTGTCTGTTTTGTCTTTGCCATAATCTTTCTGGATACCCCTGTTTTTGTATTGTCTTTTTACGCTCCCACACCGCCCTCAGTGGAACAAATAACGATTCGCTATGCTTTATAACCAAATGTCATTTGGCGAAAGTAATTGTTATCTAAAGGTAAAATCTGATTAACAACGCCAGATATCGCAAATGCTTTGCACAATTTCATCTTTCCATTGGTATGGATTTCCTGCTGAAATGGTCGAAAAGAAAACCGTAACCTTAAGAAGGTCTTAATACGTAAACAGTTATGATTTCATAGAGTCATTGTTTCCCATCGTTACCAACAGACACAACAATCCGCAAGCATTGAGACTGGCTGGCAACCTATCATTACCCTGACAAAAATCAGGGGGGTTTTCCTCCGTTGCCTGACGCTTCGGCGTCAATTTGAATGCTTTATGGATGACTACAATGAAAAAATTTACCCGCACCGCTTTACTGGTTGCCACCCTTGCTGGTGCGACCTTCGCCGCTCAGGCTGCTGATACCACCGCTGCTCCAGCCCCGGCTCAGGACCCTATCGTTCAGCATCTGAAGCTGACCGATGCCCAGGTGTCCAAAATGAAAACCCTGCACCAGCAACTGGAGAAAAACGTTCAGGCTATCTCCATGAAGGATATTAAAGACGGCATGATCATCAACATGATCCAGTCCGGCAAATGGGATGAAGCGGGCGTGAACAAACAGCTGGCGGCGTTCAGCAAGGTTGACCAGCAGGTGCGTTACTACAAAGTGAAATACTACTTTGACTTAAGCCAGGTGCTGACCGCTGAACAGCGTAAGCAGGTTCAAAACGATCTGGCCCAGGCTGCGGCGGAGTAAGCAACATGAAAAAAATCGCGATGATGTTAGGCGCCTGCGCACTGCTAGCAATGGGTGCGGCGAATGCCGCCAACGGTCAGGCAGTCGCCAACGCAAAAACCGCCTGCCAGAACAATCCATCCCAGTGCGCTCAGGCGAAGAGCACGGCAAAAGCCAATGCGCAGAAAGAAGCGAAAGCAGCTAAAGACGCCTGTGCGAAAAACCAGACGGCCTGCGATAACGCAAAAGCGAAAGCTAAAAGCGCTGCGCAGAAGTAAGTCACGGTAGTGAACACAAAAAAGGCCGCAGGGAGATATTCCGGCGGCCTTTATCATTAGTAGAAGGAAAGATTGACCCCGACTTTACGCAGCGTTTTTATTCGCTTTAACGCGTGCGGCCAGGAAGTCTTCTGCCGTAACAATTTGATTAAGTTCAACCTGAAGACGGGCGTCGTTTTCGGTTTCCCATACATCAACAGCGGCCTGTAAATTAATCCAGAATTCGGCTGAAGTATCAAACACTTTAGCCAAGCGAAACGCCATATCAATAGTCAGCTTACGATTATTGTTAACTAACGCGCTTACCGTATTACGGTGTACCTGCAACATTTCCGCCAGATCGTTGATTTTAAGGTCAAGCGGCTCCAGGTATTCAAACAGGAGGATGTCCCCTACTGTAGTCGGCTTTCTGGTTGCTTGATTCATAATTTACTCCATGATAGTCGGCAGCTTAGCTCCATTAAAATGTCTAGGCCGATTTATATTTTAAAATGAAAATAAGCACAGATATGACCGAAACCAACTGATTTCTACCACAAATTGTGACCTCTCACGCATTACCCACAATCCTTATACGGACATCTCCTTCGCTTTGATCGCTGTCAAAAATAATCATACCGTCTGGTCGGTATGATTCGGGCCATGAACATGGAAGCCCAACACCGCAAAAAAGATCCGGTCCGTTTATATCAACTGCTGCTGGAATCGGCAGCGATGATTGCCGGACGAGACGGCATTGCCGCCCTGTCGCTGAACGCTGTCGCCCGGGAAGCTGGCGTCAGTAAAGGCGGGTTAATCCACCACTTTCCCAATAAACAGGCGCTGATTTACGCACTGTTTACCCGGCTGCTGGCGATTATGGAAGAAGCGATCATCGCGTTGATGCAGCAGGATGGCGTCAGCTATGGCCGCTTTACCCGCGCCTATCTGAACTACCTTGCCGATCTGACGGATACGCACGAAAGCCGCCAGTTGATGGTGCTGTCGCTGGCCATGCCGGATGAACCGGTGCTGCGAAAATGCTGGCGCGACTGGATGCTGGATCACCTTGCGCGTGGCGACGCGCTGGATAATAGCCCCACCGGTACGCTGGTGCGCTATGCGGCAGACGGCATCTGGTTATCTGAACTCACGGAAGGGATCACCATGTGCGCCGAGCACCGACGAACGTTGGTCGAATCTCTTAATAAGATGACGCTTCCCGCGTGAAGCACATAGGCTGAGGCCGCGATGCGCTACAACATCAATGCCCGTTTTATTTATGACGCAACGGATGGCACGATAACGCTGCCGCAAAGCGATGAGCCGGACAGCCAGCTGTCTATCACCGCCAGCGCCCTGCTGTTCTTCTTTTTGCATAACACCGGAATCGTCAGCCGGGAAGAGGTACTCAAGAAAGTCTGGGATGACAATGGGTTAACCTCGTCGAACAGCAACCTGAATCAATATCTGAGTATGCTGCGCAAAACCTTCCGCCACTACGGAATCGACAACATTATCGTCACCGTGTCGCGGGGTTATTTGCAGCTCAACCCGGACGTGGTCATTGAGGCGCTGGACGATACCCCACCGCCCGCCCCCATGCCGGAACCGCCGGTCATCGTCGACGAAGCCGCGCCAGAGACGCCGCTGGAAACCCCACCCGCTACGGCGCATGCGCGCGGCACCTGCTGGTATATCGCGGGTGCCTGCCTGCTAACCATTGCGCTGCTGCTACTTATTCTTAGCCTGGTGGGGGTGCGAGAGTCGCGCCCCATCACCCTGAGCCAAATCACCCATAGCCAGTGCGAACTGCTGGCCAGCGATGAGATGCTGCGCTCGGTCAGCGCCAGCGCCTACGTGAAAAATTTCGATGAGGTGCGTGAGCGGCTGAAGGTCGAGTGCAAACCCGGCGAGCGCTTCCTCTTCTTCTACGGCGACAGGCTGGAGACCAACGGCCTGGGGCGCGTATTTCTCGCCCACTGCGCGATGCATGAAGATAACCCGTTTAGCTACTGCGATAACTACTTTTACTACTCCTGGAAGCCGTAATGAAACTCGCGCCGCGTACGTTCTTTGCCCTTTCTCTGCTCATCTTTATCGCGGTCGCCGGGTTTAGCGCCTGGCGTCTTCTGCCCGATGAAAACGCCGGGGTGATGAGCTGCTCCACGAAAGGGATCATGCGTTTTGAAAATATGGAAAAAGAGAACGTGAACGGCAACATTCACTTCAACTTTGGCAGCCATGGCAAAGGCTCAATGGTGGTCGAGGGCTATACCGATTCGGCCGCCGGCTGGCTCTATCTACAGCGCTACGTCAAATTCAGCTACAGCAGCAAACGCATTTCCGCCACCGAACGCCACTACCGTATCAACCAGTGGGAGTCGAGCGCCTCGTCCATCGATGAGTCGCCGGACGTGATTTTCGCCTACTTTATGCGCGAGATGTCCGACAGCCACGACGGGCTGTTTCTCAACGCCCAGAAGCTTAACGACAAGGCGATTCTGCTCAGTTCCATCAACTCACCGCTGTGGATCTGTACGCTGAAATCCGGTAGCGCGCTGAACTAAATCTCATCGTCCTCATAAAAGACCATGCCTTGATAAGGGCGCTCACGGCAGGCGGCCAGTCGCTGGGCAAGACTGCCAACGTGCAGTTCCAGCTTGTGCCCGTCCGGGTCAAGAAAATAGTACGACGCCCCTTCGCTGCGGTTATCCTTCCACACCACCGTTCCGGCCTGCGCCAGCCGCTCGGCCATCGTTGCAAAATCAGCTTCCGCCACGCTAAAGGCATAGTGGGTATAATCGCTCTCCTTGGGCGGCGTGTTGCGACGCTGGTCATCCAGCGACAGGCAAAGCCACAACTCTCCACACGACAAATAGGCTCCGCCATCCCAGCGGGCGTGCAGGCGCATCCCCAGTAACCGGTGATAAAAAGCGACGCTTGGCGTCAGGTCGCTGACCGCCAGGGTCAGATGGTTAAGTCCACTTAGCATAATCCCCTCTGAATAATTAACGCTGCTCAGGCGCACTGACCGCAAACTGTGATCCATCGCGCACGCGCTTTTTCCCGCCGCTTACCCCTCGCAAAAAAGCGCATCTTTTGCGTTTAGCCTCGCCGCCAAAATTTGAACCTCACCACAGTTGCCCCTGCGCTATGTTACCCGATTTTTGTATAAATTTAGCAATTTCATAACATTCGTGACTGACGCCATGGGCGCTGAAAAAAGCACCTTACTTTCGTCAAAATCCCTCCCCGCACCACAGCATAAAGAGATAAATCAGCGGCCATAAAAGGCTAAATGGCAGAGTTTTTATCTAAATCAGACTCACACTCAGATTTAAATTCCACAAGAACCGCTAGTCCCTATAGTGAATCCCGAACGCCGCTGCCGTGGGTTAACGCCGTGACACGGACGGTTTTCCTGAAATCACACAACCTGTTTTGAGGAGTGAAGCAATGGGTGATGCATTAGGGCTTATCGAAACCAAAGGTCTGGTGGCCTGCATTGAAGCCGCGGATGCGATGTGTAAAGCCGCCAACGTTGAACTGATTGGCTACGAAAACGTCGGCTCCGGCCTCGTTACCGCGATGGTGAAAGGCGACGTCGGCGCGGTGAAAGCGGCGGTGGATTCCGGCGTGGAATCGGCGCAGCGCATTGGGGAAGTGGTGACGTCGCTGGTGATTGCACGTCCGCATAACGACATCAACAAAATTGTCATTAAACACAAGGCTTAAGGCCAGGAGAACGCAAATGGGTGATGCATTAGGTCTGATTGAAACCAAAGGTCTGGTGGCCTGTATCGAAGCGGCAGATGCGATGTGTAAAGCCGCCAACGTCGAGCTTATCGGCTACGAAAACGTCGGTTCCGGCCTGGTCACCGCGATGGTGAAAGGCGACGTCGGCGCGGTGAAAGCGGCGGTGGATTCCGGCGTGGAGTCGGCGCAGCGCATTGGTGAAGTGGTGACCTCGCTGGTTATCGCGCGTCCACATAACGACATCAACAAGATTGTCTCGCACTACAAAATTAGCGAATAACCGGAGAGAAAATGATGAAAGAAGCGCTTGGTCTGATTGAAACCAAAGGTCTGGTGGCCTGTATCGAAGCAGCAGATGCGATGTGTAAAGCCGCCAACGTCGAGCTTATCGGCTATGAAAACGTCGGCTCCGGCCTCGTCACTGCGATGGTGAAAGGCGACGTCGGCGCGGTGAACGCGGCGGTGGACTCCGGCGTGGAAGCCGCAAAACGCATCGGTGAAGTGGTGACCTCCCGCGTCATCGCCCGCCCGCATAACGACATCGAAAAAATCGCATCGCAGCATAAAGCATGACCTGACCGGGCACGCCCCGTCTGCACTCTTTTCGTCTGATGAAGGATAGACTCATGATTGAACTGGATACCGATTTGCTCTCTCGCCAGAACGCGCGAGAACTGGTGCGCAACGCCAAAAAAGCGCAAGCGGTAATGGCCACCTTTTCGCAGCAGCAAATCGACGCCATCGTGAAAAACGTGGCCCAGGAAGCGGCGCACCATGCCGAAGCGCTCGCGAAAATGGCCGCGGAAGAGACCGGCTTCGGCAACTGGCAGGATAAAGTCCTGAAGAACCGTTTTGCCTCGCTGCGCGTTTACGACGCCATCAAAGATATGAAGACCGTCGGCATCATTCATGACGATCAACAGAAAAAAGTGATGGACGTGGGCGTGCCGCTGGGCGTGATCTGCGCGCTGGTACCCTCAACCAACCCGACCTCAACGGTCATCTACAAAACGCTGATTGCCCTGAAAGCCGGCAACGCCATCATCTTCTCGCCGCATCCGGGCGCACGTCAGTGCAGCTGGAAAGCGATTGAGATTGTCAAACGCGCGGCAGAAGCGGCGGGCGCACCGGCCGGCATCGTTGACGGCGTGACCGAACTGACGCTGGAAGCCACCTCTGAACTGATGCACAGCAAAGACGTGTCGCTTATCCTGGCGACCGGCGGCGAAGGCATGGTGCGCGCGGCCTACGCTTCCGGCACGCCAACCATCAGCGGCGGCCCGGGTAACGGCCCGGCGTTTATCGAGCGCAGCGCCGATATTCCTCATGCGGTGAAAGATATCATCACCAGCAAAACCTTCGATAACGGCGTGATCTGCGCTTCTGAGCAGTCGATCATCGTCGAAGGCTGTATTTACGATGAAGTACATCGCGAGCTGGAAGCCCAGGGCGCGTACTTTATGAACGACGGCGAAGCGGCGAAAATGGCGGCCCTGCTGCTGCGTCCGAACGGCACCATCAACCCGAAAGTCGTCGGCAAAACGGCGCTCTATTTGAGCCAGATGGCGGGCTTCTGCGTACCGGCCAGCACCCGTGTACTGATTGCTGAACAGACCACCGTCTCATCAAAAAACCCTTACTCACGCGAAAAACTGTGCCCGGTACTTGGCCTGTACGTGGAAGAGGACTGGAAAGCCGCCTGCCATCGCGTGGTGGAGCTGCTGACCAACGAAGGCCTTGGCCATACGCTGGTGATCCACACCCGCAACCAGGATGTTATCCGTCAGTTCTGCCTTGAAAAACCGGTTAACCGCATTCTGATTAACACGCCCGCGGCCCTCGGCGGCATTGGCGCGACCACCAACATCACCCCGGCGCTGACCTTAGGCTGCGGCGCGGTGGGCGGTGGCTCCAGCTCCGATAACGTCGGCCCGATGAACCTACTCAATATCCGCAAAGTGGGCTACGGCGTGCGCTCTATCGACGAGCTACGCGCACCAGGCAGCCGCGTGGAACCGCAGCCGACCATCACCAGCCAGCCGGTTGACCCGCGCCGCAGCATCGTTGACGACGCGCGCTTCACCTCCCCTGCCCCAGCCGCCACCCTCAGTACCCACGGCGACAACCGTTTCGCGACGGCGGCCACCGCAGAGGCAGAAGGTGACATCAGCGAGCAGAACGTGGAGCGCGTGATCCGTCAGGTTCTTGAGCGTTTAGGCAAGTAACGCATTGATATAAGGCGATAAAAACAATGATTCTCGCAAAAGTTACCGGACATGTCGTGGCCACACAAAAGAGCGATGAGCTACGGGGCAGCAACCTGCTGCTCATCACTCAGTTGGATGACAACCAGCAGCCGATGAAAGACCGCACCTGGGTTGCCGTCGATAGCGTCGGCGCGGGGATGCACGACATCGTGTTGGCCGAGGAGTACTTCGCGCTCAACAAAGACCGCTATAAAGCGATGGCGGTGGTAGCCATTGTCGAGAACGTGTTTCGGGACGCTTAAGGAGTGAATAACCCAATGAGTGAATTTTTGCTGAAACCCCGGATCTGCTTCGGCCAGGACGCGCTGTCGGCCCTGCGTGACGTCAGTGCCCGCCAGGCGCTGCTGGTCACCGACCAGGCGATGGTCAAGTTTGGCCTCGCCGCAAGGGTGACGGAGATCCTCGGCGAGCGCGGTATCGCGCTGCAGATCTGGGATGACGTGGTGGCTGACCCGGACATTGCCACCGTGGTACGCGGCATGAAGTTGATGGACAGCCGCTATCCGGATCTGGTGGTCGCCCTGGGCGGCGGTTCGGTGATTGACGCCGCCAAAGCGGTTATTTTCGCCCTGGCGCAAACCCGCCCGGACGCCGGTCGCCAGCGCCCTTGCTTCGTGGCCATCCCCACCACCAGCGGTACCGGCTCGGAAGTCACCAGCTTTTCGGTGGTGAAGGCTCACGCCGAGAAGCTGGTGCTGGTTGACCCGTCGCTGCTGCCGGATATCGCCATTCTCGACCCGACGCTGGTGGCGTCGGTGCCGCCATCCATCACCGCCGACACGGGGATGGACGTGCTGTGCCACGCGCTGGAGGCTTACGTCTCTCGCGCCGCCAGCGACTTTTCCGATGCGCTGGCCGAGAAGGTGGTGCAACAGGTCTTCCGCTACCTGCCAACCTGCTGGCGCAACGGCCAGGATTTGCAGGCGCGGGAGAAAATGCATAACGCCTCCTGCATGGCCGGCATGGCCTTTACCAACGCGTCGCTCGGCATCACCCACAGTCTGGCCCACGCGCTCGGCGGCGTCTTTCGCGTCCCGCACGGTCGCGCCAACGCCCTGCTGATGGCGCAGGTGGTGGCGTGGAACGCTGACTATCAAGGGCAGTGCGATACCGAGGCCGCGCACAAATATGCGCGTCTGGCCCACCTGCTGGACCTGCCTGCGAATACCGCCCGCGAAGGCGTCACCAGCCTGCTGGTCGCCATTGAAGCACTGAAAGATGAAATGACCCTGCCCGCCGGCATTCACGGCACCGGCGTGGACGGCGAGGCGTTTGAGCATCGCTTAGCGGAAATGGTCGGTCAGGCGCTGCGTGACAGCTGCACCCCCACCAACCCGCGCACGCCGGACGCGCAGGCATTAACCGAACTTTATCGCCAGGCATGGAGCGGCAGCGCCGTTCAGCGCCACGGATAACAAGAACGAGAGGATCTTACCTATGGCACACTACAGCTTAACGCCGCGCGTCAAAGTGCTGGCTGAACGTTTACTGGCCAACGCCAGCACCCTGTGCACCGAACACGCGACCGTGCTGAGCGGGTTGGACGGCGATATCGCCGGCGTTCCCGCCGCCGTCAAACCGGCGCGCCGCTTCTATGAACTGATGCGTCAGCTGCCGCTCACCATCAGCGCCGATGAACTGATCGTCGGTAACCAGACCCGCAAGCCGCACGGCGCGATTTTCCATGATGAAGCCGCCGCACGTCGCCCATCGGCGTTCCAGTTCCTCAATCTGAACAGCGACCTCGACTCCCCGGACTACAAGCTGGTGGTCGAGAAAGGCGTGCTGGCGATTAAACACCAACTGGAAGAAAAAACCCGTACGCTTGGCAGCGCCGTCAGCCGCAGCGGCATGGACGAAGTGAACGGCTGCCGCGCCGCAATTTACGCCTGCGATGGGCTGATGGCGCTGGCGCAAAATCTCGCCCACAGCGCCGAGCAGCTAGCCGCCGCTGAAACCAACGCCTATCGCAGAGCCGAGCTGTTAGACAGCGTCGCGATTCTGCACCACGTTCCGGCCCATCCGGCGCGCAGTTTTAAAGAGGCCTGCCAGGCATTCTATCTGTTCCAGCTGGCGCTGCAGCTCGATAACGGCAGCTACGCGGTGAACCCGGAAGGCGCCGACAAAGCCCTGCTGCCGTACTACCAGCACGATATCGCCAACGGCGCGCTGACTGACGCTCAGGCGTATGAAATCGTTGAGTCGCTGTGGTTTAAGCTCGCGGAATTAAGCGAAGTCCGCGCCGCCAGCGCGATTGACGGCTACCCGATGTTCGATGCCCTGCTGCACGGCGCGAGCCTTGAAAACGCGAACATCAACGCCCTGTCTGAGATGTTCCTCTGCGCCCAGCACAAC
Organism: Kluyvera sp. CHPC 1.2972; assembly: GCF_036759925.1. Classification (NCBI taxonomy): domain Bacteria; kingdom Pseudomonadati; phylum Pseudomonadota; class Gammaproteobacteria; order Enterobacterales; family Enterobacteriaceae; genus Kluyvera; species Kluyvera sp. CHPC 1.2972. The sequence continues at coordinate 124,209 of NZ_JAPKIB010000008.1, read as the reverse complement.
CTCAGCGCGCTGCATCTGCCGGTGCGTCTGTTCAGCGGCAAGCAGTCCGTTTCCGCTGCACCGTTCGCCAACTGCAGTGAAACTACCACCGCGGAAGGGCTGACCCCGCGCATGCAGCGCCTGCGCAACCACTACCTGACCGTGCGCCCAAGCGTCTCCATTTACCGCGCGCTGGCCTTTACCGAAGTGGTGAAAGCCAACCCGGGAATGCCGACCATTCTGCTGCGCGCCAAAGCGTTCCGCCACGCCTGCGAAACCGCGCCGATTCTGATTCAGGACGATGAACTGATCGTCGGCCATCCGTGCGGCAAGCCGCGCGCCGGGGCCTTCTCGCCGGATATCGCCTGGCGCTGGGTGCGCGACGAACTCGACACCATGAGCACCCGTCCGCAGGATCCGTTTGAGATCAGCGAGGAAGATAAAAAGACCATCCGCGAAGAGATCGTACCGTTCTGGGAAGGCCGTTCTCTCGATGAGATCTGCGAAGCGCAGTACCGCGAGGCGGGCGTCTGGTCCTTCAGCGGCGAAACCTTCGTCAGCGACCTCTCCTATCACCAGATCAACGGCGGCGGCGATACCTGTCCGGGCTACGACGTGCTGCTGTTCACCAAAGGGATGAACGGCATCAAAGCCGATGCCGAGGCGCACCTGGCAACGCTGAGCATGGAGAACCCGGAAGATATCGACCGTATCTACTACTACAAAGCGGCGATTGAAACCTGCGAAGGGGTGGTGAGCTACGCCCACCGTATCGCTGCCCGCGCCCGCGAACTGGCCGCCGTTGAGCAGAACGCCCAGCGTCGCGCTGAACTGCTGACCATCGCCGAAGTCAACCAGAACGTGCCGGCAAACCCGCCGAAAACCCTGCAGGAAGCGCTGCAAAGTATCTGGACCGTCGAATCGCTGTTTGAAATCGAAGAGAACCAGACCGGGCTGTCGCTGGGCCGCGTTGACCAATACTGCTACCCGATGTTCGAAGCCGATATCCGCGAAGGCCGTCTGACCCACGATGCCGCGCTGGAATTGTTGCAGGCATTTATCATCAAATGCGCCGAACTGATGTGGATGTCCAGCGAACTGGGGGCGAAGTACTTCGCGGGCTACCAGCCGTTTATCAACCTGACCGTTGGCGGCCAGAAGCGTTCCGGCGGCGATGCCTGTAACGACCTGACCTATCTGATCATGGACGCCGTGCGCTTTGTGAAGGTTTACCAGCCGTCGCTGGCCTGCCGTATTCACAACCAGTCACCGCAGAAGTACATGGAAAAAATCGTCGACGTGGTGAAAGCGGGCATGGGCTTCCCGGCCTGTCACTTCGATGACTCCCACATCAAGATGATGCTGCGTAAAGGCTTCGACTTCGAAGACGCCCGCGACTACTGCCTGATGGGCTGCGTGGAACCGCAGAAATCTGGCCGCATCTACCAGTGGACCTCCACCGGCTACACCCAGTGGCCAATCGCCATCGAGTTCGTGTTGAACCGTGGCCGCATGGTGCTGTTCGACAGCTATCAGGGGCTGGATACTGGCGACCTGCGCGACCTGCACACCTTCGAGGCGTTCGACGCGGCGGTGAAACAGCAGATTGCCCACATCGTGCGCCTGTCGGCGATTGGTACGGTGATTAGCCAACGTGTGCACCGCGACGTGGCGCCAAAGCCGCTGATGTCGTTGCTGGTCGAAGGCTGCATGGAAAAAGGCAAAGACGTGGCCGCCGGTGGCGCGATGGTCAACCACGGTCCGGGGCTGATTTTCTCCGGTCTGGCGACCTACGTCGACTCGATGGCCGCGATTCGCAAGCTGGTGTTCGAAGATAAGAAATACACCCTCGAGCAGATGCGCGATGCGATGCTGGCGAACTTTGAAGGCTTTGAAGGGCTGCGCCGCGACTGCCTGAACGCACCGAAGTACGGCAATGACGATAACTACGTTGACCAGTACGCGCTGGACATTACCGAGTGGACCGAGCGCGAGTGCCGCAAGTACAAAATGCTCTACTCCACCCTGAGCCACGGCACGCTCTCTATCTCCAACAACACGCCAATCGGTGAACTGACCAATGCCACGCCGAACGGCCGTCTGGCGTGGATGCCGCTCTCCGACGGCATCAGCCCGACCCAGGGCGCGGACAAACATGGCCCAACCGCCATCATCAAGTCGGTCAGCAAGATGAACGTGGAAACCATGAACATCGGCATGGTGCACAACTTCAAGTTCCTCAAAGGGCTGCTCGATACCCCGGAAGGCCGCCACGGGCTTATCACCCTGCTGCGCACCGCGTCGATTCTCGGCAACGGCCAGATGCAGTTCAGCTACGTCGATAACGAAGTGCTGAAGAAAGCCCAGCGGGAGCCGGAGAAATACCGCGACCTGATCGTGCGCGTGGCGGGCTACAGCGCCTACTTCGTTGAGCTATGCAAAGAGGTCCAGGACGAGATCATCAGCCGTACGGTGATTGAGAAGTTCTGATGTAACGGAACGCATGAGGACAAGGACGTCCAGAATTTTCAGGAGGCAAGCGTGATGGGTAATACGCAGGAATTAACGGGTCGAATTTTTAATATTCAGAAGTATTCGATCTACGACGGGGACGGCATTCGCACGCTGGTGTTTTTTAAGGGCTGCAACATCCGCTGCCCGTGGTGCGCCAACCCAGAAGGGTTAAGCAGCCAGTTTCAGGTGATGTTCTCCCAGGACAAATGCATTAACTGCGGCGACTGCGTGAACGTCTGCCCGGCGGGCATTCACTACCGCGCGGAAGAAAACGGCGAAATGAAGCACTTCGTCAACCGCAATAAAGACTGTATCGGCTGCCGCAAATGTGAAGAGATTTGCACCCAGAACGCGCTGGATATCATGGGCAAAGATGTCACCGTCAGCGAGCTGATGGAGGTCATCATGCAGGACTATGACTTCTATATCGCCTCCGGCGGCGGCGTGACCATCGGCGGCGGCGAAATGAGCCTGCAGACCGATTTTGCCGTCGCCCTGTTTAGCGAATGCAAAAAGATGATGCTCAACACCGCCGTCGAAACCCAGGGCACCACCCCGCTGGCGAACTACCAGAAGCTGGCGCCGGTCACCGACACCTTCTTATTCGATATCAAGCAGATCGACAGCGATCACCACAAAACGCTGTTCGGTATCGGTAACGAAGGGGTGCGCCGCAACCTCGAATGGCTGGTCGATTCCGGCGCTAACGTGATTATCCGCATGCCGCTGGTGCGCGGCTACAACGACTCGTGGGAAGCGATCACCGGGGCTATCGATTACGTACAGAAACTGGCGAAGCGCGGCAACATCCGCCGCATCGACATGCTGCCGTATCACCAGCTGGGACGCAAAAAATACGAACGTCTGGAGATGCCCTACCCGATTCTTCAGGACCCGTCGTACAGCGTGGAAGAGCTGAACCAGCTGGAGGCCTTTTTCGCCGGATTTGATTTTGATATTCGCTTAGTACGTCACTAAAGGAGCCGAGAATGAAAAGTTTAGGCGTCATAGAAACACGAGGATGGGTCGCCGCTATCCAGGCCGTCGATGCCGCCTGTAAAGCCGCAGGCGTCACCTGCATCGGCTATCGCAAGGTGGGTTCGGGGTTGGTGAGCGTCTGCTTTGAAGGGGAGATCAGCGCCATTCACACCGCCATCGAGCGCGGCGTGGCGGTGGTTCAGGCGAGCAGTCTGCCGGTCAATTCGCTGGTTATTGCGCGCCCGGAACGCTGCATTGTGGAAGCGCTGAGCACCCTCAAGGGGCATCCACCGAGGGTGCAGGCCGAGCCCGCTGCGCCGACGAAACCGATCGAGCCCGTTAAACCGGTTATCGAACCGCCGGTGGACGTAGCTGAACCGGAAGCACCCGCCGCGCCGGCCCCGGTTGTGGAAGAGAAAAACGCCGCGCACAAGAAAGGGAAAAAGGCATGATTGACACCCTGCTACAGGAAAAAATCAGCGCCCGGCTACACGAGGCCGCGCCCGCCATCCCGGTGGGCGTCTCTAACCGCCACGTTCATCTGTCGCAGCAGGACGTCGAAGCGCTGTTCGGCAAAGGCTATGCGCTAACGCCGTTTAAGCCGCTGCGCCAGCCGGGGCAGTTTGCCGCCGAAGAGTGCGTCACCGTGGTCGGGCCGAAAGGCTCGCTGACTCAGGTTCGCGTACTCGGCCCTACCCGCCCGACCACGCAACTGGAAGTCTCTCGCGCCGACTGCTTCGCGCTGGGAATCAAAGCCCCGGTGCGGGAATCCGGCCAACTGGAGAACGCGGGCGATGCGCTGCTGGTGGGGCCGAAAGGCCACGTCGAACTGCACTCGCAGGTGATCTGCGCCTGGCGGCATATTCATATGTCGCCGCTGGATGCCCGTGCGCTTAATGTTCGCAACGGCCAGAAGGTCAGCGTTCGCAGCCATGGCGAACGACAGCTCACCTTTGATGAAGTGGTGGTGCGCGTGCGTGACGATTTCGCCCTTGAGTTCCATATCGACACCGAAGAGGCCAACGCTGCCGGGCTGAAGAACGGCGCGCCGGTCACGCTGATAGGCTAAAGGAGCGACTGATGAGCGAGCAACAGATCGACCTTCTGGTGGCGCAGATCCTCCAGCGTTTACAGCCGCCAGTGCTGGTGATGGTCACCGCCGCCGACGGCTACCGTCAGGCTATCCGCCAACGGTTGGCAGGCTGCGGGCAGCGGCTGGTGCTAGCAATGGATGAAACCCTTGAGGACGCCGCGGCGTGGCATCAGCTTGGGGAGGTTCTGCCGCTGTCGGGTGAACCACCGGTAGGCTATAAAGCGCTGCTGCTGCCGTTTCTCGACTATCCCCAGGCGGCAGATCTGGTCAACGGCACGCTGCAAAGCCCGGTGGCGCGTCGGCTGCACGAGGCGCTGCTGGCGGGCATTCCGGTGCTGGCGCTGCGCTACCACTGCTGCCCGCACAGCGAGCTAAACCAGCTGCGTGGTGCGGTCGTCGACAGCGCCTATACTGCGCATATCGACGCTACCCTCGCCCGTCTGGCAACGTGCGGCGTCACGCTGTGCACCATGAACGAACTGCTGGAGAAACTGGCAACGGGCGTCACCGCATCAGCGCCCACACCGCTGGCGACACCCCGTCGTTATCTGACTGTCACAGATATCGTCAATAATCCGTCGCTGGCCGCAAGACCTGACGTCGTGCTGACCGATGCCGCCGTCGACTATGTCAAAACGAAGAAAAAATAACCTTACCTCGATAATAAAACCTGGAGTGTAGAAGATGTCTTCAAAAACAAAATGCTGGCTATGGATGCTGCTGGTTATCGTGTCAGAAACCTCGGCCACCTCAACCCTGAAAATGTTCGGTAGCAGCGAAGGCACCACCAAAATGCTGCTGCTCGCCCTGCTGGTGGTGCTCTATTGCACCTGCTACTACTCGCTCTCGCGCGCGGTGAAAGATATCCCCGTGGGCCTGGCCTATGCGACCTGGTCTGGCACCGGCATCCTGGTGGTATCCACGCTGGGTATGGCCTTCTACGGCCAGCATCCGGACACCGCCGCCATCATCGGTATGGTGATCATCGCCAGCGGCATCGTCATCATGAACCTGTTTTCCAAAATGGGCAGTGAGGAGAGCGAAGAGACGCCCGCCAAGCCTGCGACTTCTACCCTGGACAAAAACGTCGCCAACTAACGCAAAAGGAATTCACTATGTTTAATCTCGGATTTTTATGGCTGGCGCTGTCTATCGGCTCCGAAATCACCGGCACCTCCATGATCAAAAAGACCAACGGCTTCAGCAAGCTGGGGCCATCGGTGCTGGTCGTTTGCGCCTACAGCCTGTGCTACTTCGCGCTGACCCGCGCCATGAGCACTATCCCGGTTGGCGTCGCCTATTCGCTGTGGTGCGGTTTTGGCATCGTCGGCGTGACCATCTTCTCGATGATCCTTTATAAGCAAAAGCCGGATCTGCCCGCTATTCTGGCGATGGTGCTGATCATCTCCGGCGGCGTGATCATGAACGTCTTCTCTCAAATGTAAACGTAAAAACGCCTTCCATTAGGGAAGGCGCTGAACTGCTGACCTTGGTTTTCTCCCTCTCCCTTTCAGGGAGAGGGCCGGGGTGAGGGTCATAACGCATGAATCAATCCGCTAATTTCCCCCTCACCCTAACCCTCTCCCCAGAGGGGCGAGGGGATCGTCCGCGCGCTTTTTTACGCAGGCTACCGGCTAAACGCCTGCAGAGGATGGCTCAATGCATGATTATGCACCGTGGAAATCTCGGCGATAATCACCTGATACCCCGCCAGCCAGCGCTCGCTTTTACCTTTGGCTTCAACGTGGTGGGCGTTATGAATACTCGCCTCCATCCCCGCTTTATCTGACCAGTAATAGTTGTTGATAAGCCTAAGGCCATCGGCGCTCTGGTAGCTTTCCATCCCCAGATAGCCGCTTGAGGCCAGCGTCGCCTGTTCGATGATATCGTTCAGGGCGTGGAACTCAGCGTCATACTCTTTCTTCGCAAAAATAAAGGTCGCTTGCCACAGAGACATGCTCTTCTCCCGATTATGCCGCGTTGCTCAGTTCAAATTTTGGTGAAATAAAGCCGTACAGGGTCCAGCCGATAAAGGTCACGATGGCACCATACATCATCGCTTCGTCGCCGGAAGAGTACAGCGCATAGAAGCTATACAACGCGCCGACAAAAGCAATCAGGTTGGCGATACGCGCTTTGCCCGGTTCCACTTTCGCTACTTTCTGGATAATCACCAGCGCCGCCATCGACAGGATGTACGGGATGATGTTGGTGACAACCGCCAGATCCACCAGCACGTTGAACTGTTTGTTCAGCGACGGGCTAATGGTCATCAGCGACAGCACAGTCTGAATCACCACGATAACCAGCATCCCTTTGACCGGCGCGTCGGCTTTGGTCACTTTGGAGAACACTTTCGGGAAGTAGCCGGTGTCAGCAGACGATTTGAACACCTGGGCAATGGTGAACTGCCAGCCGAGCAGCGAACCGCAGCAGGACATTACCATCAGCGCCATGATCACTTTACCCACCGTTGGGTTAAACATCTGGGCAAACGCCAGGCCGAACGGCGCGGTAGAGTTCGCCAGATCCATATTTGGCACGATACCGGCAATCACGTTAGTTGAGATGATATAGATAACCGCCGCCCCCAGCGTCCCGCCCAGCACGGCGATCGGCACATTACGTTCCGGGTTTTCCACCACGTCGGTATTCGCACACGCTGACTCAAGCCCCAGGAAAGCCCACAGGGTCATGGCGATAGAAGAACCGATAGCCGAGAAGGTTGGCGTATGGTGTGGGTTCCAGGAAGCAGCATACAGATGCGGGCTGAACCAGTACCAGCCAATAATCGACAGACCGACTACCGGAATAATCACGCCCCAGACGGTCACGCCGCTGATCTGGCCGGTAATTTTCGCCCCGCCAAAGTTAGCGACGGTACAGATCCACAGCACCGCAATGGTGGCCAGACAGATGGCAAACGGCGACAGGTTCACGCCCATCAGTTCGGTACCGTAGCCCACCGCTGAAATCGCGATGGCGACGTTGGCAATCAGCAGCGATACGCCGTAGGTGTAGTTCGCCATAAAGTTGCCGGACTTACCGAACGCATATTCGGCATAGCCGCCCATCCCGCCCGCTTTACGGCTGAACATCCCGCATTTGGCGAAGGCATAGGCCAGCGCCATTGAACCCACGGCGGTCACCAGCCAGGAGACAATCGAAATGGTACCGACTTCAGCCAGCTTCGTCGGCAGCATAATAATCCCTGACCCCATCATATTGACGGCGGTTAAAATGGTGAGCTGAACCACCCCCATTTTATTTTTTGACGTACTCATAAGCTGTCCTCTTATTTAATCAGCGTTGTCTTTTTTATTAACGCTCAGATTCCCCATGCCGCGCGGCAATTCACCGAGCGGCAGGGGTAAACATAATTAACGAAATAATCTGGTCTTAACGCTTAATGACGTGCCCATAGGCGCGTTTACAGCCGTCAGCATCTTCCTGGATATACACGCCCTGTAATTCTGGCGCGAAGCCTGGCAGTAGGTTGATGCCCTCTTCCAGCGCCAGGAAATAACGCTGAACCGGGCCGCCCCAAATTTCACCTGGCACCACGCACAGCACACCCGGTGGATAAGGAAGCGCGCCTTCGGCGGCAATCTGGCCTTCAATATCTTTCAGCGCGACTAATTCCACGTTGCCGCGAACAAATTCCATATTGGCCTGCTGCGGGTTCATGGCGACGCGTGGGAAATAATCCTTACGGAACATCTCTTTTTGCAGTTGTTTAACGTCGTAGCTGACGTACAGATCGTGCATCTCCTGGCATAACTGACGCAGGGTGTAGCCGCGATAGCGCGCTTCATGGTTGGCATACAGCGCCGGTAAGACTTCAGACAGCGGCGCATCCTCTTCCAGCAGACGTTCAAAGCGCGCAATCTGCGCCACCAGATGACGCATCTTCGCCATGTCTTCCGCTGGCGTCAGCAGGAACAGAATCGAGTTGAGGTCGCATTTTTCCGGGACGATGCCGTTTTCACGCAGGAAGTTCGCCAGAATGGTTGCCGGGACGCCAAACGCTTCATACTCGCCGGTCTCCGCGTTAATGCCCGGTGTGGTGAGCATCAGTTTGCACGGGTCAACAAAGTACTGATCCTGCGCGTAGCCCTCAAAGGCGTGCCAGCTCTGACCTGGAATAAAGTTGAAGAAGCGCAGATCGCTGGCCATCTCTTCGGTGTCGTAATCCTGCCATTTCTTGCCGTCCACCATTGGTGGGACGAACGGACGGATATGCTGGCACAGTTCCATAATCAGCTTGCGCGCTTCGATGCCGAACTTCACGCAGTCCAGCCACAGGCGCTTGCCGCTTTCACCGGCGTGCATTTTGGCGTTCACGTCGAGCGCCGCAAACAGCGGGTAGAACGGGCTGGTAGAAGCATGCATCATAAAGGCGTTGTTCATGCGCTTATGGCTGACATAGCGCTGCTGGCCCTTGATATGGCTGTCTTTTTTATGGATCTGCGAGGTCTGAGAGAAGCCCGCCTGCTGTTTGTGTACCGACTGGGTCACCAGAATGCCCGGATCGTTTTCGTTCAGATCCAGCAGCAGCGGCGAGCAGTCTTTCATCATCGGAATAAACTGTTCGTAGCCAACCCAGGCAGAGTCAAACAGAATGTAGTCGCACAGGTGGCCAATCTTATCCACCACCTGACGGGCGTTATAGATGGTGCCGTCGTAGGTGCCGAGCTGGATAATTGCCAGGCGGAACGGGCGCTGCTGGTTTTTACGTTCCGGCGCCACCTCTTCCACCAGCTTACGCAGGTATTTTTCATCGAAGCAGTGGGCGTCGATACCGCCGATAAAGCCAAACGGGTTACGCGCGGTTTCCAGATACACCGGGGTCGCCCCGGCCTGTAGCAGCGCGCCGTGGTGGTTCGATTTGTGGTTGTTGCGGTCAAACAGCACCAGGTCACCCTGAGCCAGCAGCGCGTTCAGCACCACTTTGTTCGAGGACGACGTCCCGTTCAGCACGAAGTAGGTTTTGTCAGCGTTGAACACTTTCGCCGCGTGCTGCTGCGCTGCACAGGCCGCGCCTTCGTGGATCAGCAGATCCCCTAATGCCACATCGGCGTTGCACAGGTCAGAGCGGAACAGGGTTTCGCCGAACCAGTCGAAGAACTGGCGGCCTGCCGGGTGACGGCGGTAGAACTGGCCGCCCTGGTGCCCTGGGCAGTCGAAGGCCGCGTAACCTTTGCCCACGTAATCCACCATGCGGCTGAAGAACGGCGGCAGCATTTCGCTTTCGTAGCGATCGGCAGCGGCGTCGAGCTGTTTGCCATAGTAGTCGGTGTTATCGTCGCACAGTTCAAAGACCCCGGTGACGCGCGGCAGTACGTCGGCCGGCAGCGTGTCTTCACAGCAGACGGCGACGAATACCGGCAGGCCAAAACCGGTCGCTTCGATGGTTTTCAAAATACCGTTAGTGGCGTCTGCTACCGACAGCACCACGGCGGAAACGTCGGTGAAGTCGGTGCCGCGCACATCGCAATTTTCACGGCGGCTGGCGAAGCAGGAAGTAATAGTCGCGCTCACCGCAATTTTGTTATTAAATTGGTTCATCATTTTCTCGATATATAAAAATAAATAAGGGGAGACCCTCCGACATCATGTATTTGTCGGATAATCAGAAATAGGTTCTAATAGGTTGTATGTTTTATTTAATTACGCGTGACAATTCCTCACCTTGCAGTGAAAAAGGGAAAGCCACAAACCAGAAATAAATAACGGGTACGGCGCAGCGTTATGCGGATGCACAATACACGATAGATTCCGGTGCTTAAGGGCGTAATAGCGATAAAACAGACATGACGTGGCGGAATAGCGTTCCGACCCACACCATTGAAGGGAGGTTATTTAGAGTTGAAGATATGAAAGTCGAAGCAGCTACGTTGGCTTACCATCATAATATGGGTAATACGTCTGATATGCGGCCAGGAATGGCTATTGTTTTCCATGTTCGTCTACTCATTGGAATTTGCGCTTATTCTGATTAAATCGCATGAGACGTTTCTTGATTTTAATCAATTAAACGAACAAGTCGCTCCCGCGCCCCTTTTTTCCAGGAATGAAAAACTGAATGAAAAATCTATTTTTCGGGCAGACATAGATTGTCATATTCGTACATATTCGCGTTCATCGTTGTCGTGCACCCGGCGACAGGCCTGTAGAAGCAGGATTATTTGTCATACAAATAATTTTTTATTGCGCGCCGCCGTTGTGAAAGTGCTGGAGGAACGGCAGGCACGACGTCATAAAAATCGCATAAAAATGCAATGTTATGAATTTAAATTCATTACGGTATTTAACGAATAATGTGACGTTTAGCACAATAAGCTTATTACCCCCTACTACTGATGAGGTAATTCTCAGCGTAACCATACGCACAAATTCTGAAAATCAGTATGATCCGCCCTTTGTGCTAGCCTGAACCGCTTCAGCAACGATATCATTTGCTAGCCAATCTTTTTACTTCTCTGACCCCGACAAAGGAAAAATAATGACGACGCAACGTCTGGTGAGCCTGATCACAGGCGTGCTGATTATCGCTATTTTCCTACCCATTGCCCTCAGTCTATGGCTGGCAAATCGTCAGGCGAATGACCTGTTCGAGAAAGAGATGAGCAGCTACGCCGAGCGCGTGCTGGCGCGTACCCAGCGCGTAAAACAGCAGACCAAAACTGCGCTGATGGAAGTGAACCGTTTTCAGGGCACACCCTGTACTCTGGCGCACCTGCGGGAGATACAGAAAATCTCCTATATCCATCAGTACATTCAGAACGTGTTCTACCTTGATAAGCATAACAGCGCCTGCGACCTGCTGAGCAACACGCTGTCTGAAAAGGTCCCCGGCACCGAATTCACCACGCCTGCGGGCTATACCGTCTTTCTCACCCTGCGCCACGATCTGCAAACCGATGCCCCGATGCTGGCGGTAAGTCACGGCAAATATATGGTGATGATTGACCCGGACTCATTGATTGACGTACTGCCGGACCCGACCTATCCGATTTACGCGGCCCTGATCAACACCCAAAATCACCATATTATCGCCAGCAACCATCCGCTCGACCCGGACATCTGGGAGCACCACCTGCAGGCCTATCAGCCGGTTATGGAGTATGACCAGACGGTGTACCGCCAGCGCGTGCTGCCTGACGTTGGGGCGATTCTGCTTACCTGGTCCTCAGTGAAGCCGCTATCGACCAGCTGGCATCGCCAACTGATGCTCTGGCTGCCATTGGGGCTGCTGATTAGCGGGCTGGCCTCCTTTTTAATTCTGCGCATTTCGCGCCGCCTGCAGTCTTCCCACTACCGCGTACTCGAGGCGATCAAAGCCAAAGAGATCACCGTACACTACCAGCCGGTGGTTTCGCTCGAGGACGGGCGGCTGGTCGGCGCCGAAGCGCTAGCTCGCTGGCAGCAGGCCGATGGTCGCTGGCTGCCGCCGGATCTTTTTATTGCCGTGGCGGAACAAACCGGCGTGATTTGCCAGTTGACCGAGCATATCGTGCGCTGCGTGTTTAACGATCTGGGCCACTGGCTTTCGCAGCATCCTGAGGTCACGATTTCGATTAATATCACCGCCGCCGATCTGAGCTCGCCCACCCTGCCCGACCTGCTGCGCCAGCAAATCCAACTGTGGAACGTGGCACCCACCCAGATAGCGCTGGAGCTAACCGAGCGCGACCTGATCGCGCCGCAGACCGCGCGCCCAGTGCTACAGGCTTACCGGGAAATGGGACACAAGGTGTACATCGATGATTTTGGCGTCGGCTACTCGAGCCTGAGCTACCTTCAGGAGCTGGAGGTCGATACGCTTAAAATCGACAAAGCCTTTGTCGATGCGCTGGAGCACAAGGTGGTTACCGGCCATATCATTGAAATCGCCAAATCGCTGAACCTGAGCATGATTGCGGAAGGTATTGAAACCACGCATCAGCGCGACTGGCTGCGCGCGCACGGCGTCCCGGCCGGACAAGGCTGGCTTTACAGCAAAGCGTTAGCAAAAAAAGAGTTTATGCAGTGGGCGCAGGCCAACCTCTCGCAGAACCACAGCGAAGAGAACATCTCCCTGCAGACAGCGAGTCAATAGTCGACTCGCGTTATCTGGAACGGGGTGAGCCTTAGTGCTCCCCTCGCTTTGCCAGCCATACGGTATGCCCACCGCACTCCGAGTCTTCCATTTTCATCTCCAGCACCGCAAAACCGTGTTCCGCCAACAGTTCCCGATACGCTTCTGGGGCCAGGCTAGCGTGGAACAACGGTTCCCCTTCAAATTCACCCATGGCGATGCCGTGACCGGTGCCGCTGGTGAACATCAAGGCGCTGCCGGGATGGCTATGACGGGCGAAGACGGAAAACATGCGGCGCTGGTCATCCTGGGTGAGGTGGAAAAAGCTGTCCCAGGCAATCAGGCCGTCGAAGGTTTCAGCAAGATTTAGCGTCCGCATATCGTGGTGCAGCCAGCGCTGTTCGGGAAAACGCGCACGGGCGCGGGTCAGCATCGCCGGTGCGCCATCTACCCCGGTCAATGCGCAGCCCTGCTGGATAAAATAGTCGGCAATCGGCTGACCGTTACCGCAGCCAAGATCGAGCATTTTCCCGGTCGTCCCCATCGCCGCCAGCAGCTTATCCAGCCAGCGTTGTTCAAACAGCGTTCGTGAGCGTTGTTGGTAAAACGCTTCGGCGTGACGCTGATACAGGTCGAGAATAGTACGCGCGGCGGGATGGTCCATCTTGGGCCTCATGGTGGTGGAATGACGTGCTGAATTCACAGATTAGCCCATCTCATAGGCAAAAGTCCCCGTCTGGTTTTCATTCGTGCATTCCCTTTCCCCGCCGCGCCTCCAACAATGGCAGAGCATCTGCACACAACGAAAACGTGGAGAAAACCATGACTGAACAGCACCCTTCCCAGGACTGGCTCGACCTCAGCGGCAAGGTTTTTGCCGTCACCGGCGCGGCAAGCGGCATCGGCGAAGCCATTGCCACCGCGCTGGCACTACAGGGCGCCAACGTCGCGCTACTCGACAGCAACCCGCAGCGTTGCGATGCCGTGCGGCAGAAACTTGAACATCTGCCGGGAAAACGCGTGGCGGTAGCCTGCGATGTCAGCCGCGAAGAGCAGGTTAAAGAAGCCGCGCTGAGCGTGCGTTCGCTGCTCGGCCCGTGCGATGGCTTAGTCAACGCGGCGGGAATTTTGCGCCCGGCAGGGCTGGCGGAGATAAGCCTTGAGCAGTGGCAAGCCCAGCTCAACGTCAACCTGACCGGCTATCTGCTGTGCGCCCGCGAATTCGCCCACGATATGCGGGCGGCAAAGCGCGGCAGCATGGTGCATATTGGTTCCATTTCCGGGCGCATTCCGCAGCCGTGGAGCGGCGCGTATAGCCCTGGTAAAGCCGCCGTGGGTCTGTTGTCACAGCAGATTGCCGTGGAGTGGGGTCAGGACGGGATTCGCAGTAACCTGGTGGCGCCGGGAATGATCGAAACCGCACTGACCGCTGAGTATTACGCGCAGCCGGGGGTGCGTGAGAGCCGTGAGGCGTTTACCGCCAGCCAGCGAATCGGCAAGCCGGAAGATATCGCCAACGCGGTGCTGTTCCTGCTGAGTGACAAATCGAGCTATATCAACGGGGCAGAAATTGGCGTCGACGGCGGCCTGCCGACCATGCTGATGGGCAAACTGCCGCGTCCGGGCTTTACCCGCTAAACGCTACATTGCCTGGGCAGGCTCCGCGCATTCCTGCGTCGGCTTCTCGCGAAAATCACGCGGCGAGAGGCCGGTGCTGCGACGGAAAAAGCGGGAGAAATAGGTAGCGTCGCTAAAGCCGAGGTAGTCCGAAATCTGGCTGACCGTCATGCTGGTATAAAGCAGGCTGCGCTTGGCCTCCAGCAACAGCCGCTGGTGCAGCACGCTGAGCGCGCTGCAGCCGTGAAACTCTCGACAGAGGGTGTTGAGATGCACCCCGGACATGCCAATCTGGCGGGCGTAGTGCGCCAGCGGGAAATGTTCGCGGTAGTGGTTTTCCACCAGTTGGTTAAAACGGCGAATGGCGGTGCGCTTACGCTCCACCTTATCACTCACCTCCGCGGGCCCGCTGGTCTGGCGGTTGAGCCAGACCATCAGCGCGCTCAGCAGCGAATGCAGCATCATGTCGCGTGCGTCGTTATCGGCCTGATACTCCTGCTGTAAACTCTGAAACAGGGTATGAATTTGCGCTCCCGCATCACCGACCGGTACGCGAACGGCGCGGTTTAGCACCTGCAAGGGGCGACCAAACAGCTGTTCAAATTTTGCCACCAGCGGTGCGGCAAGCGACAACGAATAGCCCTGGGTTCCCGGCGAAAAGCGGAAACCGTGGACGCAGAGCGCAGGCATGACCTGCACGCAGGCGTCGGTGAACGGCTGGCGAACGCCTTCAATTTCGATTTCACCCTGGCCCTGTTGGATATAGAGGATCTGCACCAGATCGGTATGTTGATGGGCGCGGATGCTCCAGTCGTAGAGGCTGCTGCGACTTTGGATCGATTCGCAGTGCAGGAGGTCCGGCGTCGGCCAGTGCCAGCTTTCGCCGTAGAGTTTAAAAACCGGGATGCTGTTGGCGAGGTTCATGGTGCCTCCGTTGGGGTGGAGAGAGGATTTCCCCTCACCCTAGCCCTCTCCCCAAAGGGGCGAGGGGACCGATTGGTGTTGTTTGTCGATTTGCTCCCTCTCCCTTTCAGGGAGAGGGCCGGGGTGAGGGTAACGTCGTCGCCCGAATCAACCGCGTCTCCTGCGCCACAATAAACGGCTCAGAAGCTTTAAGATAGGCGGCAAAATCCGGATGCGTATCGCGCAGGCGGCTACGACGTTCATACTCCGCCAGGCTCTCATAGCCCCACAGGTGCACAAACTGGTTCTGCGGCCCGACGAGGCTGGTGTAAAACCCCAGCGGGTTGCCCAGCGTTTCACGCAGTATCGGCATCGCCAGCCGGTCAAACACCTCAAGAAATTCGTTCATTTTGCGCAGACGGATAGTGTAGATACGGTGATCGATAATCGGCAAGGTCATGATTTAGCCTCCTGCGCTTGATGGGTCGGCCAGCCCAGCGGCCCAAAGCGGTCGTAGGGTTTCGGCCACGGTGCGGTTTCGCCAAGCGCAATAGCGGCGTGAATCGGCCAGTTCGGGTCATCCAGCATCCCCCTGCCAATCGCCACCAGATCTGCCCGCTTCTCCTGCACGATCGCCTCGGCCTGCTGCGCTTCGTAAATCAGCCCGACGGTAATCACCACCGCCTGCGGCAGCGCCTGTTTTACCGCCTCGGCGAACGGTACCATATAGCCCGGCTGGTCGGCATCCGGCGTCTGGTGATAGATGTTATAGCCGCCGGAAACGTGCAGATAGTCGTAGCCCAGCGCGTGCAGTTCGCGGGCAAACTGCACCGCTTCATCAAGCGACAGCCCACCTTCAGCAAATTCACCGCCGTTAAAGCGCACGCCCAGTGGGCGGGTTTTCGGCCAGACTTCACGCAGCGCACGGGCGACCTGTAGCGGGAAACGCATACGGTTTTCCGGGCTACCGCCGTAGTCATCTTCACGCTGATTGCTGATCGGCGAGAGGAATTGGTTCAGCAGATAGCCATTGGCCGCGTGCAGTTCGATAAAATCGACCCCGGCGTTCAGCGCCCGTTGGGCGGCATCCACAAAGCCCTGAGTGATGCGCCTCATTCCTTCTTCGTCTAATACCTGCGGTACGCGCCAGCCGGGTTTATACGGGATAGCTGAAGGGGCCACCGTCGGCCAGCCACCCTCTTCGTCCGCCAGCGAGGCACCCTGGTTACGCCACGGCGCATTGGTGCCTGCCTTGCGGCCCGCGTGGTTGAGCTGCACGCCAATCGGCGTGTTGCTGTAGGTGCGAATGTCGGCCAGCAGCTTTTGCAGCGCCTGCGCCTGTTCGCGACTCCACAACCCGAGACAATGCGGGGTAATCCGCCCGTCCGCCGTGACGCCGTTGGCCTCGCAGATCACCATACCCGCGCCGGAAATCGCCAGGCCGCCGATATGTTGGGCGTGCCACGGAGTCGCCACGCCGTCCGCCTGCGCGGAGTATTGCGACATCGGCGGGACAACAATACGGTTCGCCAGCGTCAGCGGGCCGACCTGTAGGGGACTAAAAAGTGTAGACATCATGTTCTCCTGATTTATGAGGCTTCGCGTTCGGGTAACCGCGCCGTGTCGCCGCGTGCCGCCATGCTGCGGGCGGCGATATAGCCGAAGGTGGCCGCCGGGCCAATGGTGATCCCCGCGCCCGGATAGCTGCCGCCCATCATGCTCGCCATCTCGTTACCGGCGGCGTAAAGGCCCGGAATGGGCAACCCCTGGTTATCCAGCACCCGCGCTTCACCGTCGGTTTTCAGGCCATGGAAGGTACCGAGGTCGCCCATATAGAGCTTCACGGCGTAGAACGGCCCCTGCTCTATCGGCGCGACGCACGGGTTCGGCTGATGGTTGGCGTCGCCGAGGTAGCGGTTATAGGCCGACTCGCCGCGCCCAAACTGCGGGTCTTTGCCCTGACGCGCGTCGGCGTTGTAGTGGTTAACGGTGCCTTCCAGCGCGTCAGCGGAAACCCCCATTTTCTGCGCCAGCTCGCTGAGGGTTTTTCCTTCCAGCAGATAGCCGCTTTTCAGGTAGACCGAGACCGGGATCGGCGCGGGTTTAGCAAACCCCATACCGTACTTACGCAGCGCCCGGCGGTCGCAGATTTGCCAGGCGAAGGTGTCGCTATCGTCACGGCAGGTTTCAATCATCGCGATACCAACGTCGTGGTAGGAGTCGGCCTCATTGCAAAAGCGCACGCCGTGGCGGTTGATCATGATAAAACCTGGCTTGTAGCGGTCGACCAGATGCGGGAAGACGTACGACTGACGACCAATCTGCACCTTTGAGGCCGGGATCCACGCCGCGCCGTTGGCGTAGCTGTCGTCAAAGCGGGCGCCAATACGCTCGGCCATGGCAATCCCGTCGCCGGTATCCACGCCGGGCGGCGTCGGCGAAAGCTGAATTCCACCGCGACGCACGTGCGGGTAGAGTTTTTTCAGCCGCTGCTCGTCGCGGGCAAAGCCGCCGGAGGCCAGCACCACGCCGCGTCGGGCGTACAGGTTGACCCGCTCACCGTTCAGATCAACCACCACACCGCACACAACGCCATTTTCAACAATCAAATCCTTCGCCGCCACGCCGGTGTGAATCGGTATGCCGAGATCCAACGCCGAACAGGCCAGGCGGGCCACCACCGCATTGCCGCCGTTGGCGGTGATCCCGCGCCCGTAGCGCGCGACCTCCAGCAGGTGGCGGCTCAGGCGTTTGACCACGTAGGCGAACGATTTCAGCGAGCGGGTGGCGTTGAAGAAGTGCTTCAGGTCGTTATTCGAGGAGCTAAACATCATCCCCATAAACGTGATGGTGCGCAGCGGTTTGCGCAGGCGCGGCATGGACTTGCCCAGTTCGCGAATATCAAACGCCTCCGGTACCACTGAACGCCCGCGCATCACGCCGCCGGGGGCATCGGGATGGTAATCGGGGTACTGGTAGAGGTTGCAGCGAAAGCGAGTGTGCTCTTCAAAATAGCGCAGCATCTCCGGGCCGTTTTTAAGAAAGGCATCGACCACCTCCGGGCGGAAGCTGTCCCCTGCTTCGCCCTGCAGGTAGGTTCGCGCGGCGGCCTGACTGTCTTCAATGCCCTGCTGGCGTGCCAGATGGTTGTCGGGGATCCACAGCACGCCGCCGGAAAACGCGGTGGTGCCGCCGAAGACTGTCTCTTTTTCGATAACCTGGACATCCAGCCCATTCAGGCCCGCGGTGACCGCGGCCGACAGCCCGCCGACGCCGCTGCCTATCACCAGCACATCGCACTCGCGGACGGGGAGTTCTACAGCCATAGGGTACCTCGCAGATGAATGATTTTTATTATTTTGCTGATGTTATAAAAACGTTACATATGCATTTTTCACAGCCCACTGGGGAAAAAGAAGGGCACTTTCACACCAAAACCTGCACTTTTCGACAATTGCGAAGAAGTGTGTTCTGGCGCAAATTTTTGCCTTCGCCGCTATAGAGAAGCGACGTTTTTCCGCCCTATCCACGTCACAAGATGAAGATTCAGCACTTGCGCGATGGCGCGTTTTATCACCGAATAAACGTTATTCGCCATCAGTGCATCACTCACCGCTACAGGACAAAACCGGCATCATGCCTGCTCACGCTAACGCGCGCCGAACGCTACCCAACTACGCCCTTTACGGCGCGCAGGACGATCCCACCGCCGTGGATAGCGTGCATCACGAGCGCATTCCGTCGCGGGCCAGTCGCTTTGGGTTTGAGATTGAACCGCACTTTCACGACGCATTAATCCAGGCGCTGTACATCACCCACGGCGGCGGCGAGACCTCGATAGACGGCCAGACCTGGCAGCTGGAAGCGCCGTGTCTGGTGGTTATTCCGGCACGTTCCGTTCACGGCTTTCATTTTCGCGATGACATTGACGGCCACGTGATCACCACCGCCCAATCGGCCATTGAGTCGATCGCCATGACCGCCGCCCCTGAGCTGTTAGCCTTCGTGCGCACGCCTGCGGTGCTGGCCGTTGACCCGGCGAGCCCCCGTGGCGCACCGCTGGAAGCGTTGTTCGATGCCATCGGCCGTGAGGCAGAACACCCGGAACGCTGGCAGTACACCGCCGGGCTGGCGCTGACCATCGCCCTGTTCGTGCAGATTGCCCGCCTGAGCGAAAAAGCGCGTCTGGCGGGTAACCCCTCACGTGCTGCGCTGGTTGCCCGCATTGAGCGCTTTCGCCTGCTGCTCGACGATCGCTGCCGTAGCCGCCAGCCGGTAGCCAGCTACGCCAGCGCCATGGGCATTTCCGCCGGCCAGCTCACGCGGATTTGCCGGGAAGCGTTCGGCATCTCCGCCATTGAGGCCATCGACCGCCGCGCCGTGCATGAAGCCCGGCGGCTGCTGGTCTACTCCAGCTTCAGCGTCAAGCAGATAGCCCGCGAGTTGGGCTTTCGCGACGAGGCCTACTTTGGCCGCTTTTTCCGCAAGCAAACCGGGCTGCGGCCCACTGAATACCGTATTCAGGAGCAGGGCCGCCTGTCGCACGCCGTTTAATCTTCGCGCGCGCGCATCTGTACAAACAGGTGCTCCGGCCCTGAGTTGGTGAGGTTGTTGCCGCGGACATACTGGATGGGACACGCCGGGTCGAGACTCATCGCCCCCACTTTGCGCGCCACCAGCTTCGCGGCAATCAGCGTTTCGAGCTTGGCCAGCGGCTGGCCGAGGCACTTGTGAATGCCGTTGCCAAAACCAAGATGCCCGCTGCTGTCGCGGTCAATGTTGAAGGTCTCACCATCGATAAACTTGCGGCTATCGCGGTTAGCCGCCGACAGCAGCAGGCGTATCACCGCGCCTTTCGGGATGGTCACCCCCGCCACGGTGGTGGCCTCGGTGGTGATGCGGCTGACTCGCTGGACGGTGCCGCGATAGCGTGCCACCTCTTCCACAAAGCGGTCGGCGTCATCGGGGTTTTCGCGAAGGCGCGCCACCAGCTGCGGCTGTTCGGCAAACATGCGGAAGGCGTTCGCCACCAGGATGGTGGTGGTGTCGTGCCCGGCGATAAAGACGAAAGCGCACAGCTCTTTTGCCTCTTTTTCGCTCAACTGCCCCGCTTTCCACATGCGGGCAATATGGCCACCAATCGACTGGCTGTTGCTGAGATAGAGCCGCTCCATCGCCTCTTTCAGATAGGCAAAGAAGGCCATTGCGCTCTGCTCGTCGGTGCCAGTACCGGGGGCATTGCGCGCCAGGCGGCCAAAGTAGCTGAAGGTTTCATCTGACCAGAACTTCATTTTCTCTTCGTCTTCGTTCGGCACGTCGATCATCGCCGAAATGGTGGCGATACTGAGCGGAATGGCAAAATCTTCCACGACATCACCGCCGCCGTTGGCGATCATCTGGTCAATTAAAGCCTCAGCGCGGCGTTCGATTTCAGGGATAAACGGTTCAAGCGACAGCGGCATAAACGACGGCTGCGCCACTTTGCGCAGGCGGGTATGCCCAGGCGCATCGAACAGCGTGAGGAAGGTCAGCGGCGGCGGGCTCACGACTTCTGAAGAGAAAAGTTTCGGGTTACGGATCGCCTGGTAGACATCGTCATAGCGCGACAGGAACCAGACGTCGGTGGTGGCCGACTGGCAGCGCAGCACCGGCGCGTGTTCGCGCATCCAGCGATAGTGCTCATACGGGTCGCCCTGCGAACCGTCATCCACTACTTTGAACGGTGCAAGCCCTTCTGGCCACGCCAGTTCGTGGGAGTAAGGCGGCAGCGAGGGCTGAAGATCATGGAACGGGCAGCGCGGCGCTTCTGGCTCCAGCGCGGGTGGCGCGACGGGGAGTCCAATGGCGGCAGGGGCCGTTTTCAGCGCCAGCGCCCGGCTCATGGTGGTACGCGAGTGCTGCGCGTGCTGGGCCAGCACATCGCGGGCAGCGTTAAGATCGCCATATTCAAAGGCCGAGACCAGATCCCGGTGCTGCTGCACGATATCGCCGACGATCTCCACGCTGACGGTCAGCGCGCGGTCGATATAGTCACGCACCGTCAGCTGGGCGTAGAGCGCAATCAGCTGCGCGTTGCGGGTGGCCTCAATCAGGAACTGATGGAAGGCGTGGTTAGCCTCCACATAGCGCGGCACATCAAGGAAGCGCCGTCCGGAGACGAATGCCGCCGTGGCCTCGGCCAGGCGACGGAAGGTGGTCAGCTGCTCTCCGCTAAGCCGCCCCATGGTTAACTGCACCGCGCCAAGCTCCAGCGCCAGACGCAGGTCAAAGGCATCGTCCACATCCGCAGCGGCAATCGGTGCCTCCACGCTCGGCGCCGTCTGCGCTGCGCCCGCAAATTTCTCGTAGTAGAAGTTACGCGGCGTCAGCCCTTCGGCGTCCAGATAGCGACGCACGGCATCCACCATTGGCGGTGGGCCGCAGAGGTAAACGTCGGCATCACCGCCGTTCAGCATGCCCGCATCGATATGCTGGGTGACGTAGCCCTTGTGCGGCGCGGCGCTTTCCGGGTCGGCGACGGTACAGCGGTAGCTGAAGTTTGGCAGCTGTCGGGCGTAATCGTCGAGGGTCTCAATCGCCACCCGATCTTCATCGCGGGTGATGCCAAAAATCAGGTGCACCGGCTGGTGCGTGGCGTTGTCATCCACCAACGCGGCCAGCATCGACAGGAACGGTGCCAACCCGGTGCCACCAGCCAGGAACAGAACCGGACGCTCCACCGGGCGCAGGTAAAAGCTGCCCATCGGCCCGCGCAATGACATCGCATCGCCGACACGAGCGCGCTCACTCAGCCAGGTCGACATCAGCCCCTGCGGCACGTTACGCACCACGAACGAGACCTCGGTTTCTCGCGGCCCGGAGCTGAATGAGTACGAGCGCGTCTGGTCGCTGCCCGGCACCTGCACGCTGACGTACTGGCCTGGCAAGAAGCTCAGCGCCTGGCGGTCGTCGAGCGCAATGGAGAAGGTTAACGTTGTCGGTGACAGCGCGCGGCTGGCGGTGATATGCCCTTGATACGTAGCCACACAGGCGGCGTCTGACGCGGCGGCAATCTCTACCACGCAGTCGCTGGACGGGCGCATCTGACAGGTCAACACCCTGCCCGCGCGGGCCTCTTCGGTGGAGAGTGCGTCGTCCACGTAGTCGCCGTGCTGATAATCACCGGAGGCGCAGGTGGCCTTACAGGTGCCGCAGACGCCATCACGGCAGTCGAGCGGAATGCTGATTCTGGCGCGCAGCGCGGCATCAGCAACGGTCTCACCGGTGCGGCACTCCAGGGTCTGCATCGCGCCGTCTTCAAAACGAAGGGTAATCTGATGGGTCATCTCTCTCATCCTCCAGGCTATTGCGGTCGGAAAATCCGATGCCTCATCAAATGCTGGATGGCGTTCAGGTACAACGGACAGAGATGACATTAAGCAGGACAAAACCGGCATGCTGCTAGGTTAGCGGGGGCGGTCACATTTATTGGGAGGGGAAAAAAGGGAATTAGACTTATGGAAAACGGGGTTATTGCGGTGCTTTTCCCCTCACCCTTTTAGGGAGAGGGCCGGGGTGAGGGTATTAGTTAAACAAACAATCAATGGAACGCTAATTATTTTCATATTGAATTGATAAGCATTATCAATTCAATATATTGTCGCCAGCTCTCTCCAGGATATTGGATATCCTGCATTTTTCGCCTCGGGACAGGCGGGAGGTTCACTGAATTTACCCTGTTCCATAAGGTTATCCGATGAATTCCAGCCTTGCCTCCAGCGCCGACTCCCCCGCGCTGGCGATTGCCGCCCGCTATCGTCGGGTGGTTATGCAGCGTTACCTGCTTGCCGGCGTGGTACTGCTCTGCATCCTCTGCTCCCTGCTGCTTGATTTTACCCTCGGCCCCTCGGGCATCTCCGTATCGACGCTGTGGCAGACGCTGTTCCACGCCGACGCCGCCGATGCGGGCACCCGCGTGATTGTCTGGGAGTTGCGTTTACCGTTCGCGCTGATGGCGATTCTGGTCGGCATGGGCTTAGGGCTTGCCGGGGCGGAGATGCAGACCATCCTCAACAACCCGCTGGCCAGCCCGTTTACCCTCGGCGTCTCCTCTGCCGCCTCGTTCGGCGCGGCACTGGCGATTATTCTGGGGATCGGCATTCCGGGCATTCCCGACCAGTGGTTTATCTCGGTGAACGCCTTTGTCTTTGCGCTGATGGCCTGCTTTATTCTCGACGGCATCAGCCGCTGGACGCGGGTTGCCACCTCCGGCGTGGTGCTGTTTGGCATCGCGCTGGTTTTCACCTTTAACGCGCTGATATCCATTTTGCAGTTCGTCGCCAGCGAAGACACCTTGCAGGGTCTGGTGTTCTGGACGATGGGCAGCCTGGCGCGCGCCTCGTGGGACAAGCTGGCGATTCTGGCGGTGGCGCTGCTGATTATCACCCCGCTGTCATTGAAAAACGCCTGGAAGCTGACCGCGCTGCGCCTTGGCGAAGACCGCGCCGTCAGCTTTGGCATTAACGTGCGTAAACTGCGTCTGGCGACGCTGCTGCGCATCAGCATTATCTCAGCGCTGACCGTGGCCTTCGTCGGCCCCATCGGCTTTATCGGCCTGGTCGCGCCGCACATTTCCCGCATGATGTTTGGCGAAGACCACCGCTTCTACCTGCCCGGCAGCATGCTGATTGGCGCGCTGGTGCTGTCGCTGGCGTCGGTGGTGTCTAAAAATATCGTCACCGGGGTCATTATTCCGGTGGGCATCGTGACCTCGCTGGTCGGCGTGCCTTTCTTCCTGAGCATTATTATTCGCCACCGAGGAACGCTGTAATGGATGGCCTCTCTATTCGCGACCTCCATACCGGGTATGGCAAAAAGAAAATCATCGACGGTCTGACCACGCCAATTCTGCCCCGCGGCCAGATTACCGCCCTGCTCGGTCCGAACGGTTCGGGTAAATCGACGCTGCTGCGCGCGCTGGCGGATCTCAACCCGGCGCAGGGCGTGCTGTCGCTGAATGGCGAAGACCTGATGACGCTGATGCCCGCCAAACGCGCCCAGAAGGTGGTTTATCTGCCTCAGTCGCTGCCCGCCGGTGTGCATCTGCACGCACTGGAGTCGGTTATCGTGGCGCGTCGCGCCAGCGGCTACCACGAAGGCAACGCCGAGCAGGAAGCCTACGCCATTCTGGAAAAACTCGGCGTCGCCCATCTGGCGATGCACTACCTCGACCAGCTCTCCGGCGGCCAAAAACAGTTGATTGGCCTGGCGCAGTCCCTGATCCGCCAGCCGGATCTGCTGCTGCTTGATGAACCGCTGAGCGCCCTCGACCTCAACTTCCAGTTTCACGTGATGGATATCGTCGCCAGAGAGACACGGCTGCGCAATATCGTCACGGTGGTGGTGATCCACGATATCAACATTGCCCTGCGTCACGCCGAATATGCCGTGATGCTGAAAAACGGTGCGCTGGTAGCAAGTGGCGTACCGGATGAGGTGGTGATTCCACAAAATCTGGCGACCGTTTACGGCGTGCGTGGCCGGGTCGAACATTGTTCACAAGGGCTACCGCACGTGGTGGTCGATGGATTAACGACATAACAATAATCGTAAGACGGGGAAATCATGACGATGAAGAAGGCACTATTAGGCGCAGCGCTGCTGCTTTCACCGCTGCTGGCGATGGCGGGTAACTGGCCGGTAACGGTCAAAGATATGGACAACCGGACGGTCACGGTCACGCAGGAGCCGCAGCGCATTATTCTGCAGGACGGCCGCGATATTCTGACGCTGGCGGTGCTGGAGCGCGACAATCCGTTCGCCAAAGTGGTGGCGTGGAACAACCTGCCGAAAAAACAGGATACCGAAACCTGGAACGTTCTGAAGCGTAAATGGCCCGAGGCGGATAAGATCCTCGATATGAAATTCTCCGACCAGGGCAACGTTGACCTGGAGACGGTGATCTCTCGTCACCCGGATCTGATGATTGCCCAGCTGCGCGCGAAGCCATCGCTGGTACAAAGCGGCGTGCTGGCGAAGCTCGAGGCGCTCCACGTGCCGGTTGTTTTCGTTGACTATGAACTGCATCCGGTTGAGAACACCCTGCCAAGCATCGCAATGCTCGGCAAAGTGCTCGGCCAGAGCGACCGCGCGCAGGCCTATATCCACTTCTATCAGCAGCGCCTGGACACCATTCACCAGCGCCTGGCTAAGGTTGAGAAGAAGCCATTAGTGTTTATCGAGCCGATTGCCGGGGTTGCCGGGCTGGATAACGGCTGCTGCTTCACCCATGCGCGCAACGGCTGGGGCGGTCTGGTCGAAGCCGCAGGCGGCGTGAACATTGGTTCGCAGCTGCTGCCGGGCGCCACCGGCAATATCTCGGTGGAGAAAATCATCTCCATGAATCCGGACTACTACCTGATGACCGGCTCTAAACGCCCGGGCAAAGGCACGGCGATTATTCCGTTCGGCTACAACGTGCCGGAAAGCGACGTGGTCAGCGCCTTTAACGCGCTGCTGGCGCGTCAGGGTGTGAGCAGCATTCCGGCGGTTGTCGCAGGGCATACCGGGGCGCTGTATCACCACTTCTATAACAACCCGTACAACATTATCGCCATCGAGACGCTGAGTAAGATTTTCTATCCAACGCAGTTTAAAGATGTCGATCCCCTGGCGGATTATCATCAGCTGATTACCCAATTCACCCATATTCCGGATGATAAGGTGATTCTGAGCTATACGCCTGGGAAGTAAAAAACGTGTGGCGTCAGTGAAATTTTTCACTGGCGCCTTTTTTATTCTATTTTACCGATCAACGATCGCTATTCTGAAATCGCTATTAACGTCGGTTATATTCAGCTAAAATAATAATAAAGTCAGTGACTATCATTCGATAAACAGTAGTACTAAATCCTATACCAAATAGGTAATAAAATTAAAATGACGTTAAAAATAAAACACTAACCTCCCCCACTTTATCTTTATATATCATAGTGATTTTCAAGTTTTAATATTTTCAAAACAAACGCAAATTCACAAAATATCGTGTAAATTGATATACATCAGTTTCAAATTAATTCCCTGTAGACACCATCAATCTTGATTTTAGTCAACGCCCGGTCAGGTTATAAAATGCATTTTATAGCGCTCTTATATTGACTAGGTGAATGATTAATTGGTTTTAAGACTTGAACAGATGTTTAGCAGGCCATCAAGCCTGTGGGGTTGGTTGATGTGTAATGCCCTGAACGGCATTGCGATCGTTATCTGCTTTGCCTCCATTAGCGCCGTTATCGGTATCAGAGAAGGTGTCTGGCATATTGTCATCACCGTCGCCATTATTATTTCAGCATTTTATAGCGCTAACTATTTCGCTGCCCTGGAATCACGTAATGATTCCCGCCGTTATTATTTACTGGTGTGGGTAATTATCACTATCGCAACTAACTTTATTCGCGTCTGGGGCTAATCCCTACGCTGCATAAAATACACAACGCACAACAATAAGGATGCACGCCTTGACGCTGGCAATGATTTTTATCCTCATCAATAACCATAAAGGGCTGTCGGCACTGCTACTGCTGATAATTCTGACGCTGTTCTGGATACTTGGCCCACGGGTAAAAAAGCTGCTGGACGGCATTAAAGACCCGTCCTGATAGCTTGATGGGTTACCGATGCGCCCGCATCGGTAACCCATCACGATAATTAGCCCATCTCACTGCACTGGCAGCCAATCTTAACGCTCGCAAACTTGTATGCCGCCACGAGATAAAATAGCGCAATCGCAAAACCGACAATCGGATAGAACAGCAGGCTAAACAGCGCGACAACCAGAATATGCCCCACACCCGCCATTAAAAAACCACGACGCTTTAAGCGCAGTCGCCCGTAAGAAAAGACAAACGCCAGATAGGCGATGATAAACAGCACAATCACTAGTTTGAACGATAAAAACTGCACCGAGAAATTCATCCCAGCGACGCCCAGATGCGGCAGCGCAAGAAGCACGAACAGGGTGAAAAAGAGCAGCGAGGCGAGCTTGACCCACGCCATTACGCCCTTCCAGAAAGAGATACGCGTCATCATGAAATCCTTAATTCGAAGATAAGCGGCGTTGGGGCATGTCGAATAACCTCAACGCCGGGAAGGTATTGCTAGACCGGAATATTGCCCGGCGAGTAGCCCGGCAGTCGACGAGCCGGGAGAATGGCCAGCGCGGAGATCAGCGCCATGATCAGGATCCCGAGCTTCAGCGCCTTCAGCCTGGAGGTCTCGTTAATGTCCATCGCTTCCTGCACCTGCGCAGGCGTCGCCGAGGTATTTTCCAGCACCGTCTCCAGACGCTCGTTGCTGACAAAGTTGATGTTATCCAGATTCACCTCCGCCTGAAGTTCAGCGGTGACCACCGGCGAGGCCACCACGCTTTTCATCACGCTGGCACTGAGCAGGCCAACCAGCAGCGCACCCGCAACCGCCGTACCAATGGCGTTTGCCAGATTACTGGTGGTGCCGCGAAGCGCCCCTACGTCGCTTGCCAGCGATTTAGGTGAGGAGCTGACCAGTACGTTGAACACCAGCGTGACCAGCGCCCCCTGCCCCATGCCGAAGACAATCAGCCCCACCATCACCGGCCATTCACTCCAGTTATTGGTGACAACCCAGGAGAGCCAGACCAGCGCCGCGCAGCAGACGATGAACCCCGAGGTGGCAATCTGTTTCGGCGTGAATTTGTCGTACAGCTTAATCACCAACAGCGCGGAGAAGAACACCGACAGGTTGAACGGCAGCATCGCCACGGTGGTCGCCATCGGCGTGCGTCCTTGCACAATCTGGATATACAGCGGCACGGTGAAGTTCAGCATCGCCTCCAGCGCCACCACGGCGAACATCACGGTGACGGCGGCTTTCTCAGACGGCGAGTCCATCACTTCTAGCGCAATCAGCGGCGTGCGGCCGCGCTGTTTGATATGACGGTTCCACATCACAAACCCTTGTAGCAGGATAAAGCCCACCACAATCATCACCGGCGCGGGTGACAGGCCGTTCAGAGTGAACGGCGCGGCGGGTTTCGCCATCAGGCCACCCCAGCCGTTCAGGTTATTGAATCCCAGCGAGAGCAGTACAATAGCGCTGGCAGCCAGCAGCAGGCCGACCACATCTATCTGCACGCTGGGGTCGCCTTCGTCTTTACGCAGACGGAAGCTCAGGGCAAAGGTGATAAGCGCCAGGACAATCATCACGGCAAACACCGGACGCCAGCCGATCCAGGTGCCAAAAACACCGCCAATCAGAAACGCCGCTACGCCTGCACCCGCGCGGGCGGAACCGAGTGAACCGAGTGCCGTCGCCTGCTGCTTGCCCTTGTAGTTTTCCGCAATCAGCGCCACCAGCGATGGCACCAGCGCGGCGGCGGTAAGCCCGCAAAGCGCCTGCGCGGCAATCATGGTTTGCACGTTCTGGCTGATAACCATGAAAATCTGCGCGCCGCCAAAGACCAGCACCGACACACGAAAGACGATGACCGGACCAAAGCGCTGGCTGAGCTTAGAACCCGCCATCACAAACGCGGCGACGGAGAGCGAGTACATAATAATGCCGGTGGCAATATCGGTAGGCGGCACGTTAAAGCTGTTGACCATGCCGCTAAGCGCAACCGGCAGTGAAGCGACGTTAAATGACATCAGCACCTGGGCCAGCGCGATGGCGATCATTGGTGCCCAGGAGCGCTGCTGTTGTTCTGCGGTTATTGTACTCATCGGTTACTCCTGCGCCGTTAGGCTACGGTTATCGGTATAGGGTTTAGCGACCAGCAGATCCATCCCCAGACAGCGCGATAATGATCGAATGGCTTTCTGCGCTTTAACGCTATTTCCGGCACCATCGAGCAGCGGAGAGAAAGCGCTTAACGCACATTTTCCCGGCGAGACGGCAATAATGCCGCCGCCGATACCGCTTTTAGCGGGCAGCCCGGTTTCATATAGCCATTCACCGGAGGTTTCATACATTCCCGACGTCAGCATCACGGCGAGGGTATAATGACAGATGGCATTATTAATAATTTTATCTCCGGTTACCGGGTTAATTCCGCCGTCGGCAAGGGTTGCCCCCATCACGGCTAAATCACGGGAATTAATATTCAGGCAGCATTGACGGGTATACAGTTCGGTAGCCATTTCCGGGTCACACCCCAGGCGTCCGTAGCTATAAAGCAGATGGGCAATTCCACGATTGCGATAATTACTCTGGCAGGCGGATTGATATATTTCTTCGTTTAACGTCAGCTTACGCCCGGCAAATCCGCAGAGGCCGTTATAGATATAGTGCCATTTCTCTTCTTTAGTTTTTCCCGGCGTAAAGCTGGTGGTGGCAATGGCCCCGGAATTGACCATCGGGTTCGTCAGTTTTGTGGTCGACTGCTCAATGGCTGATACCGAGTTAAACGGCATCCCGGTACCGTTGACGCCAAGCCGTTCGCGCGCCGCTTGCGGCCCAATGGCCTGGCACACCAGCGCAAAGATAAAGGGCTTGGAGATGCTCATGATAGTGAACTCGGTCTCCACATCACCGATGGAGAACTCGTAGCCGTCCACGCCTTTGAGGTAGATGCCAAACAGGTTCGGGTCGACGCGGGTTAATGCCGGATAGACCGTCGAAACGGCACCCTCTTGCTCGGAGCGCAGGGCCGAATAAACGTCCGTAATCAGGCGTTCAATGTGTTCACCGCTGGGCAGCGATATATTTTGGTTATGGTGGTCCCTGGAATAATATTCCATAAAGACGTTCCTTTATTTTTGGCGCACAGCAGAATAACAAAATTTATGATTTAAATTTTGCTGTACGAATAAGCGTATTGAAAGACGTA
This sequence comes from Kluyvera sp. CHPC 1.2972, assembly GCF_036759925.1. Lineage (NCBI taxonomy): Bacteria > Pseudomonadati > Pseudomonadota > Gammaproteobacteria > Enterobacterales > Enterobacteriaceae > Kluyvera > Kluyvera sp. CHPC 1.2972. The sequence continues at coordinate 94,203 of NZ_JAPKIB010000008.1, read as the reverse complement.
GCGTGACCTATGCGCTAGACAGGGTAAATAACCGTCGAGCGGTAAGGAAAAAAATAGTAGGTGCTGTGAGAAACAGCGGGGGCAATTATGGCGTAGAAGGGGGTTTGGTCTGCAGGTAGCGTTGACTTCGGGTGGTGATATACATTTGCTTATCCATAGCATATGACTCATTGGTAATGAATGATTGATGTTTTTCCTTAGAGCGGCGGCATTATAGCGTTATTTCCGTTAAAGATTCGCCAACTGAATGTAAATAAGTGTCATTTGAGATACCAGTTAAACAATATAACCATAAAGTGGTATACCTGAAATATTTAAATAATCTGACAGGGGTAATTCTGGTAAATTACCTGCTGTTATTAGCGCTTAATTGTAGATATTTTTCCTGTTTCCCAGTTCCGCGCATTACCCTTACCCCGACCCTCTCCCTGGAAGGGAGAGGGGGATACGCGTCATATCAGGGTTTCGGACCAAACATTGCCTCAAGCTGTTTCTCATCAGGCATCCCCACCACCTGCTGCAGCTCGTTCTTGTCGTTCATATAGTAAATTGCCGGCGTGGCGTTCGCGCCTAAATCATCCATCATCTTCTGATGCTGTTGCAGCAGATTGAAGGTTTCGCGCGGCGTGACGCCGTCAAAACGCGGTAATTTCTTACCGTTGGACAATTCGTAATCTCGCCAGGCCGCTACCGGATCCGCCGCGTTAAGAATGGCCGTCGCGTTGCGCCCGCTTTTCGGGTTCAGGAAGGCCACTAGCAGCGTATTGAGCTGGACGTGACCTGCCTCAACCCACGGCTGCGCCGCCGCCCAGAAAGTTTTGCAGTAAGGGCAGAAAGGATCGGCAAACACAAACACCTTTCTCGGCGCGGTATCGGCCCCCTCCTTCAGCGCGTGGGCGCTATTGAGCGTTTTCCACATCTCCTGGCCCATCGGTACGTAAATCGCTTCGGTAAAGTAGCCTTCACTCAGGTTTTTACCTTTGTCGTCATAAAGGTACCCCGATACCACGTGCTTGCCGTCGGGAGTCAGGAACAGGTTCACCCCCATATCCTGATACTTCCCGACCCAACTTTTCAGCCCGCCGGGAGCCTCCACCTCTTTAATGATGGTGATGTTCTGCTGTTCGCTAAAGCGCTTCACGATATCGGGAAGCGGCGCGCTGGCGTAGGCGAACGCCGGGAGTAGTGCCAGCGACGTTAGGATAATCGATTTCATCATCGTCCCTCTCTGAACGGGGGATCGCTCCCCCGGAAGTGAATTTACTGTTTTTTCAGCGCGTCGCTGACCATAGCATCAAACTGCTCATAAGGAACCCAGCCGGAGAGCATTTCATCGCCGATCAGCGTGGCGGGCGTACCCTGAATACCCAACTGTTGCGCCAGCGCGAGGCTTTTCTTTACCGTTTCAAAGCTCTCACTGTCCGGTTCATTCACCACCACGCCCGCTTTCTGCTTGGCCTGAGCGATGCTGGCATCGTCGTGATAACCCTTTTTCGCCATCAGCAGATCGTTAAACTTCATAAATTGCTCCGGGTGAGCACGCCAGACGGTGAGCGCATCCCGGGCCGACGTCACCGAGCTTTCCGAGCGGTAAGGCAGGAATTTGAACACCACGGCAACGTCCGGGTATTTCGCCACGATCTTCTCCAGATAAGGATCAAATTTCTTGCAGTATGGGCAGTTATAGTCGGTAAAGACCACCAGCGTCAGACGCGGTTTCGCCGCCCCGATACGCGGGGAGTTGGGGTCGCGATAGAGAAAATCGCTGTTCTGCGCGATGACCGATTTCATCTGCTGCTGGCTGGCCTCGGCGCTTTGCTGATCCAGCTTTTCTGCCGCAGCGGCCAGAATTTCCGGGTGCTTAAGCAGCGTCTCCTGCACTAATTCCTGGACGCGAGCCTCCTGGGCTGGCGTAAGCGCTGGCGCGGCAACGGCCTGCAGTGAGGCGGTCATTAAAAGCGTAAACAGAAGCGTGTATTTCATGATTCATTAACCTTTGGCATGTTTCAGGGCGGTGAGCAGCGTTTGTTGGTCCAGCAGCGGCGAGAGGATCTCGCCCTCGGGCTGGCCCGGCCCGTAGACTTCATTGAAGGGGATGGCGTAGCGGTTGCGCTTTTGCAGGAAGGCGGCGATCGATGCGGAAGGCTTGCTCCAGTCACCGCGCAGCGCCACCACATCCGGGGCGTTCAGCGCCGCGACGATCTCCGGCTGGTTCAGCACGCGCATTTCATTCACTTTGCAGGTCACGCACCAGTCGGCGGAGATATCCACGAAAACGCGTTTGCCCTGCGCAAGCGCCTGATCAATCGCCGCTTCGCTGAGCGGCTGCCAGCGAATGTCCGCGCTGGCCTCGGTGGACGAGGCTGACGGCGACTGAATCAGCCCGCGCAGCTGGTAGCCGCCAAGGCCGGTGAGCAGAATCACCGCCAGATAGAACGCCGCGCCGCTGCGCGGGCCAGTGAATATAACGGCCACCAGCGCCACAATGGCCAGCAGCAGAATGACCATATCGCTGACCCGGTCACCCAAATGCAGGCTCAGCAGCGACGCCAGCCACAGGCTTGAAGCCAGCATCATCAGCGCCAGAATGGTTTTCAGCATCGCCATCCAGCGTCCCGGACGCGGTAAGAGCGCGGCGGTTTTTGGCAGCAGCGCCACCAACAGCCAGGGAATCGCCATCCCGATACCAAGCGCGATAAAGATAAGCCAGAGATCCTGAAGCGGTGCCCCCAGCGCAAAGGCCACAGCGGTGCCGAGGAACGGCGCTGAACACGGTGTGGCCAGCAGCGTAGCAAACATCCCCTCAAAGAAACTGCCCAACATCCCGTTGCCACCGGCGGTTGCCATCCTGCCGACCATGGATGACGGCAGCAGTACGGCAAAGGTGCCAAACAGGTTTAGCGCGAAGATAAAGGTGACGGCGACCATCAGGCCAATAAACCACGGGTTTTGGAACTGGATCCCCCAGCCCAGTGCCGCGCCGGTCAGCTTCAGCACCGTGACCATCGTCGCCAGCAGCGCAAAGGAGACAAGGATCCCGGCGCTGGTCGCGAGGAATCGCAGGCGGATACTGCGCGTATCCGACCCGGCGTGGAGCACCGCGCTCAGTTTCATCCCCATCACCGGCAGCACGCAGGGCATCAGGTTGAGGATAAACCCGCCGAGCAATGCAAACAGCAGCATCTGCACGATACTGACGCTGGCTGCATCGGGCGCATTGGCGGTCTGATCGGCCCCTACCGTCAGAGTGGTTTGCTGGGCTTTGCCGTCGCTGGTGAGGACAAAGGAGAGCGTTTTCCCCGCGAGTGTTGCCGGTTTTTCGCCCCACTCGTCCGTCACCGGCGCACTCACAACCAGCTCCGCGCCGTGCATTTTGATACTCGGGTCGCCGGGAATAATGCCGCCGTCCATCGGGTCAAAATAGATTTCCGGGGAACGCCACGTCCCCGCAGTGGTGCCGGTGATCACCAGACGATCGCCCTCAAGGTGCGCCGCGAGATCTTCCGAAATACCCTTGTCCGCCGGGATAGTGCGCATTGCCTGCTCGAACGTATCCTGAAACTGGCCGTCGACCGGCTGGTTAAAATCAAGATGCAGCGGGTAGTCCGTTAATAGACAGACGTTGCTGCAGGTCGAGAGCGTCAGCGTGCCGTCCAGCACATCCCCCGGATTACCGGTGATGATCATCGGGATCACCACCCGGTTATGGTAGCCCTGGGTAGTCAGCCCCGAAATATCAAAGCGCGACGGCACCGGCCAGTACCACTGCGCCTTTTCACCGTTTTTCCAGTGAATTTCGGGCGCCACGCCCCCTTCTCCCGGCGATCGCCAGTAGGTTTTCCAGCCGGACTGTAGCTCAACGGTCAGCAAGCCATACAGGCGGTCCTGCCCTCTTTCCGCCTGGAAACGAATCTTAGCGTGGTCATTTTGCGGGGACGTAAGCCACCCGGTATCGGCAGCGTGAGCGGCACCCACGCAGGCCAGCAACAGGAGGAGTAATCCCCTGAAGATATTCAACATGTTTTTTCTCCGTGAATTAAATAATCAATCGTCGTCAGGACGATGATTCATTCACGGAAAACGCAGTTTTTGAGGTGTATGCGAAGCGTGGGCGGCCGTCTGGGCACGTCGCGGAAGACAAACGTACGCACTTCAGCGAATAGCTGAATCAGGGCCAGGAAGATGATAACGGCAGGCAGCGCGCCGTCGAAGAAAACGGGCTGCGCGCACAACAGCGAGTTGGCGCTAAGCTGGCACGGTGAAGGCCCAACCTGGGATTCGTCCGTTGCCGGCGTGGAGAGAGTCTGAACCGGGTTGCCGACCTGCTCAAGAAAATGGTGCAGATAGACCGCCCGCTGCACCAGGCAAAGCGCCATGGCGAGGCAGGTCACTATCAAGAACCCTTTAGCAAGAAGCTGACGATTACGCATAAATTACCAGACGTTTCAGAACAGCCGAATCATAAACAATCCTCAACAATGCGCAAGGCCGCGAGTGTAAGGTTTTGTCTTACTGAGGCGGGTTCCTGCTCTATAGTTAATCCATCATCACCCGATTGAGGCTGCACCGACCATGATCGCGGCATTTCCCGGCATGTTCATGCTTCTGCTGACTTCGCTGACCTTCAGCACCGCGCTGCAAGCGGCGGACGGACAGCGCATTAAACAGCGGGCCGATGCGGTGCTGACGCTGATGAGCTACATGATTGTGCCGGATATTACCGCCAGCGATCTCAATATCGGCTCGGGCTCCGACGATAAAACCGAGCTGTCGATCACCCAGTTTGGCGGTGGCGCAACGATGGGCGACACTTTTCCGCTTTATCTCGAAGGGGCGATGGGCTACAGCCGCTACGATCCGCAGTTCGTCATCAGCGATGGTGACCAAAGCCGACGTATTCCGACCAAATGGAACAGCCTGACGGCCACCGGCGGTATCGGCTGGGATTTCAGCCTGCACCGCGACCGTTGGGGCGGCAACCTGGTACTGCGTCCGATTGCCAACGTGATGCTCGGCACCATGGCGAGCGATCTGCGGGTCGGGAAATGGGCGCTGGAGCGGCATCGCAACGCCGAGTATGACTTTCTCGACGGCGGCCGGCTCAATGCCTATGGCCTGGGCGGTTCATTAATGCTCGACTATGAACTGGTCTCCCCGGCGCAGGATATTGACATTGAACTGCGCTATACGGGCATGAATCTGCAAACCTTCGGCAACACATCCAGCGCCGTTGAGGGCAGCGCCACAGCACAAAACCTCGGGCTTTATCTGCGCCGTCGCGCCCCACTTTTCGACTGGACGCTGCTGAAAAGCCCGGTGCGCTATGTGCTGGAAGGGGCGCATACCGAGTACCTCGGCGAACAACGCGGCACGTTAGGGTTTGATAGTTTGAGCTCGGTCGGGATTGGGATTGAGATGGACAGCAGTAAGTACCCGGTCTTTATTACCCGCACGCGGCTGGTGGCGCGCTATATGTTTGGCAACGGCACCAGCGGCTATGGCGTGGGATTAGCCATGAGCTTTTAGCCGCCAGGAAAAAGGCCTGACAACGTCAGGCCTTATCGTAGATTACGGTGCGGTGCTGTGAATTTCCGCTACACGTTTACGAACGCCGAACCATCCGGCCACCAGCAGAATAGCAATCAGCGGCAGCGAGGCGATGGTGTAGGTGCCGTTCGGATAATCGAACGCCATCAGAACCAGTACGCTCAGCAGGAACAGCAGCGTCAGCCAGGAGGTAAACGGCGCGCCCGGCAGCTTGAAGTTCACGTCCGCGGCCTTGCCTTCTTTAATGGCCTTACGCAGGCGCAGTTGGCACACCATGATAAACGCCCACGAAGCGATAATGCCCAGCGAAGCGAAGTTCAGCACGATTTCAAAGACCTGAGACGGCACCAGATAGTTCAGGAACACGCCCACCACGTAGACTACCAGCGTCGCCATAATGCCTGCGTACGGCACGTGCTGGCGGCTCATTTTGCTCATAAACTTCGGTGCGGAACCGCCCATCGCCATCGAGCGTAAGATACGCCCGGTACAGTAGAGGCCAGAGTTAAGGCTGGAGAGCGCCGCCGTCAGTACCACGATGTTCATGATACTGCCGATATAAGGCACACCGAGCTTAGAGAAGAAGGTCACAAACGGGCTCTGCCCCGCCTGGTAGGCCGTCCACGGCAGCAGCAGCACCAGCAGCACCACCGAACCCACGTAGAACAGGCCGATGCGCCAGATAACGCTGTTGATGGCGCGCGGCACCATGGTCTGCGGGTCTTTACACTCGCCCGCCGCGGTACCGACCAGTTCAATGGAGGCAAAAGCAAATACCACGCCCTGTACCAGCACCAGCGCAGGCAGCAGGCCGTGCGGGAAGAAGCCGCCGTTGTCGGTTATCAGATGGAAGCCGGTAGCATTGCCGTCCAGCGGTTTGCCGCTGCCCAGATAGACGGTCCCGACGACAAGGAACACCACAATCGCCAGCACTTTCACCAGCGCAAACCAGAACTCCATCTCGGCGAACCACTTCACACCAATCATGTTCATGGTGCCGACAATCGCCAGCGCGCCCAGCGCAAACACCCACTGCGGCACGTCGCCAAACGCGCCCCAGTAGTGCATATAGAGCGCGACTGCGGTGATATCGACAATACCGGTCATTGCCCAGTTGACGAAGTACATCCAGCCCGCCACATAGGCGGCCTTTTCGCCGAGAAACTCACGGGCATAGGAGACGAAGCTGCCGCTCGACGGGCGGTGCAGTACCAGCTCGCCCAGCGCGCGAAGAATAAAGAACGAGAAGATGCCGCAAACCAGGTAAACCAGCGCCAGCGCCGGACCTGCCATTTGCAAACGCGCACCTGCGCCGAGGAATAAACCGGTACCGATAGCGCCGCCGATGGCGATCATCTGTACCTGTCGGTTACCCATCGCCTTGTGATAACCCTCTTCGTGGGCGTTCAGCCAGCTTCGTTTTGCCGCGCGTTGCTCCGCGGCCTGTGAGTGTTGTGTTTCCATTATTACCCTGTACCTGTCTGATGTATGGAATGCATAAGGTTATCGAATGAATACGGAACGCCTATCCAGGACAACCCGCGCGGTTTTTCCCGTCATTCTGCGTAGGGATAAAACTGCCGCGAAGCATCCTACCTGCAATTATTAAGCGGCGCAAAACATACGCTTACTCTTCAGACCTCTTTCACGCATAAAACGGTGCCCTCTGCGAAAACGCCGGTCACTTGCTCTGGGTTAGTGCTTTCCCCGGAGACGGGTACAAAAAAGGCCTCCCATAGGAGGCCCGTAAACGCGATGATTTATTGGGTGGAATAATTTAACGGTGGCCTGCTTTCTGCCGACGGAATATTTCCACCGATGCCGCCAGGCAGAGAATATAGCCAAAGAGTTCCGTCCCTTCTTCCACCATATTTTTCACCTCCCGAACGTAGCCATCCTGTAACAGGGAGTGCCAGAGCAACGACATGCCAAACAGGCGAGAAAACACCAGCGTGGCCAATAATCCCACGAGCATAATCCCGAAGGCGGGTTTTGCTGTATACAGAGTGAGTTGATGTAATACTCGCTGAGGCTGTCGAAACGCGTAGATAAGCGCCGTAATACTGACTGCCAGTGCAAACCATACCCAGCTGCCGTGGTGGATCAGGTCAAAAATGCCGTCGAGTTCGCGGATCAGCATGGCCATAAAGAAGCCGGCAATCAGGGTATTACATTGGCGCATATCGGGTTGCTTACGTGCCGCCACGAGGTGGATCAGGACGATAAGCAAGAGGATAGTCTCCTGAACAATCTCGGTGAGCGAGACTTCAGACAGGCTATTTTTGAGAATATTGACATCAATATGCAGGCATAAAATAGCAGCGCCGGTCGCCAGCGATAAAAAGAAGCAGCGTAAAAATAAATTAACTAAAATCATAATATTCACGGTCTTTTAATAAACAAACAGTTTACATTGCAGACCGTAACAGAACTTATCCTTATGTGCCTCAACGAGGCATGAAATTTAACAATTATTGCGTTATTCCAGAATAATAATTAATACCACCATGGTACCTGGAATATATTTTAGTATGAGAAATACCTGACAAATATATTAGGCGCGCTGCGGTAAAGATGCTTCTTCAGGGGACTTCGGGGCTGCGAGAAGCTGGGCGCAAGGGTAAGGGGAACTCCAACACTGAGCGGCTTTTAATGCTTACGTCATCATCAATCTGTGACCACGTTGCATGGCTTTTATTCGTGTACGATTGCGATACCGGTGATGTGATATAGGTCAGTAGACAACTAAAAAAAACCGTCAGCAAATAGGTAAAAGCAAATGCATTCTCGCATTTGCTTTTTATTTCTCATGATAATTAAATAGGTTTATTCACGTTGATATTCGGTGCCCATAATGATGATGCCACCTTTCGATTTTTCAATCGAAATATTATTATACGTCGTGTGAGCGACATAGGTTTGTTGATCCTTGCTGACATCCCATTTGTCGACAGCAAGGTTTCCCACCCCAGGGAACTTGATGTTTTTCTCATCAATCTTAATCACTAGCCCCGTCCCGGCGTTCTTCCACGTACCATAAACCCCGTCATCACCGCATCCCGACAACAACGCCACCAGACCAACAACCCAGAGAAGTTTACGCATATCCATTCCTTCGCCATCACCATTTTTGGTGGTCTATTCGGCCACCGTCCCAGAGGCTTTATCTTTAACCAGCAAGCGTCTCCGCACTGTTAACGCCAGCGAGAATTAAATGAAATTTTTCCAGCCTCGTATTATTTGATCATTTAAAAATAAAACATTTAATAGCCATGAGCTATCACCAACAATGATAGTAGACATAGTGTGAATAAGTTATAGGTCAATATTTGAAGTGTGTCATGTAGACTATAGTCAGAAATGGAAAAGACATTTCTTCTGAAAGATTGTGGGCCTGTGCAGTACATCAATGCACTTAACCCGTTTTTACACAGCCAGGGAGGATTATCATTACAGAATATTGACTGTTACTTAAATTCTCAGCGTATTAGATAGGCGTTTCACTTCAACACCCCCCACGCTTTCAGCAACCAGTCCATCAATGAGGCCTCGTCGCTAAACGATTTATAATTGCTGTCTTTTTTGCCTCCACGCGGACCAAACGTCGCGAGACTCACTGTAAACCCGTCGCTGGTTTCCGATTTACTGATCCACATATGCAGGGTATCGCCGTAATTATAGCTATAATGTGCATCACCATACTTGCTGCTCTGGCTGGGTTCCTGGTAGTTCCAGTGCCCTTTAAATTGCTCATTCTGCGCCGCCAGCTCCTCGGACAGGCGTCGCGTGGCCTTTGCTTTCGGGTGGTGAACCAGATCGGCCGTGCCACTCTTCATTTTGCGGATTTGGTCAGCAATAGACCCCTCCGATGCAGCAGATTCTTCCTGCTGTGCCGCTGCAATACCGTTCTCGGATAACGACAGTTCCAGAGCGGCAATCTTCTCACCGCGGGCCTTATGGGCGCGAACTACGGTGTTATAGCGGTCGACCATGTCGTTGTAATCCGCTTTGAGAACGGAAAGCTCACGACGCAACTCTGCTAACAACTCGCCGCTGGCGGAGTCGTTCTTTATTTGCAGTAGGCTTGCCGGGTTTACGCCCTGCTCTTGCATCGCACTGGCCAGCATTTTCAATGCCTGTGCGGCCTCATTGGCGCTGGAGTTGTTAAACGCCATTTGCATGAACTTGTTCAGTTTGGCATTCATGGTTTATCTCCAACTAATCCAAAGGGTTGCGTAGCTGATATTGTGCTGAATATTCAAAGTCCGTCCCAACACACCAAAGCAAAAAGGGGTTACCTTTCGGTAACCCCTTCTTTTAATTGGCGGAAGCGTAGAGATTCGAACTCTAGAACCCTTTCGGGTCGCCGGTTTTCAAGACCGGTGCCTTCAACCGCTCGGCCACGCTTCCAATGAGGCGCACTATAAACATCCCGAACGGACCTGTAAAGCACCAAAACGTTCGTTTGCCTGAAAAACAGTCAAAATGCTGTTATTCGCCTGAAAAAACAACAAAATGGCTATTTTACCAACGCTTTATTCCTCTGATTTCCGCCTAATGCTTTTTGATATAGATATCTTTCGTGGAGAAATTCCCCAGTCTATCCGGTGTGAAGCCGCCAACCCATGGTTTCACCAGGTGCGTACGCACATAGTGATAGACCGGAATTGCCGGTACATCTCGCCCCAGTAGATCTTCCGCTTTCTGGTAATCACGCGCACGTTGGGCAACATCCTGCGTCTTCGCCGCGTCGCGTAGCGCTTCATCGTAGTCCGGGTTGCTGTACTTCGCCGTATTCTCGCTGTCGCCGGTACGGAAAGTGTTGAGGAACGTCGACGCATCATCGTAGTCAGCAATCCAGGCGTAGCGCACGACGTCAAAATTACCGGTATGCATCGCATCCAGCATGGTTTTCCATTCCTGATTCTGGAGCTTGGCTTCAACGCCGAGATTTTTCTTCCACATTGAGGCCGCCGCAATCGCGATGCGCTGGTGCGATTCTGAGGTGTTGTACAGCAAGTTGAACGACAGCGGGTGCGCTTCATTAAACCCAGCTTCTGCCAACAGCTTTTTCGCCTCAGCCAGACGCTTATCGCGCGGCCAGGAGGCGTATTCAGGCCCGTGAAGCTTCACGCCGCCAATATCTGGCTGGCTCACCACCCACGCCGGGCGCTGCCCCTGCCCCAACACCTTATCGGCGATGATGTCTTTATCCAGCGCCATATTCAGCGCGCGGCGCACGCGAGCATCGTTAAACGGCGGTTTCGTGGTGTTGAACTCATAGTAATAGGTGGCCAGCTGTGGCTTAACGTCCACCTGATCGCCGAGCGTCTTTTTCAGCTGGCTGAACTGGTTAATCGGTAAGGTATAAACAATATCGACTTCCCCAGCCTTGTAGCGGTTTACATCAGAAGCTTCAGAACGAATAGGCAGATAGGTCACCTTGTTGACTACCGTCTTCGCATTATCCCAGTAGCGCGGGTTGCGCTCGGCCACAATGCGCTCGTTAACCACCCATTGCGAGAGCGTATAAGCGCCGCTGCCCACAAAGTGCTCCGGCTTCACCCATTTATCACCAAAGCGGCCTATCAGGACTTTATCCAGCGGGACCATCGACGGGTGCGCGAGCATGGCGAGAAAGGCGGAATTTGGTTGATTAAGGGTCACTTCGATTGTGGTATCGTTCAGCGCCTTCACGCCGAGGGTGTCCGGGGCTTTCTTACCTAAGGCGATATCCGCCGCATTCACAATATGCATATTGCCCGGGTAGCTGGCGTAAGGGGACGCGGTGGCCGGGGTAACCAGGCGCTGCCAGCTCCAGACGACATCCTGCGCAGTAATCGCAGAGCCATCCGACCAGGTAATACCGGGACGCAGGTGGAACGTCCAGACGGTGTTGTCTTGATTGTCCCAGGACTCCGCCAGTCTTGGCTCAATGCTGCCGTCGGGTTTCACCGCCACCAGCCCATCAAACAGATCGTTGAGGATGTTAAACTCAACGTCGCTTTCCACTTTATGCGGGTCAAGTGAAGCAGGTTCATTGCCGTTGCCGCGCACCAGCTCCTGTTTGTCCGCCAGCGCAGTACCTTCCGGTACGTTTGCAGCCTGTGCAGCACCGCTTAAACCTAGCGCCAGTAGCGCGATCGTGATGTTGTTATTGTGTTTTAATTTCATTTCCATTGCCTTGTCGTTATAACCCTTTTCACTCTTGGCATGAAGCGGTGATAACGCAAGGGCTTTCAACAACCTATAAGAGATTGATCTCGCTCTTTCTGGCTTTATTGATAGAATCTGTGACCGACCAGTAATACCCTGATTCGGCAGAGTAAAGATGGGTAAAATCATTTGGGAATAAAAGAGAGATTTCTTATTCTATGCCACTAATAACATCTGTCATAAGAGAGTGACTCATGGATCGCATAATTACTTCATCGCGTGACCGCTCATCGCTGCTGAGCACACATAAAGTCCTGCGTAACACCTATTTCCTGCTGAGCCTGACGCTGGCGTTTTCCGCCATTACCGCCACGGCCAGCACCGTGCTGATGCTGCCGTCTCCGGGCCTGATCCTGACGCTGGTTGGCATGTACGGGTTAATGTTCCTGACCTATAAAACGGCCGATAAGCCGGTGGGTATTCTGTCCGCTTTCGCCTTCACCGGCTTCCTGGGCTATATCCTGGGGCCAATTCTGAACGCCTATCTGTCTGCGGGCATGGGTGACGTTATCGGGATGGCGCTGGGCGGTACGGCGCTGGTGTTCTTTAGCTGCTCGGCCTACGTGCTGACCACCCGTAAGGACATGTCCTTCCTCGGCGGTATGCTGATGGCCGGTATCGTGGTGGTGCTGATTGGTATGGTGGCAAACATCTTCCTGCAGCTGCCTGCCCTGCACCTGGCGATTAGCGCGGTGTTTATCCTGATCTCTTCCGGTGCCATCCTGTATGAGACCAGCAACATCATCCGCGGCGGTGAGACCAACTACATCCGTGCTACCGTTAGCCTGTACGTCTCGCTGTACAACATCTTTGTCAGCCTGCTGAGCATTCTGGGCTTCGCAAGCCGCGATTAACCCCGACTCAACGGACTCAAGGCCTCGCTTATGCGGGGCCTTTTTATTTGCTACACTTCCCGCCATCTGTTTGTTGCGTGAAATATTATGCTTATCTACGAAAACACCGAAATTGAGACCGATAGCGAAGGCTATCTCAAAGACACCACACTATGGAGCGAAGGGCTGGCAGAGGCGATTGCCGCCAATGAAGGCATTACGCTGAGCCCTGAGCACTGGGAAGTGGTGCGTTTTGTGCGTGCGTTCTATCTGGAGTTCAACACCTCGCCGGCGATTCGTATGCTGGTTAAAGCGATGGCGAACACCTTCGGCGAAGAGAAAGGCAACAGTCGCTATCTGTATCGTCTGTTCCCGAAAGGCCCGGCCAAGCAGGCCACCAAAATCGCGGGCCTGCCTAAGCCTGTGAAGTGCATTTAATAGCGAATACTGAAGTTGCTCCACGCTTTTTCGGGTTGATGAGGTTCGGCCAGAACTTTATCAACCCGGGCGCTGCGCGGCCCGCCCGCTTTTAACCATGCCAGTAGCTTCTCAACCTGTTCATCATTGCCGCAGGCCACAACCTCCACGCTGCCATCATCCAGGTTCAACGCATAGCCGCGCAGGCCAAGGCGCGCAGCCTCCTGCTGGGTAAAAAAGCGAAAGCCTACGCCCTGTACCTGGCCGTAAACCCAACAAATCACGCATCTATCCATGCGGTTCTCCTCCGGTATGGTTCAGACGATTAACCCCACTCTACCGCCAATTGCCCTGACATTCTTCCGCTGTTCGTTGCATTTGTGCAGCGAAGTCGGGAAAATGCAGCCTGATCCCTTCCTATATAGTCAGATAAAAAACTATGAGTGTACGTTTAGTGTTAGCCAAAGGGCGCGAAAAATCATTGCTGCGCCGTCATCCCTGGGTCTTTTCCGGTGCGGTTGCTCGCATGGAAGGCAAAGCTAGCCTCGGTGAGACCATTGATATTGTTGATCATCAGGGTAAATGGTTAGCCCGTGGCGCATATTCTCCAGCGTCGCAAATCCGCGCTCGCGTGTGGACATTCGACGCCAACGAAACCATCGATATCGACTTCTTCGTACGTCGTCTTCAGCAGGCGCAAACCTGGCGTGACTGGCTGGCGCAGAAAGACGGGCTGGACAGCTACCGTCTGATCGCCGGTGAGTCTGACGGCCTGCCGGGCGTGACTATCGACCGCTTCGGTTCCTTCCTGGTGCTGCAGCTGCTGAGTGCCGGTGCGGAATACCAGCGTGCGGCGCTGATTAGCGCCCTGCAAACGCTGTATCCGCAATGTGCGATTTACGATCGTAGCGACGTTGCCGTACGTAAAAAAGAAGGCATGGAACTGACCCAAGGGCCAGTGACCGGCGAGCTGCCACCTGCCCTGCTGCCGATTGAAGAGCACGGCATGAAGCTGCTGGTCGATATCCAGGGTGGCCATAAAACCGGTTATTACCTCGACCAGCGCGACAGCCGTCTGGCAACGCGTCGCTACGTGGCGAATAAACGCGTCCTGAACTGCTTCTCCTACACCGGAGGCTTTGCGGTTTCCGCGCTGATGGGCGGCTGCAGCCAGGTGACTAGCGTGGACACCTCTCAGGAAGCGCTGGACGTTGCACGTCAAAACGTCGAGCTGAACAAGCTGGACCTGAGCAAAGCCGAATTCGTTCGCGACGATGTCTTTAAGCTGCTGCGTAAATACCGCGACCAGGGCGAGAAGTTCGATGTGATCGTCATGGATCCACCGAAATTCGTGGAAAATAAAAGCCAGCTGATGGGCGCCTGCCGCGGCTATAAAGACATCAATATGCTGGCGATCCAACTGCTGAATCCAGGCGGTGTGCTGCTGACCTTCTCCTGCTCCGGCCTGATGACGACGGATTTATTCCAGAAAATCATCGCCGATGCCGCAATTGATGCCGGTCGTGATGTACAATTTATAGAGCAGTTCCGTCAGGCAGCCGATCACCCGGTGATTGCAACCTACCCGGAAGGATTGTACCTGAAAGGATTTGCCTGCCGCGTCATGTAACTTGAAAAGCGAAATGGTGTCTATATATGTAGAGATACAGAGATAACGCCATTTCCCGGGAGGTGAGTATGATGATTACCAGCAAATTCGGTATTGGCCAGCAGGTGCGTCATTCCCTGCTGGGCTACCTGGGCGTGGTGGTAGATATCGACCCGGTTTACTCACTTGACGATCCTGACCCCGACGATCTGGCGGCAAGCGACGAGCTTCGTGCTTTGCCGTGGTATCACGTGGTGATGGAAGACGACGAAGGCCAGCCGGTGCACACCTATCTGGCCGAAGCCCAGTTGAGCAGCGAACCGAGAGAAGATCACCCAGAGCAACCTACGATGGATGAACTGGCGCGTACCATCCGCCGACAGCTACAGGCACCGCGGCTGCGTAACTAGTCGCCGCATTAATGACAAAACCCCGCATTGCGGGGTTTTTTGTTATGAAGTGACGGTGAACATCTTTATTTCGCGAGGCCCAAACGAGGGATCTCAATCGCAGGGCAACGGTCCATCACCACCTGCAGACCCGCGTTGCGCGCCAGCACGGCCGCCTGTTCGTTAATCACCCCAAGCTGCATCCACAGCGTTTTGGCGCCAATCGCAATCGCCTCCTGCGCCACGCCCCATGCGGCTTCGGAATTGCGGAACACATCCACCATATCGACCTTCTCTGGCACATCAGCAAGCGTGGCGTAGCCCTTCTGCCCCAATAGCGTACCGCCAGCCACCTTCGGTGACACCGGGATCACGCGATAGCCTTGATCCAGCAGGTATTTCATCACCCGATAGCTCGGGCGGTCAGGTTTATCGCTCGCCCCTACCAGCGCAATGGTGTGGGTGTTGGTCAAAATGTTGGCAATATCATTTTCTGTCATCATTATCCTCCTGGCTAATAGATTAAGTGTACGCGAGCACGCTGATGTCGCGCGTCAAATTTTTGCGATTCAGAGCTTGCAGGCTGATTTGCTTGCAGTAATCTGTCTGGATTACACACTTAGGGAATGGCTTTATGGAACTGACGACCCGCACCTTACCGGCGCGTAAACACATTGCTCTGGTGGCACACGACCACTGCAAAGATATGCTGATGAAATGGGTGCAGCGCCACCGGGATTGCCTGGCACAGCATACGCTGTCAGCTACCGGCACCACCGGTAACCTGGTGCAACGCGCCACCGGTCTGGAAGTGAAAGCTATGCTGAGCGGCCCAATGGGCGGCGATCAGCAGGTTGGCGCACTGATTTCTGAAGGTAAAATTGACGTCCTGATCTTCTTCTGGGACCCGCTAAACGCCGTACCGCACGACCCGGACGTTAAGGCGCTGCTGCGTCTGGCAACCGTCTGGAACATCCCGGTTGCCACCAATGCGTCCACCGCCGACTTTATCATCCAGTCACCGAACTTTAGCGAGCCGGTTGATATTCTGATCCCCGACTATCAGCGCTACCTCTCCGAACGCCTGAAATAAGCGTCCGCCAGGCCCGGAGTCGCAACAGCGACTCCGGCTTATCTTACGGTTTACGTGCCACTGGCACCGATAGCTGCTTCAAAATATCGACGAACGGTGACGGCTGTTTAGCATTAAACAGTAACCAGACGCGCAGACGCGCGCGGGTGATCGCCACATACAGCAAACGACGTTCTTCGGCATCCGGGAAATCTTCCGGCGCAGGCAGCAACGCTTGTTCCATAATCGACTCCCGCGCGGGCGCCGGGAAGCCATCAAACCCTTCCTGTAATCCCAGCACGATAACGTAATCGGCCTGCTGGCCCTTGCTGGCGTGAACGGTCATAAAATCGATATTCAGCTTCGGCCAGCGGGTCACCGCTTTTTCCAGTGCAGCCGGTTTCAGATGGTGATAGCGCGCCAGTACCAGAATCCGCTGATCCTCGGTGGCATAGCCGCTGAGCTTATCGAACAGCGCATCGAGCTTATCGTCCTCAAGCAGCGTCACCGCATTTTTATCGCCTGCCGTCAGGCTGTTGAGCGGTTTACTCAGTTGATGAGGGTTCTGCTGAATAAAGCGATTGGCAATTTCGCCAATACGACCGTTGAAACGGTAAGTGGTGTCGAGCGCACAGTTATCGCCTTCACCAAAATAGTGATTAAAGGCGGTTGTCAGCGACAGTTGCGCGCCGCTAAAGCGATAGATTGCCTGCCAGTCATCGCCCACGGCATAGAGCGAGGTGTGCGAATTCTGTTTGCGCAGCGCTGCCAGCAAAGCGGCTCGCTGCGGGGAGATGTCCTGAAACTCATCAACCAGAATATGCTTCCACGGGCTGACAAAGCGCCCTTTTTCCAGAATATTGATGGCCTGATGGATAAGCCCGGAGAAGTCGACGGCGTTTTCTTCTTTCAGCGCCGTTTTCCATGCTTTCAGCAACGGAGCCATCAGCTTAACGCGTTTGCCAAACAGATCGCGTACCTCTTCCGGGGCGCCAGCAATCATCTCCGCCTGCGAGCCGCCGTGCATGCGCATCAGGCTCACCCAGCGGTCGAGGCGGCTGCCCATGCGCTTAACGATCTTTTCATCTTCCCAGAAATTCCCCTCGGCAACGTCCCAGCCCAGTTCATCCTGTATCCACTGCCGCCAGCCCTTAGCCTGAGCTTTTTTCTCCCGACACTGCTGCTGCCAGCACTGGGTAAAAAGCGTATAACGGGCAGTTGTATCATTCTCTAGCTTGCTAACCACGGGCACTTTTTTGCTGCCCTGCTGAATAATATGGAGCGCCAGTGCGTGGAAGGTTCGCGCTGTAATAGCATCGGTATGCAGGCGCGTTTGCAGGCGCTCATCCATCTCCTGCGCCGCTTTGCGCCCAAAAGCCAGCAGCAGAATTTGCTCAGCAGAGGCTTCGCCGCGCGCCAGCAGCCAGCCCGCGCGTGCCACCAGCACGGACGTTTTACCACTGCCAGCCCCCGCCAGCACCAGCAGCGAACGCTCGCCGTTTACCACCGCCCTGGCCTGAGAGGCATTCAGCGGCGATGACTCTATCTGTTCGAAAAATTCATGGTACTGCTCGAGCATGGCATCGGTATAACGCTGATTATGCAGCGCACGCCCACTCTCTTTATCTGCGAACCATGCCTGGCACTGCTGCCACGGCTCGCGGCAGTTATCAAATGCCTCGAGGCGATCGGTCGGCAGCGGTAAACCTTCCAGCGCCTGCATTATCTGCTCGCGTATCTTTTTCGCCTGTTGACGCGTGAGCCACTGCGTTTCCACACTGCTGCCAGCGATAATCGCCAACTGCTTTTCGAGCAGTTCAGCAGCAATTTCGCTCATCTCCACGCCCCACTGCTGCCAGAGCCCGCTTAAATGACGGTGAAAGCGCTGCGTCTCTCCCCATTCAGTTCCGTGCAGACGCACAACTTTGTCCTCAGGCAACACAAACTCCAGCTCCCCCCACACCAGGCCACGCTTGCAGTTAATCGCAAGGAGCTGGTTGAAAGGAATGAGGTATTCATGTTGAGGGCCGGAAACTCTGACGCCCGCATTGAGGATCTCAACCCGGTCGTAGGGGTGCTGCGCCATGCGCTTGCCCAGCGTCGTTGCTTTTAATTCCATGTTGTGTCGAATCCTGACTTTTTCGATACCTCACAGTGTAACCGCCAGAGAATAGGTGCTCCAGCGCAAAAAAACGTTACAATCATCAGGTCTTATTATTCACAACGCAGCACAGGGGATTTATGCGTACAGTTCTGAATATTTTGAATTTTGTATTAGGTGGATTTCTGACAACGCTGGGCTGGCTGTTTGCGACGCTGGTCAGCATCATTCTGGTTATCACGCTGCCGCTTACCCGCTCCTGCTGGGAGATAACCAAACTGTCGTTATTACCTTACGGCAACGAAGCCGTTCATGTCGATGAGCTGGACCCTGCAGCCAAAAACGGCGTGATGAACGCAGGTGGGACCGTGCTGAATATCGTCTGGTTCGTGCTGTTTGGCTGGTGGCTATGTCTGACGCATATCGTCGCCGGAATAGCCCAGTGTGTCACCATTATTGGTATCCCCGTCGGTATCGCTAACTTTAAAATTGCCGCCATCGCCCTTTGGCCGGTGGGCCGACGCGTAGTGCCAGTGGAAGTGGCACGCGCGGCGCGTGAAGCCAATGCACGCCGCCGTTTTCAGTAATCAGGACGACTAATCGCTATGCTAAGCCCGTTGCTTCGCCGCTATACATGGAATAGTACCTGGCTCTACAACGCCAGAATCTTTATCGCGCTCGTTGGCACTACCGCACTGCCCTGGTGGCTGGGCGATGCCAAACTGACTATTCCGCTCACCCTGGGCGTGGTTGCTGCGGCGCTGACCGACCTTGATGACAGACTTACCGGGCGGTTGCGCAACCTGGTGATCACCCTTATCTGTTTCTTTATCGCGTCTGCGTCGGTCGAGCTGCTGTTTCCATGGCCGTGGTTGTTTGCGCTGGGTTTAACCATTTCGACCATCGGCTTTATTCTGCTCGGCGGCCTGGGGCAACGCTACGCGACCATCGCCTTTGGTGCGCTGCTGATTGCCATTTACACCATGCTTGGGGTCTCGCTCTACGCGCACTGGTATCAACAGCCAGTGCTGCTGATTGCCGGCGCTGTCTGGTATAACGTGCTGACGCTAACCGGGCACCTGATCTTTCCTATTCGTCCGTTGCAGGATAATCTCGCCCGCAGCTATGAGCAGCTTTCCCGCTATCTTGAGCTAAAGTCGCGTCTGTTTGACCCGGACCTCGATGATGAAGACCAGGCACCGCTGTATGAGCTGGCGCTGGCGAATGGGCAGCTAATGGCGACGCTCAATCAAACCAAAGCGTCTCTATTAACGCGCCTGCGCGGTGACCGCGGGCAGCGCAGCACTCGCCGAACGCTGCACTACTATTTTGTCGCCCAGGATATTCATGAACGAGCCAGTTCATCACATATCCAGTACCAGGCATTGCGAGATACCTTCCGCTACAGCGACGTGATGTTCCGCTTCCAGCGCCTGCTCTCCATGCAATCGATAGCCTGTCAGGATCTGGCAAAAGCCATTTTGCTGCGTACACCCTACCAGCATGACGCCCGGTTCGAGCGCGCGTTTTCCCATCTCGATGCAGCGTTAGATCGCGTTCGCGCCAGCGGTGCCGCACCAGAACAGATGAAAGCGCTTGGCTTTTTACTCAACAACCTACGCGCCATCGATGCGCAGTTGGCAACCATCGAGTCTGAACAACTGCAATCGCAGGCAAAAAGTGAAACGGAAACCCTGCTGGCGGACGATAGCCTGCACGGTTTTGCCGATATTCGCTCACGCCTGAGCCGCAATATGTCGCCGGAATCGGCGCTATTTCGTCATGCGGTGCGTATGTCGCTGGTGCTGTGCGCAGGCTATGCGTTTATTCAGTTTACCGGTTTAGAGCATGGCTACTGGATCCTGCTCACTAGTCTGTTTGTTTGCCAGCCCAACTATAACGCCACCCGTCACCGCCTGGCGCTGCGTATCATCGGTACGTTAGTCGGCGTGGCGCTTGGGTTGCCGATACTATGGCTGGTACCTTCGCTTGAGGGCCAACTGGCACTGATTGTTGTCACCGGCGTACTGTTCTTTGCCTTTCGCAACGTTCAGTATGCGCACGCCACAATGTTTATCACGTTATTGGTGCTGCTATGTTTTAACCTGCTCGGTGAAGGCTTTGAAGTGGCGCTGCCGCGCGTGGTGGATACATTGATTGGTTGCGGTATAGCCTGGGTCGCCGTCAGCTTTATCTGGCCGGACTGGAAATTCCGCAACCTACCTCGCGTGCTGGAACGCGCGGTAGATGCCAACTGCCGCTATCTGGATGCAATTCTTGAGCAATACCACCAGGGGAGAGACAACCGCCTGGCGTATCGAATAGCGCGACGAGATGCCCATAACCGTGATGCCGAACTGGCCTCAGTGGTCTCAAACATGTCAAGCGAACCGAAAGTCACCGCCGAAATGCGGGAAACGGCGTTTCGTCTGCTGTGTCTGAACCATACTCTGACCAGCTATATTTCCGCTTTGGGTGCCCATCGGGAAAAACTGACGACGGCGGAAATTCTGGCTCTTCTGGACGATGCGGTGTGCTACGTCGATGACGCGCTGCACCACCAGCCTTCTGATGAAGCGCGGGTGCAGCTAGCATTAAGCGGTTTAGCCGCGCGAATCCAACATCTCGATCCTCGCCCGGACAGCAAAGAGCCATTAGTGTTACAACAAATTGGCCTGATGATTTCGTTGTTACCTGAAATCTGCCGCCTGCAAAAGCAGGTTATGGCATAACGTCAGCATCATGGGCATAGGCCAATGCCCATTCCAGCAGCTCCTGTCGCCGTTGCGCCGGGAGCGCTGCGGCATGAACGCCAGCGATCGCGCCTTCCAATGAGTACAGCACATTAATACTGAGCTGTTTGCGAATGCGTCGAAGCGCTAACCACGCCTTTTCCGCGCCTATCTGCTGTAGCATTCGAACATCCTTAATGCCCGCTTCACTCAGCAACAGTTCCATATGAAAAGAGAGATTGGGTAGATCTTTTATCCTCAGCGGCCCCTGCTGATTTTTCTCCCTCTGTGCGTCTGCCAGTGAGAATTGCCCCAGTTGTAATAACGTCGGCTGATCGGACCAAAGCATACTGTCGACATGGAAATACTTTAACTGCTGTGAACCCCCTCTCTTGCGTAACGTTAATAATGGCGGCGAATGTTTAGCCTGGTATGGCGCACTCTCCTCGCACATCCTTAGGTACAGCTCCCCTTCAGAGACCATTGCAAACACGGCATTGTTGACGGCAAGGCTATAGCCGCCGAACAGCGCCCGTGACTTAATTTTGCCCAACAGCGAAAAATATTTCTGGGACTGATAAATCCGTTTATATGATATTTTTTTCATGATTAATCCTTAATAATCATGGACATGGATGCATTAGATTTGTTAATGGAAGGCATAATAAGCAACATAGGCGCGTTCTTTCGGCACGGCAAGATGAATTTGCCCTCAGGGGCATTTAGAGTGCATTTTTGCGAGTTGCTTTCAGAAAATGAGGTTGATCTTTAATCTTTGGGGTAGTACTGTATATTCATACAGTAACCCACAGGGCTGGATTAACTATGTATACTTCTGGTGTTGTAAATCATTCTTCTGCTGCGGTGACGACTTCCGCTTCCCATACTTTTACGCCTGTAAAAGTGCCGTCTGCTGCTTTGATCAGCGAAGTCCTCTATCGGGAAGATCAGCCGATGATGGCGCAGCTATTACTTCTACCGTTGCTGCAGCAGCTCGGTCAGCAGTCCCGCTGGCAGCTTTGGCTAACGCCGCAACAAAAGTTGAGCCGCGAGTGGGTACAGTCATCCGGTCTGCCACTAACGAAAGTTATGCAACTGCGCCAGATGTCTCCCTACGATATGCTTGATTCTATGGTTCGGGCATCCCGTACCGGAAATTATAGTGTGGTTATCGGCTGGCTGACGGATGAATTATCAGCGGAAGAACATGCCCGATTACAACGTGCTGCGGAGGAAGGTAACGCGATGGTGCTCATTATGCGACCAGTTCAGCCTGCATCTCATTCAACAGGACAATTTAATGGGCTAAAAATTCACTCCAATTTGTATCATTGAGTGAAATTAGGATTATTCCTGGGATTTTTTTTGCTGTCTTTTTATCTTCACGATTTTATGACTGATTTTAGACAGAACGCTTGTCTGGTGCGGTTCGCGGTATTTTATATCGATTAATTTTTCGACATATTTGTTAAATATTGCATATACAACTCTTTTTTTTTCATAAGCCTGACGGAGTTCACACTTGTAAGTTTTGAACGACGTTGTAGACTTTACATCGCCAGGGGTGCTCAAGCTTAACCGCAGTTATCTGCTGAGTATTTTATTAAGCCACGCCCCCGGTGGAAGGATTTAACCGTGAGTCTATTTAGAACTTCATGGCAAATTTTGGATGATAACGAGGCGCAAAAAATGAAAAAGACAGCTATCGCGATTGCAGTGGCACTGGCAGGCTTCGCTTCTGTAGCGCAGGCCGCTCCGCAAGACAACACCTGGTATGCTGGTGGTAAACTGGGTTGGTCCCAGTTCCATGACACCGGTTGGTACCAGAGTGACCTGAACAACAACGGTTCTACCCACAACAGCCAGCTGGGCGCAGGCGCGTTCGGTGGTTACCAGGTTAACCCGTATGTTGGTTTCGAAATGGGTTACGACTGGCTGGGCCGTATGGAATATACCGGTAGCCAGACCAATGGCGCACTGAAAGCTCAGGGCGTACAGCTGACTGCTAAACTGGGCTACCCAGTAACCGACGACCTGGACATCTACACCCGTCTGGGCGGCATGGTATGGCGCGCTGATTCCAGCAACAACAAAATCGGTGACAACCACGACACCGGCGTTTCCCCAGTATTCGCTGGCGGCGTTGAGTGGGCTGTTACTCGTGACATCGCTACCCGTCTGGAATACCAGTGGGTTAACAACATCGGCGACGCAAACAGCGTTGGCGTACGTCCTGACAACGGCATGCTGAGCGTAGGCGTTTCCTACCGCTTCGGCCAGCAGGATGCAGCGGCTCCAGTAATCGCTCCAGCTCCGGCTCCAGCTCCAGAAGTACAGACCAAACACTTCACTCTGAAGTCTGACGTTCTGTTCAACTTCAACAAAGCAACGCTGAAACCAGAAGGTCAGCAAGCTCTGGATCAGATGTACTCCCAGCTGAGCAACCTGGATCCTAAAGAAGGTTCTGTAGTGGTTCTGGGCTTCACCGACCGTATCGGTTCTGACGCTTACAACCAGGGTCTGTCCGAAAAACGTGCACAGTCCGTTGTTGATTACCTGGTATCTAAAGGTATCCCAGCAGACAAAATCTCCGCACGTGGCATGGGCAAATCTAACCCAGTTACTGGCAACACCTGTGACGGCGTGAAAGCGAAAGCTGCGCTGATCGACTGCCTGGCTCCAGATCGTCGCGTAGAGATCGAAGTTAAAGGTAGCAAAGACGTTGTAACTCAGCCTCAGGCTTAAGTTCTCGTCTAATAAAAAACCCCGCTCTGCGGGGTTTTTTTTGGTCTGAATCTGTAGCAACCAACATGAACGTAGCGAGTTCGCCTACTTCTCTTTACCCAGCATCGCCTCCAGATCCTGCTTCAGGCTGGACATCTTCGTTGCATATTTTTCTTTATTCTCGGCATCTTCAATAAGCTGAACAACCGTTTCAGACAAGGTTTTGCCACGACGCTGTGCAAGCCCTGCCAGGCGCTGCCAGACGACGAACTCCAGATCGATGGACTTCTTACGGGTATGCTGATGCTCGGCGTTAAAATGACGTTTACGTCGCGCACGAATCGTCTGCTTCATACGGTTCACCAGCTGCGGATTCATGTGCTGAGCTATCCAGTCATTCACCAGAACCGGTTCATTTTCCAGTTTTAGCAAAACATCGACAGCCTCTTGCGCGGCGCTGGCTTCAATGTAACGGGTAATGGACTCACCTTCCCGATGCTTTTTCACCAGGTATTTCCACTTCCAGCCGCTTTCAAGATTTTCCAGTTGTTGATATTTCATTGCGATCTCAGTGTGACCGTGTAACTCTTTTCAGGATAACAGTTTTTTCTCGATGTGCTGAGAAGAAATCTGCAACTGTGATACGGATAAAGCTAGCGCTCAAATATACTTCCCTATTCTCCGTGAGCTTCCCTGCGGCATCAGGTATAATCACGCACTTTACATCTGACTAAAAATAGCGACATTGACTATAAATACTCTTTCCCGGCGCTTTCTCGCCCCCGCGACTGAAGCATACCAGGCGCTATTTGCCCAGCCTGATTTAGCCTCAGAAAACGACGCATTATTCAGCGAACTCCAGGCCCGTTTACACTACGCGCTGGAGCAATTTCTGCACCCACAAGGAATCTCTCCGTTCTTGCTGGTCAAAGCACCAGAAGAAAAAGAGTACCTGCAGTTGCTTTCACAAACGGCCCTCTCCCTGCGCAATAGCGAGGAATCCGCCCTGACAGGCGTTGATTACCAGGCTGTTGGTGGCAAAGTAACAATGCAACCAGCCCATAGCGCAGATGACAATTTCGCAAGCCTCGGCCCCATCATTTTTGCCGATTGGGTCGAAGCAGAACAACTTTTTGGCTGCGTTCGTCAATTTAATGGCGAAATCAGCCTGCAGCCAGGCCTGGTGCATCAGGCCAATGGCGGCATTCTGATCCTCTCTTTGCGCACGCTGATGTCGCAGCCTATCCTGTGGATGCGTTTAAAAAACATCGTTACCCAGCAGCGCTTCGACTGGCTGACCTTTGATGATGCGCGTCCGCTGCCGGTGAGTATCCCTTCCATGCCGTTAACGCTGAAGGTCATGCTGGTCGGTGAGCGTGAATCGCTGGCAGACTTCCAGGAGATGGAGCCCGAACTGGCCGAGTCCTCGCTGTACAGCGAATTTGAAGACAGCCTGCAGCTAACGGATGAAGAAGCCCTCAGACAATGGTGTCAATGGGTCTCCGGCGTAGCGCGTGAGAAATCGCTGCCTGGACTTGCAGCCGACGCCTGGCCGCTTCTGATGCAGGAAGGTGCCCGTTACAGCGGCGACCAGGAGGTCATGCCGCTCTGCCCGCTGTGGATTAGCCGTCAGCTGCGTGAAGCTGCGCCGTTTACCACAAACGACACCATCAATGCCGAGCAGTTGAAAACGATGCTGGTGCAGCGTCAGTGGCGTGAAGGGTTCCTGGCCGAACGTATGCAGGACGAAATCCTGCTGGAGCAGATCCTGATTGAAACTGAAGGCGAATGTATCGGCCAGATCAACGCCCTGTCGGTGATTGATTTCCCTGGCCACCCTCGCCCATTCGGTGAACCTTCGCGCATTAGCTGCGTGGTACACATCGGAGACGGCGAATTTACCGACGTCGAACGTAAAGCCGAACTCGGGGGCAACATTCACGCCAAAGGGATGATGCTGATGCAGGCCTTCTTAATGGCCGAGCTGGATCTGGAACAGCAACTGCCGTTTTCCGCCTCCATCACCTTTGAACAGTCTTACAGTGAAGTCGACGGCGACAGCGCCTCCATGGCCGAGCTCTGTGCGCTTATCAGCGCCCTGGCAAACGTGCCGATTAACCAAAGCATTGCCATGACCGGCTCTGTCGATCAGTTTGGTCGCGCCCAGCCGGTTGGCGGTCTGAATGAAAAAATCGAGGGTTTCTTTGCTATCTGCGCCCAGCGCGGCCTGAGCGGCAAGCAGGGGGTCATTATCCCTTCTGCTAACGTGCGCCACCTGAGCCTCGCAACCGAGGTGCAGGAAGCGGTTGAGGCCGGAGAATTCTCCATCTGGGCTATTGATGATGTGACTGATGCACTACCGCTTCTCACACAGCTGAACTGGGACGGTGAAGGGCAGACGCTGTTGCAAACTATTCAGGAACGCATCGCACAAGCTACGCAGCAGGAGCCTCGCTACCGCTATCCGTGGCCGTTACGCTGGTTAAATCGTTCAGCTTCCAACTGATCGGACTTGTTCAGCGTACACGTGTTAGCTATCCTGCGTCCCGAACTCAAAATAAGGCTTACTGAAAACATGGTAGATAAACGCGAATCCTATACAAAAGAAGACCTTCTTGCCTCTGGTCGCGGTGAACTGTTTGGCGCGAAAGGCCCGCAGTTACCAGCTCCGAGCATGCTGATGATGGATCGTGTCATTTCAATGACCGAAACCGGCGGCAACTTTGACAAGGGTTATGTTGAAGCTGAGCTCGATATCAATCCTGACCTGTGGTTCTTTGGTTGCCACTTTATCGGCGATCCGGTAATGCCAGGCTGCCTGGGTCTGGACGCAATGTGGCAGTTAGTTGGTTTCTACCTCGGCTGGCTTGGCGGCGAAGGCAAAGGCCGTGCGCTCGGCGTGGGTGAAGTTAAATTCACCGGTCAGGTTCTGCCAACTGCGAAGAAAGTGACCTACCGTATTCACTTCAAGCGCATTGTTAACCGTCGTCTGATCATGGGTCTGGCGGATGGCGAAGTGCTGGTTGATGGTCGTCTGATCTATACCGCTAACGATCTGAAAGTGGGCCTGTTCCAGGACACCTCTGCATTCTGATGCTGTTCGTCGTCAGATAGAACTGACGACAGGGTAGTATTGTGAATCTAAAGGCGAAACCTCCGCACTGCGGAGGTTTCTTTTTAAAGAGACAGTGTCAGGCGACTACCGCCCTGTCCTCCATGGCTTCTCGCCAGCCTCCCAGCCAGTAAGACCTCTGGTTAATGGTCTGGTATGGACACATTTCTTTTGGTCGTCCGGTAATCCCGGCCTGATACCCACGCTGATGTGCCCGCTCCAGGCGATCTCGTTTTTGTCTCTTCATGCCTCGTTTCCCTCATATCTTGGTCTGGTGGAAAAGAAAACAGTGGTTACAAAGTGTGCAGCCACATAATACGAATACCGCTAAACCATTCCCCCGTCAATGCGCAGAATTCATACCAATGTCATATTTGTGAGCTACTCAGAAGAACATTTGTACAAAAAATGTGAAGTGGGTTAAGTAAGCAATTGAGCGTAGAGACAAAAAAACCGCCGAGGTTTTGCACCATCGGCGGTCTTTAGAACAATTAATTCTACTTATGGTTACCGATTGATAGTCTGCGCTATCGAGGTCGCTTCCTGACTCCAGGCCTGCGCCAACACTTTCACCATGGCATCATAGCCGTCCTGCTGCTGCGCCAGTTCAATATGGAACGGACGCTTAGTCAGTTGGCCCTGATGGTTGAGCAGCCATTCCCCGCTCACGATAACTTTGCCATCGTAACGGCCATGGAAGCCATTTACCGAGACATTGAGCGTATCCTGGTCGCTGCCTAGCGGCTGCGAGGAGACGACCCAGCCCGGTAGCTGATTGCTGAGGTTCGCCACCAGCGTTGTGCGCAACTGCTGGTCCAGGGGACTCGCCCACAGGTTATTGCTGGCAATCACATACTGTACATCACTGGTCTGATAGACCACACCGCTACCCGCAAGGAAATCAGGAATGCTGACCTTTTCTACCCACAGAAGGCGCTGGTTTGCGCTGGCGCTGTTTTGCACCGTACCCGTTGCCTGCGGTAGCTGGTAATAGGTTTTATTTTCTGTGCTGCTGCAAGCTGCCAGCAGGCAGGCTGCGACCAGTACTAACCACTTTTTCATTATTTCGCCCTCTTAGGCTCTGGATCTTTTTTATCCTTCGCTTCGAATACCAGCGCGTTGCTCTTCTCATTCAGCGTCTTCAGCACCGGCTGCAGCTCACGTAAAACCTGATCCAGACGCTGCATGTCGCCCACCATCTTGTTGTAGGCGGCGGAGCCCGGCTGGAAGCCCTGCATGCTGCGGTTCAGCTCACGCAGCGTTTTCTGCATATCGGCTGGCAGCTGCTGAGCGGACTGGCTGGCGGTGATCTTGTTCAGATTATCCAGCGTCGTCTGCAGGCGGCGCATCGTGTTCTGGCTTTCGGTCAACGTATTCGTCGCCTGCTCAACCATCGGGGTCAGCGGCAGGTTGTTAATCTTATCGAGCGTATCGATCAGGCGCTGCTGGATCTGCGCCAGGCCGCCGCTGACGGTTGGGATAATCTGATGACCACCAAACTCAGGCATCTCTTTAACAGGTTTCTCTTTTGGATAGAAATCAAGATCCACGTAAAGTGCACCGGTCACCAGGTTACCCGTTTTCAACGCTCCACGCAGGCCGCGCTGGATAAGACTCGTCAGATGAGCGCCTACATCAGGCTTTTCTCCAAGTTCGCTAGCCAGACGTTCGGGTTCAATACGGACCATCACCGGAATACGATAGTCATCATTCAACGCTTGACGTAAACCTGGAACAAAATAGGGTACCTGTGCCACGGTACCAAGGCGAATGCCGCGGAATTCAACCGGCGCACCAGGCTGCAACCCGCGAACAGAGTCTTTAAAGAACATCAGGTAATCGATATGCTCGGTATAGAGTGAATCCTGAATGCTTTTCTGATCGTCATACAGTTTGAACTCTGACTTCTCCGCAATCGGCTGGCCAAGCTCGATACCTTCCGGTACATCGAAGCTGACGCCACCGCTAAACAACGTCGACAGCGAGCCCATTTCTACGCGCATCCCAGCGGAGGTCAGATCGACCGCTACGCCGCTGTCTTTCCAGAAACGTACGTTGCTGGTCACCAGTCGATCGTTTGGCGCGCTGATAAACAACTGATAGCTGATAGTGCGACTCTTCGGGTCAAAAGTACTCGTCTCAACGGACCCTACACGATAGCCACGGAACAGCACTGGGTCGCCCGGACTGAGCTGCCCTGCTTTTTTACTATCAAGCACCACACGAATGCCTTTCGCATCAGGCGGTGCCAACGGCGGTGAATCCAGTAACTGATAGCTGTTCAGCTCAGAACCTTTAGAGCCCGGCTGCAGTTCAATATAGGCACCCGACAGCAGCGTACCTAACCCGCTGATGCCTTCACGACCAATCTGCGGCTTCACGACCCAGAATACCGAGTCTTTGTGCAGCAGCTTTTCCATGCCGGAATTCAGTCGCGCTTTAATTTCTACGTGCGTTAGATCGTCGGTCAGCGTAGTGCTTTCGACAACCCCTACGTCAACGCTGCGGCTTTTGATCGTCGTTTTACCACCTTCAATACCTTCAGCGTTGGTGGTGATAAGCGTCACCTCCGGCCCCTGATGGCTGTAGTGATAAAATAAGATCCAGGCACCAATCAGCGCCGTTACGATCGGGAAGATCCAAACGGGAGACCAGTTTTTCACTTTCTGCACCTTTGCCTCCCCACTCTTGGTTTCCATGCTTTTACGACTCCTCATGGCTTGATTCAGGTTCCCGATCCCACGATAATCGTGGATCAAACGTCATTGCCGAGAACATGGTCATTATGACGACCAGCGCAAACATCAGTGCGCCAATCGCCGGATAAATATTCATTAAGCCCCCAATACGCACCAGGGCCGAAAGCACCGCAATAACAAAGACATCAATCATTGACCAGCGGCCAACAAATTCCACCACTTCGTAGATCAGATGCATGCGTTCACTGTCCCGGTGTTTACGCTTCATGCCGTTGGCGTCCAGACACAGCCAGGCGATGGCAATCATCTTCAGGGTCGGCACCATAATACTGGCGAGGAAGATGACCATCGCCACCGGATATGACCCCTCGCTCCAGAGCAGTACCACCCCAGCCAGAATGGTCGACGGCATTTTGTCGCCCAGTAAGTCGGTTATCATAATGGGTAGGATGTTGGCCGGGAGATAAAGCAAAATCGACGTCACCAGCAGGGCCATTGTCCACTGCAGGCTATTTTTACGTCGGGGGTGCCCTTTACTGTGACAGCGTGGGCACTCCAGCTGGTCGGCGGGTAAAATTGCCGTACAGCAGGCGCAAGAACGCAGCCCTTGACGAATACCGGTCACGCCGGGTTTTAGCGGTTGTTCAAGCTTAGGCATCGGAGCAATATCGTCCCACAGCCAGCGACGATCCACGCACTGGAAAGTTCGCAACTGCAAGAGACAAAAAAGGCACCAGGGCAGGAAGCTGCTGCCGACGCCAATATCGCCGTACGCCATCAACTTCACAAAACTCACCAGCACCCCGGCGAGGAAAATTTCCGCCATGCCCCAGGTTTTCAGGGTAAACAGAATACGTGCCAAAATCGCCTTCAGGTGATGCGGCATACGCACACGGTTAACCAGGAGCAGAATCGTAATCAGGCAGAATGCGGGAACGAGCTGAACAAACAGTAAGAAAAAAGTGCCAAGACTGGCGTAATTTTCCGAGAACATGACGCTCGGAATTTCCAACAGCTCAATTTCACTGCTGACCCCCGCTACGTTCATACTGATAAAGGGAAACAGGTTGGCCAGCAGCAGCATAAAGAGCGCGACCAGTACATAGGCCGTCGGGCGGCGCCGCGGCTCGTCCCACGCGGTGGTTAATGTTGTACCACAGCGTGGGCAAGTCGCCTTATGTCGGTGCTCCAGGTGCGGTAACGCCACCAGCATGTCACATTGTGAACACAGGATATGCTGTGCTGCATGATGTTGATCGCACATGAAAACTCCTCAATCAGGCGCCGTTTTTTAGCGCTTCCAGATATTCCCACCGTTCAAACGCTTCTTCCAGCGCCTGCTCAGCCTGAGCCAGATCGGCCAACACCTTTTGCGTATGGTCGTGAGGCTGGCTGAAGAACGATGCATCAGCGACCTGAGCCTGTAAAGTTTCCAGATTCGCTTCCAGCATTTCCAGCTTCTGCGGCAGTTGCTCCAGTTCGCGCTGCAGGTTATAGCTTAGTTTGGCACTTGCTCGTTTGACAGTTTCTGCTTTTGGCTGAACCACTTCCGCGCTTTTTTTCTCGTTCGCCTGTTTATGCGTCCGTGACTGCGATTGTTGGCCGCGCGCATCGTGATAGCCGCCGACATATTGACCAATGCGCCCTTCACCTTCGAAGATCCAGCATTCGGTGACGGTGTTATCAACAAACTGACGGTCGTGGCTGACCAGCATCACGGTGCCCTGATAGCCGTCAATAAGCTCTTCGAGCAGTTCGAGCGTTTCGACATCCAGGTCGTTGGTTGGTTCATCGAGAATCAACAGGTTACTTGGTTTCAGGAACAGTCTTGCCAGCAGCAGACGGTTACGTTCACCGCCGGATAGCGCACGAACCGGGGTCATCGCACGTTTCGGATGGAACAGGAAGTCCTGCAAGTAACCCAGCACGTGGCGCGGCTTACCGTTAACCATCACTTCCTGCTTCCCTTCGGCGAGGTTGTCCATCACCGTTTTGTCCGGGTCCAGCTCTGCACGGTGCTGATCGAAGTAGGCCACTTCCAGCTTGGTGCCAACGTGAATACGCCCGCTATCGGCTTCCAGTTGACCTAACATCAATTTTAGCAGCGTGGTTTTGCCACAACCGTTAGCGCCGATCAGCGCAATTTTGTCACCACGTTGAACCTGAGCCGAGAAGTCTTTTACCAGCACTTTGCCGTTAACCTGGTAGTTAACGTCTTCCATCTCAAAGACGATTTTGCCGGAGCGGGACGCTTCTTCAACCTGCATCTTCGCGCTGCCCATCACTTCACGGCGAGCGCTACGTTCGTTACGCATCGCTTTCAGAGCGCGAACGCGGCCTTCATTACGGGTACGACGCGCCTTGATGCCCTGACGGATCCAGACCTCTTCCTGCGCCAGCTTGCGGTCAAACTCGGCGTTTTGTAGATCTTCTACGCGCAGCGCTTCTTCTTTCTCCAGCAGATACTGGTCGTAGTCGCCCGGATAAGTCACCAGCTTGCCGCGATCGAGGTCGACAATACGGGTCGCCATATTGCGGATGAAGGAACGGTCGTGGGAGATAAAGATAATCGTCCCTTTGAAGGTTTTCAGGAAACCTTCCAGCCAGTCGATCGTTTCAATATCCAGGTGGTTCGTTGGTTCATCGAGCAGCAGCACACGAGGCGCGCTGACGAGCGCACGGCCCAGCGCCGCTTTACGCAGCCAGCCGCCGGACAGCGCCGCCAGCTCCATATCCGGCTCCAGACCCAGCTGTGCCAGCACTTCATTGATGCGGTTTTCCAACTGCCACAGGCCGTGGTGATCCAGCTGTTCCTGAACCTTCGCCAGCTCCTGCAGATTTTTATCGCTTGGGTCAGTCATCACCAGATGCGAGATATCGTGGTAGCGCTTGAGATACACCGCCTGCTCTTCGATACCTTCGGCCACGAAATCGTAGACGCTGCCCTGCACGTTACGCGGTGGATCTTGCTGCAGACGCGCCACAACTAGATCTTGTTCATAAATAATACGACCGTCGTCGAGACCCTGCTCACGATTGAGGATCTTCATCAGCGTCGATTTGCCCGCGCCGTTACGGCCAACCAGACAGACGCGCTCGTTATCCTCAATATGCAGTTCTGCATTATCAAGAAGCGGCGCATCGCTGAACGACAGCCAGGCACCGTGCATGCTAATTAATGACATTCTTTATTCCTTTCAGGCTGCGGTAATCAGCCAGCAGTTGTGGATCTGACGGTTGCGGGCGAAATCCTGAGACTGAGTTTTTTGGGTAATGTCTTGTGCTTTCAGTCCCAGTTCAGCCAGGCCGTCGTGGTCCATACGGAAACCGCGTTTGTTGTTGGAGAACATGATGGTGCCGCCTTTACGCAGCAGACGCTTCAGATCTTTCATCAGACGCAGGTGATCGCGCTGAACGTCAAACGCATCTTCCATACGTTTGGAGTTCGAGAAGGTTGGCGGATCGATAAAGATCACATCGAACTGTTCGTCGGTATCGCGCAGCCATGCCAGCACGTCCGCCTGCATCAGGCGATGCGCGCGGCCGGTTAAACCGTTGAGGCGCAGGTTACGTTCCGCCCACTCAAGATAAGTACGCGACATATCCACGGTGGTGGTCGAACGCGCACCGCCCAGACCCGCGTGCACACTAGCGCTGCCGGTATAGGAGAACAGGTTCAGGAAGTCTTTGCCCTTGCTCATTTCACCCAGCATACGGCGGGCGATACGGTGGTCGAGGAACAGGCCGGTGTCGAGATAATCGGTCAGGTTGACCCACAGGCGCGCGTTGTACTCGCTCACCTGCATGAAGTCGCCCTTCTCGTTCATCTTCTGATACTGGTTTTTGCCCTTCTGACGCTCACGGGTTTTCAGCACCAGCTTATTCGGCGCAATACCGAGCACGGCAATAGTCGCGGCAATAATGTCGAACAGACGCTGGCGCGCTTTGTTAGCGTCAACGGTTTTCGGCGGCGCGTACTCTTGCACCACCACCCAATCGGCGTAGCGGTCAACGGCCACGTTATATTCCGGCAGGTCGGCGTCATACAGGCGGTAGCATTCGATCCCTTCCTGTTTCGCCCATTTCTCATATTTCTTCAGATTCTTACGCAGACGGTTGGCGTAATCTTCCGCCAGCGAGGCAGGTTTCTCACCAGTGGTTTCAGCCAGGTGATAGTTTTTCTGTACGCAGTCCAGCGGGCCGTTTTTCGCTTTAAACTGACGCTCGGCGCGCAGCTGCAGGCAGCTTAACAGCTCCGGAGAGGCGCTAAACAGCGACAGGTTCCAACCGCCAAACTGGTTTTTCATGTTACGGCCGAGCAGGCTGTGCATCGCAATCAGCGCTGGTTCGCTTTCCAGGCGTTCGCCGTACGGCGGGTTACTGATAACGGTACCGTAAGGACCTTTCGGCAGCGGATTGGTCAGTTGCGCTACGTCTTTCACCTCAAAGGTGATAAGTTCGCCAATACCCGCGCGACGGGCGTTGCTACGCGCCAGCTCAACCACGCGGCTGTCGACGTCAGAGCCAAAGAAGCGCGATTCATAGGCGGCAAGACCGGCACGAGCGCGAGTCTGCGCATCAGCTTTCACTTCTTTCCAGACTTCATCGTCATGCTGCGCCCAGCCGCTGAAGCCCCAGTGTCCACGATGCAGCCCTGGCGCACGGTCGGTGGCCCACATTGCCGCTTCAATCAGCAGCGTGCCGGAACCACACATAGGGTCGAGCAGCGGCGTGCCCGGCACCCAGCCGGAACGCATGACGATAGCCGCCGCCAGGTTCTCTTTGATTGGTGCCATACCGGTACGATCGCGATAGCCGCGCAGGTGTAAGCCTTCGCCGCTCAGATCGAGAGAAATATAGGCGGTCTCTTTGTTGAGACGGACGTTGATACGCAGATCCGGATTTTCACGATCAACGTTTGGACGCGGCAGGTTTTTACGCGTAAAGGCATCGACGATCGCATCTTTTACCTTCAACGCACCGTACTGGCTGTTACGAATGCTATCGTTCAGACCGCCGAAGCTGACCGCAAAGGTGGCATCCGGGGTGAAGATCGAGGTCCAGTCGATAGCCTGCACGCCGAGATAAAGATCGAGATCGCTCCAGACGCTACATTCTCCCAGCGGCATCATAATGCGCGAAGCCAGACGACTCCACATCAGGCTTTTGTACAGAAGCTGCGTGTCGCCCTGGAAATGGACGCCGCCCTGGGCAATCTGGCACTCTTGGGCGCCCAGGCCTTCCAGTTCAGTTTTTAACAGCTCTTCCAGCCCACGGGCCGTACTGGCAAACAGAGAATTCATATCGTCACTTTTACTCGCAGAAAATTGTTGCGCATTATAGCCAATCTGCGCCCCATGTCATAAAGTTAAAGGCTTATTTTCGACTCAGGGACAGCGTTGTGGCTACATTATCGCGGCTTTTTATACATCCGGTGAAATCCATGCGCGGCATCGGGCTTACGCACGCCTTTGCCGATATTAGCGGGATGGCATTTGACCGCATTTTCATGATCACCGAGCCTGATGGCACCTTTATTACCGCCCGGCAGTTCCCGGCGATGGTGCGCTTTACCCCTGCGGTCCTTCACGATGGTTTACACCTCACCGCGCCCGACGGCAGCAGTGCGTTAGTCCGTTTTGCGGATTTCGTCGGTCAGCCGTCGCCAACCGAAGTATGGGGCAACCATTTTACCTCGCGTATCGCGCCCGACGCTATCAATCAGTGGCTGACGCCGTTCTTTAAGCGCGATGTCCAGCTTCGCTGGCTGGGTGATGACCTTACCCGCCGCGTTAAGCGTCACGATGCGGTGCCGCTCTCATTTGCCGACGGTTTTCCCTTCCTGCTGACCAACGAAGCCTCGCTGCGCGACCTT
This sequence comes from Kluyvera sp. CHPC 1.2972, assembly GCF_036759925.1. Lineage (NCBI taxonomy): Bacteria > Pseudomonadati > Pseudomonadota > Gammaproteobacteria > Enterobacterales > Enterobacteriaceae > Kluyvera > Kluyvera sp. CHPC 1.2972. Next base: position 58,877 of record NZ_JAPKIB010000008.1, on the reverse strand, counting down.
CAGCAGCGCTGCCGCGCCAGCGTTCGCATGGAACAGTTCCGCCCTAATCTGGTGGTGACCGGCGCGCAAGCCTGGGAAGAAGACGGCTGGAAAACGCTGCGTATTGGCGACGTGGTCTTCGATGTCGTGAAGCCCTGCAGCCGCTGCATCTTCACCACCATCAGCCCGGAAAAAGGGCAAAAGCATCCGGCAGCTGAACCGCTGAGCACGCTACAGTCGTTTCGCACCAACCCTGCCAACGGCGATGTGGATTTCGGTCAGAACCTGATTGCCCGCAATAGCGGCGTGGTTCGTGTCGGTGATGAAGTAGAAATTCTCACCACCGGCCCGGCCATTGTGTACGGCGCAGGGAAAGCCGATGAGGCGCTGGCACCGCAAACGCAACAGAATGCGCTCGTTGAAATTGACTGGGAAGGCAGTAGTTTTACCGGGAATAATCAGCAGATTTTATTGGAACAGCTGGAGCTACAGGGCATTCGCGTCCCTTACTCCTGCCGCGCAGGTATCTGCGGCAGCTGCCGCGTGACGCTGTTGGACGGTGAAGTCAGTCCGCTGAAAAAGAGTGCGATAGCCAACGATGGTACGATTCTCAGCTGTAGCTGTGTACCGAAAACGGCGCTGAAGCTGAAACTTTAAACCGCTTGTTCCAGGCTGTAACCGTCCAGCCCCGGCTGCGGTTGCAGTCTGTCGTTCATCACTTTGATAGGGTCGCCAAGCTGCATGGTGCGCCCAGCGAGAACCAGACCCGGCTGAGCCAGCAGACAGAGTGCCGCGTTTTCGCCCGGTTCTACCACCAGCAAATTCACCTGGCTATCATCGTCGCTCAGCCACACGGCCGCCGCATCGCCAGTTACCGGAGACCAGCTCTCTTCATGAGCGCGGAAGTGCCAGCTTTTCGGCATTTGCGGTTTCAGGAAGCGGATAGCCACCAGCGCATTAAGAATAAGCTCAGCACGATGTTCTTTTGACAACACCAGATCGCGGCATTTCTCTTCAAAGGAGAAATAAAGCGCGGCATCGTCAACGCAGAATCCGGTTGGCGCAAAAGCATCGGGGGTTAACATCCGGCGAGCAAAACGCGAACGAAACAACATACCATTGGCTAAATCGAGCATCATTCGATCGTGCTCTTCATCATAATACCAACGCCAGTTATCATCAGGTTTAATTCGCATTTTACTCCCCCGTCATATTCGCATCCGATGCATTGCCTGTTCTTCCGTTGCGTTACTTTGCCTTAAATAATAAAAGACCAATATGTTTAAATAAGCAACAGTAGGAAAATATAAAGCAACCAGGGCCGGAAATAAAGCCCTGGATCACAATACTGGGAAAAATACTAGATGTGAGTAATGATTTCTTTAATCAGCGGTGGGCCTTTAAAAATAAACCCGGAATAGATCTGCACCAGAGACGCACCGGCAGCCATCTTTTCACGAGCCGCAATCACCGAGTCGATACCGCCAACGCCAATAATCGGTAATTGACCTTTTAATTCGGCTGACAGCATACGAATAATTTCGGTGCTTTTTAATTGTAATGGACGACCGCTTAAGCCACCCATCTCATCGCAATTTTTCATCCCCTGAACCAGAGAACGATCCAATGTCGTATTGGTGGCGATCACCCCATCAATATTATGGCGAACTAAACTATCGGCCACCTGGATCAACTCTTCATGAGAAAGATCCGGGGCGATCTTTACCGCCACTGGAACATATTTATGGTGCTTTTGTTCGAGTTCAGATTGCTTATTTTTAATACCGGAAAGGAGATCGTCCAGCGCATCGCCATATTGCAGCGTACGCAGCCCTGGGGTATTTGGCGAGGAGATATTAATCGCAATATAACCGGCATAGGCGTAGATTTTTTCCATACAAATCAGATAGTCATCTTTGCCCTGCTCAACCGGGGTATCTTTATTTTTGCCGATATTAATCCCCAGAATTCCGTCGAAATGCGCTTTTTTCACGTTCTCGACCAGGTTATCAACGCCGTGGTTATTGAAACCCATGCGGTTGATCAACCCTTCGGCATCGACCAGGCGGAACAAACGCGGCTTGTCATTGCCCGGCTGCGGACGCGGCGTGACGGTACCAATCTCAATGGAACCGAAACCCATCGCCCCTAAGGCGTCGATACATTCGCCATCTTTATCCAGACCGGCTGCCAGACCCAGTGGATTTTTAAACGTCAGCCCCATGCAGGTGACCGGTTTTTCCGGCACTTTTTGACGCACGAGTGCTTCCAGCGGGGTGCCGGTGACGCGACGTAATTGTTGGAACGTTAATTCATGAGCGCGCTCTGGATCGAGCTGAAAAAGTGCTTTACGAACGAAGGGATAGTACATGAACTCTCCTGGATTCCCGGTGTGCAAACCGGGGGCGTATTATGTGCGATAACGCTCAGAAATGGAATTGACCTGCGGCAAAAAAAGCGCAATCGTTTTCCTTCTATTCAACCTCGACTGCACTCCGCATATGCATTTTCTGGTAATCCATCATCAGAAAAAGTATTTCGCCCAAGGTTTCCCCTCTGACACACTGATGCAAATGTTATCAATTCTAGATTCATGTTTGTTTTTAGTTATAAGGAGAGACCATGCGCGTCATTACTTTAGCAGGCAGCCCCCGTTTTCCTTCTCGCTCCAGCGCCCTGCTGGAGTACGCCCGGGAGAAACTCTCTGCCGCCGACGTTGAAGTTTTCCATTGGCATTTGCAGAACTTCTCCCCCGAAGATCTGTTTCATGCCCGTTTTGACAGCCCAGCACTACAAACCTTAACCGAGCAGTTGGCTCACGCCGACGGCCTGATTATCGCCACGCCGGTCTACAAGGCATCATTCGCTGGCGCATTAAAAGCGCTGCTGGATCTGTTGCCCGAGCGCGCGCTGGAAGGCAAAGTAGTGCTCCCGCTGGCCACCGGCGGCACGGTGGCGCATATGCTGGCAGTGGATTACGCCCTGAAACCAGTGTTGAATGCGTTGAAAGCCCAGGAGATCCTGCAGGGCGTGTTTGCCGACGATAGCCAGGTGACCGATTATCAACATAAGCCGCAGTTCAGCCCGAATCTGCACACCCGACTGGACAGTGCGCTGGAGACATTCTGGCAGGCGCTGCATCGGCGGGACATCCAGGTTCCCACGTTAAGTTCCGCGCGATTAACCGAACATGTTTGATAAAAAAAACGCCGTAGGGAAAAACCTACGGCGTTTTTGTTTGTCGATATCAATGTAACCGGAATTGCCACCGAGCCTCCCCGGAGTCGGCTCACGCTTCGTCCGGGCTACTGGTTAAGCTAAGGCTTTAGCAATCTTCTCGTACAGATCGCCAGAGAGATTTTCCAGCCCTTTCAGCTGCTCCAGCGCGGCACGCATTAACGCCTGACGCTTCGCATCGTAGCGTTTCAGGCGGATCAGCGGCTCAATCAGACGAGAAGCCACCTGCGGGTTTTTGCTGTTCAGTACGGTGAGCATTTCCACCAGGAACTGATAGCCGCTGCCGTCTGCCGCATGGAACGCCGCCGGGTTGCTGCCGGCAAAAGCGCCAATCAGCGAGCGAATACGGTTCGGGTTATTCATGCTGAATGAACGGTGGTTCAGCAGCTTACGTACCGTTTCCAGCACGTCGTCCGCCGGGCTGGTCGCCTGTAGAATCAGCCATTTATCCATCACCAGACCGTCATGATGCCATTTGTCATCATATTCCTGCATCAGCGCGTCGCGGCACGGCAGTTCAGCCGCAACCGCGGCTGACAACGCCGCCAGCGCATCGGTCATGTTATCGGCATGATGGTACTGCTCGCTCACCAGCTTATCGCCCAGCTCGCGGTCGCCAAACGCCAGATAGCGCAGGCAGGTATTACGCAGCGAGCGTTTGCCAATGTCGGCATGCTCTACGCGGTAGCTGTCGAGCTTGTTGGCGTTGTAAATCACCAGACACTCATCGGCCAGTTCCGTCGCCAGCGTGCGGGTCAGCGCTTCACGCACCGCCGCAATGGCAATAGGATCGATAATGTCGAACAGCTCAGCGATTTCGCTGGCTGACGGTAGCGTCAGGATCTCAGCCGCCAGCGCCGGGTCGATGTGCTCATCCAGCAGGATCGCACGGAACGCATCGGCCACGTGGACCGGCAGCGACAGCGGTTGACCCTGCTGATGACGCGCAACGTTCAGCTTGATATAGGTTGCCAGCAGGCTTTGCGCCGCATCCCAGCGGGAGAAGTCATTGCGTGCATGACGCATCAGGAACGTGAGTTGTTGATCGCTCCATTTATATTCCAGCTTCACTGGCGCCGAGAACTCGCGCAGCAGCGAAGGTACCGGCTGGAAGTAGACGTTATCGAAAACAAAGGTCTGCTCCGCCTGGGTCACGTTCAGCACGTGATGCACCGGATGCCCGTCTTTCTGCAGCGGGATCACCTTGCCTTCGTTATCGTACAGCTCGATGTCGAATGGAATATGCAGTGGGAATTTTTCATCCTGCTCGGCGGTCGCCGGCGTACGCTGACGAATGGTCAGGGTGTACTGCTCGGTTTCCGGGTTGTAGTCGTCGTGTACGCTGACGATTGGCGTACCGGCCTGGCTATACCAGCGGCGGAAGTGGGACAGGTCAACGTTGGATGCATCTTCCATCGCCTGTACAAAATCATCGCAGGTCGCGGCGCTGCCGTCATGACGTTCAAAGTACAGCTGCATGCCTTTCTGGAAGTTGGTTTCGCCCAGCAGAGTGTGCAGCATGCGGATAACCTCCGCCCCTTTCTCGTACACCGTCAGGGTATAGAAGTTATTCATTTCAATAACTTTATCCGGACGGATTGGGTGCGCCATCGGGCTGGCATCTTCGGCAAACTGCAGGCCACGCATGGTGCGCACATTACTGATGCGGTTCACAGCGCGCGAGCCTAAATCAGAACTGAATTCCTGGTCACGGAAAACGGTTAAGCCCTCTTTCAGGCTCAGCTGGAACCAGTCGCGACAGGTGACGCGGTTACCGGTCCAGTTATGGAAATATTCGTGGCCAATCACGCGCTCGATGTCGAGATAGTCTTTATCCGTCGCGGTATCGGTACGGGCCAGCACGTATTTGGAGTTAAAGACGTTCAGCCCTTTGTTCTCCATCGCGCCCATATTAAAGAAGTCGACGGCGACGATCATATAGATGTCGAGGTCGTACTCGAGGCCGAAGCGATCTTCGTCCCACTTCATGGAGTTTTTCAGCGAGGTCATCGCCCACGGCGCGCGGTCCAGATTGCCGCGGTCAACGAACAGCTCCAGCGCAACGTCACGGCCAGAACGCGTTTTAAAGGTATCGCGCAGTACGTCGAAATCACCGGCGACCAGCGCAAACAGGTAGCATGGTTTCGGGAACGGATCCTGCCACTGTACCCAATGGCGACCATTTTCCAGCTCACCTTCGGCAATGCGGTTGCCGTTAGAGAGTAGGAACGGATATTTGGTTTTATCGGCGGTAATTTTGGTGGTAAAGCGAGCCAGCACGTCCGGGCGGTCCAGATACCAGGTAATGTGGCGGAAGCCTTCAGCTTCACATTGGGTGCAGAGCGCTTCGCCAGACTGGTACAGCCCCTCTAAGGCCGTATTTGCCGCTGGGCTGATTTCATTCACAATCTTCAGGGTGAAACGTTCTGGCAGACCCGCAATAACCAGATAGTTCTCTTCTTCTTTATAGTTGTCCCATGGCTCGCCGTTAACGTGAAGAGAGATCAGGGTTAAATCTTCACCGTTCAGACGTAGCGGTACATCAGACGCTGCGTGGCGGGAAACCTGGCTTTCCGCGGTCACGATGGTTTTTGCGGCATCCAGGTCAAAGGCCAGGTCAATATCACTAATCAGGTAGTCCGGCGCACGGTAGTCGTGGCGGTACTTGGCTTGGGGCTGTTGTGTCATAAAAAACCTTTAGCATCTTTTGTAAATGTCACCTCAGTCTATTCCTGTTGTGTTAAACGCGCTACGCAGAATCTTCATCTTTTCCAGTCAAATAGGGAAAAATGATACATTTACATAACATAACGCACAAAACGCCATGGTGACTCTTCGTGCCTTATGGTGTGATCGGGGTTCAATAAATCGATAAACAAGGTATACTCCAGCGATTCTCCCCTGTTGTTTATTGTACTAAACGCTCCTGTGAGAGGATGCTACTGCGCACCATGACACAATTCGCTTCTCCTGTGCTGCACTCGCTGCTAGACACAGATGCCTACAAACTGCATATGCAGCAGGCCGTGTTTCACCACTACTACGACGTAAACGTAGCGGCTGAATTCCGCTGCCGTGGGGACGATCTGCTGGGCATTTATGCTGACGCTATTCGCGAACAAGTCGAAGCCATGCGTTCACTCACCCTGCAGGATGACGAGTACCACTGGCTCTCCGGCCTTCCTTTCTTTAAACAGGATTACCTGAACTGGCTGCGTGATTTTCGCTATGACCCGCAGCAGGTCTCCGTCACCAATGATAATGGCAAGCTCAATATTCGCCTTGAAGGCCCGTGGCGCGAAGTCATCATGTGGGAAGTTCCGCTACTGGCGGTAATTAGCGAGCTGGTTCATCGCTACCGTTCGCCGGAAAACGGTGTACCGCAGGCGCTGGACATGCTGGAGCGTAAACTGGTCGACTTTAATCAGCTGACCGCCGACATCGATATGTCCGCCTTCAAGCTGATGGATTTTGGTACCCGCCGCCGTTTTTCCCGTGAGGTACAAGAAGCAATTGTCAGCCGCCTGCAGCAGGAATCCTGGTTTACCGGCACCAGCAACTACGATCTGGCGCGACGTCTGTCGCTTACTCCGATGGGAACGCAAGCACACGAATGGTTCCAGGCACATCAGCAAATCAGCCCTGACCTTGCCACCAGTCAGCGCGCCGCGTTGGCCGCCTGGCTTGAAGAGTATCCCGAACAGCTCGGTATTGCCTTGACCGACTGTATTACCATGGATGCCTTCCTGCGTGATTTTGGCCCAGAATTCGCCACCCGCTATCAGGGGCTGCGTCACGATTCGGGCGACCCGTTTGAGTGGGGCGAAAAAGCCATCAACCATTATAAGAAGCTGGGCATTGACCCGCTGAGTAAAGTGCTGGTGTTCTCCGATAACCTCGACTTAACCAAAGCCGTCGAGCTTTATCGTCATTTCTCGTCGCGCATTAACTTAAGCTTCGGTATCGGCACGCGCTTGACCTGTGATATTCCGCAGGTGAAACCGCTGAATATCGTCATCAAGCTGGTTGAGTGCAACGGTAAACCGGTAGCAAAACTCTCCGATAGCCCGGGTAAAACTATCTGTCACGATAAAGCGTTTGTTCGCGCTTTACGTAAAGCATTTGATCTTCCGCAGATCAAAAAGGCGAGTTAATCACCAAAGGGAGCCTGTATGGCTCCCTTCTTATTTAATTATTTCTGAAAACACCCCTTCTCCATGCTAATTCTGCTTGTCTGATAGAAGATGACAGGTAACATAGATATCCCCCCGCCGTTCCGGGGAAAACGATTTTTTTATTGGACTACGAATAGAGAGACTATTATGAGCGTTGTGCCTGTAGCCGACGTACTCCAGGGCCGCGTAGCCGTTGACAGCGAAGTCACCGTGCGCGGCTGGGTACGTACCCGCCGAGATTCAAAAGCTGGCTTTTCCTTCCTCGCCGTCTATGACGGTTCCTGCTTTGATCCTGTACAGGCCGTTATTAATAATTCTCTGCCCAATTACAATCAGGAAGTGCTGCGTCTGACCACCGGCTGCTCCGTGATTGTCACCGGCAAGATCGTCGCCTCTCAGGGTCAGGGCCAGAGTTTTGAAATTCAGGCTTCCAGCATTGAAGTAACCGGCTGGGTTGAAGATCCCGACACCTACCCGATGGCGGCAAAACGCCACAGCATCGAGTATCTGCGCGAAGTGGCGCACATGCGTCCACGTACCAACCTGATTGGTGCGGTTGCACGCGTACGCCATACGCTGGCGCAGGCGCTGCATCGTTTCTTCGACGAGCAGGGTTTCTTCTGGGTTTCTACCCCGCTGATTACCGCTTCCGATACCGAAGGCGCTGGTGAAATGTTCCGCGTTTCTACGCTGGATATGGAAAACCTGCCGCGCAACGATCAGGGTAAAGTCGATTACGACAAAGATTTCTTCGGCAAAGAAGCGTTCCTGACCGTTTCCGGCCAGCTGAACGGCGAAACCTATGCCTGCGCGCTGTCGAAAATCTACACCTTTGGCCCGACCTTCCGCGCTGAAAACTCCAACACCAGCCGCCACCTGGCAGAGTTCTGGATGCTGGAACCCGAAGTGGCGTTTGCCGATCTAGAAGATAACGCCCGTCTGGCAGAAGCGATGCTGAAGTACGTCTTTAAAGCCGTGCTGACCGAACGTGCGGACGACATGAAGTTCTTCGCTGAGCGCGTAGATAAAGATGCTGTCGATCGTCTGGAACGTTTCGTGACCGCTGATTTTGCGCAGGTCAATTACACCGACGCCGTCACCATTCTGGAAAACTGCGGCAAGCAGTTCGAGAACCCAGTGTACTGGGGCGTGGATCTCTCTTCCGAACACGAACGCTATCTGGCCGAAGAGCACTTCAAAGCGCCGGTCGTTGTGAAAAACTATCCGAAAGAGATCAAGGCGTTCTATATGCGTCTTAACGAAGATGGTAAAACCGTTGCCGCAATGGACGTTCTGGCGCCGGGCATTGGTGAAATCATCGGTGGCTCTCAGCGTGAAGAGCGTCTGGACGTTCTGGATGCGCGTATGGCGGAAATGGGTCTTAATAAAGAAGACTACTGGTGGTACCGCGACCTGCGTCGTTACGGCACCGTTCCACATTCAGGCTTTGGCCTGGGCTTCGAACGTCTGATCGCTTACGTCACCGGCGTGCAGAACGTCCGTGACGTGATCCCGTTCCCAAGAACGCCGCGTAACGCCACTTTCTAAGGTTATCGCTCCAACAAGGCCAGCCTCAGCGCTGGCCTTTTTTTGCCCACCATCGTAAAGAAATCTTTTTTTAATTTAGCAAACTTAAACATCAACCCCCTTCCCAACGACCTTTGTTACAGCACATTTCATCGCAATAATTAAGTACAAAAAATAACCACAATACTTTTGCGGATCAGATTTCACTAATGCCTTAGCATATTTTTTGAGCAAACACACAGCTATCCGGATGGCTAAAAAAGGTCATAGCAAAAAGTTTGCCTCTTGGGTCTTGGCGATAAGAAAAGGTGTTATACAAATAAAAGATAAGAAATTCATATTGATAGATAAGTGATAGTTCAATTAACCCGCACCCACCTCAGAATTTTGAGATAGTTCACAAAGTTCCTTAAAATTCACACAATGTTACACATTATTTCTTTTGGTTACTCATTCTCGATGTTTGTAGCATTTTCAGGGTGGCGAAAGCGCGTTTGGAATGGAAAGATGCCTCTCAGACACATAAAGACACCAAACTATCATCAATAGTTCCGTAAATTTTTATTGACGGAAGTAATTGGCGGCAGTGGCGAGTGTCTATAAAAAAAACCTAATGAGGGTAATAAATAATGATGAAGCGTAATATCCTGGCAGTGGTAATCCCTGCCCTGCTGGTAGCTGGCGCAGCAAACGCGGCCGAAATCTATAACAAAGACGGCAACAAACTGGACCTGTACGGTAAAGTGAACGCTGAGCGTGATTTCGTCACCAGCGGCGACACCAGCAACTCCGACAGAACCTATGCGCAGCTTGGTTTCAAAGGCGAAACTCAGATCAACGACCAACTGGTTGGTTTTGGTCAGTGGGAATACCGCTTCATGGCGAACAACGCTGAAAGCACCCCAGCGACTAACAAAAACCGTCTGGCCTTCGCTGGCCTGAAAGCGGGCGACGCTGGCAGCATCAGCTACGGCCGTAACTACGGTATCGTTTACGACGTAGAATCCTTCACCGATATGGCACCATCCTTCTCCGGTATGACCTGGGGCGGCAACTACGTTGATAACTACATGACTAGCCGTAGCACCGGTCTGCTGACCTACCGCAACAGCGATTTCTTCGGTCTGGTTGACGGCCTGAGCATGGGTATCCAGTATCAGGGTAAAAACGAACGTACTGATGTTAAAACTTCTAACGGTGACGGCGTAGGCTACTCCCTGGGTTATGATTTCGGTGAAGGCTTCGGTCTGATCGGTTCTTACAGCAACTCTAACCGTACCACCGATCAGAAAGCTGACGATCTGGGTAACAAAGCAGAAGCATGGGGTATCGGTGCTAAATACGACGCGAACAACGTCTACCTGGCAACCACCTACGCTGAAACCCGTAACATGACTCGTACCGGTTCCTCCGGCGACGCTGGTTTTGCTAACAAAACTCAGAACTTCGAAATCGTTGCTCAGTACCAGTTCGACTTCGGCCTGCGTCCAGCAATCTCCTACGTTCAGACCAAAGGTAAAGACCTGGCTCCAGTAACTAACGCTAAAGGCACCTTTACCGGTGGTGATGCAGACCTGGCTAAATTTATCCAGCTGGGCGCAACCTACTACTTCAACAAAAACTTCAACGTAGCAGTAGACTACTACTTCAACCTGCTGAACAAAAACGACAACTACGCTCAAGTGGTTGGCGGCCTCAACGGCAACGACGACATGATGGCTCTGATGGCAACTTACCAGTTCTAATCAGCATACCCTCCTCGTTATATGCCTATAAAGCAGGACTTCGGTCCTGCTTTTTTACGTTCCTAAGATGAAGATCGTATCTTTTGAAAACCTTCGCGCTTTTAGTCTCTAACGGTTGGCATTTTGTAAATCTGCCGTTAACCTGATAGCGGATTTCCCCCGAACTAATAAATGGAACCTCGTCATGTTTGAGAACATTACAGCCGCCCCTGCCGACCCAATTCTGGGCCTGGCCGATCTGTTTCGCGCCGACGACCGCCCGGGTAAAATCAATCTCGGGATTGGTGTATATAAAGATGAAACCGGCAAGACCCCGGTTCTGACCAGTGTAAAAAAAGCTGAACAGTATCTGCTGGAAAATGAGACCACCAAGAATTATCTCGGCATTGATGGTATTCCTGAGTTTGGTCGCTGCACGCAGGAACTGCTGTTTGGTAAAGGTAGCCCTATCGTTAGCGATAAGCGCGCCCGTACCGCGCAAACCCCTGGCGGTACCGGCGCTCTGCGCGTCGCGGCGGACTTCCTGGCTAAAAATACCGACGTGAAACGCATTTGGGTCAGCAATCCAAGCTGGCCGAACCACAAAAGCGTCTTTGGTGCTGCGGGCCTCGAGGTACGCGAATACAACTACTACAGCGCTGAAAAACACGCGCTGGACTTCGACGCGCTGCTGGCAAGCCTGAACGACGCTCAGGCGGGTGACGTAGTGCTGTTCCACGGCTGCTGCCATAACCCAACCGGCATTGACCCTACGCTTGAGCAGTGGCAACAGCTGGCACAGCTTTCCGTTGAGAAAGGCTGGCTGCCGCTGTTTGACTTCGCGTATCAGGGCTTCGCTCGCGGTCTGGAAGAAGATGCGGAAGGCCTGCGTGCCTTTGCTGCACTGCACAAAGAGCTGATTGTGGCGAGCTCCTTCTCCAAAAACTTTGGCCTCTACAACGAGCGCGTGGGTGCCTGTACGCTAGTGACCGCCGACGCCGATACCGCCGACCGCGCCTTCAGCCAGATGAAAGCCGTTATCCGCGCGAACTACTCTAACCCACCGGCGCACGGTGCATCCGTTGTAGCGACTATCCTTAGCAACGACGCTCTGCGTGCTATCTGGGAACAAGAGCTGACCGATATGCGCCAGCGCATCCAGCGCATGCGTCTGCTGTTTGTGAATACGCTGCAGGAAAAAGGTGCCAACCGTGACTTCAGCTTTATCACCAAACAAAACGGCATGTTCTCTTTCAGCGGTCTGACCAAAGAACAGGTTCTGCGTCTGCGCGAAGAGTTCGGCGTTTATGCCGTGGCCTCCGGCCGTATTAACGTTGCAGGAATGACGCCAGACAACATGGCGCCACTGTGCGAAGCTATCGTCGCCGTGCTGTAATATGCGAGTAGCCCGGACGAGGTGCGTAGCGCCGACTCCGGGTAGACATAAAAAAAGGCCGCATTCGCGGCCTTTTCTGTTTTCTTACCAGACGGGAAGTTCATCCTGCAGGAACGGGTTATGCTGACGCTCATAGCCAATCGTCGACATTGGCCCATGCCCGGCAATAAACTTCACGTCGTCACCCAGCGGCAGCAGCTTGCGCTTGATAGCGTCAATCAGCTGCGCGTGGTCACCGCGCGGGAAGTCACTGCGCCCTACGCCGCCTTTAAACAACACGTCGCCGGAAATCAGCAACCGCGCATCATTATCAAAGAAGACCACATGGCCCGGCGTATGCCCAGGACAGTGCAGCACCTGCAGCTTCACGTTGCCCACACTGACGGTATCGCCTTCATTTAGCCAGCGATCCGGCGTCAGCGGCTGGCAGTCATCCAGACCAAACATCCGGCTTTGGGCCGGCAGCCCCTGCAGCCAGAACTCGTCTTCTTTTTCCGGCCCAATCACCGGCACACCGTAGTGCTGTGCCAGTTCCGCCGCCGCACCCACATGATCAAGATGACCATGGGTCAGCAAAATTTGCTGCAACGTCACGCCAGCCTCGGCAACCTTCTGTTTGATGGTCTCTGCATCACCGCCTGGATCGACCAGCGCCGCCAGTTTAGTTTGCTCACACCAGATCAACGAACAGTTCTGCGCGAACGCAGTGACCGGAATAATACGATAATTCATGCTGCTCCTGTTTATACTCAGCACCGTTCAGATACATCAGCGCATCTGAACTGTCGGGCGTAGAGTTACCAGTGCCGAACCGGACCGGTATCAATATGCACAAAGTTGCTACGTGGGTAATATCCTACACCACCTGCGCGCATAGATAACGCTGCTTTGCGTATATTACTTAATGAAATACCTTCAATATGGAAATCCATTGCCTGACCTTTCGTGTGGTAGCTCTTTTTGGCTACCCCACTGCTGTGCGCTCGCAGCTCATTATTGGTATCAAGGGAACGATACCCGGAGATTAATTGCACAGGCTTATTTGTTCCTAATAATCCCTGAAGGCGATAAAGCTGATCAAACAAAGAAGGATCGATGCTCTTTATTTTATTCGCGCGATAGTCACGGAAAAAATGGTTTAGTTTTGCTAATTCATCCTGAATATAGCCTCGGCCGTCAAAAAACTCGGCTTTTAGCAACTCGCCCGTATGTAGATTACTCAACGTTAAAATACGCGGACGAGGGGTCGAGAGGGTCGCAAGTGCAGGCGTGGGTAAGATGGCGGCAGCGCCAAGCGCAACCCCACCTAACGCCAGCAGTTTGCGGCGATTAGCGTCAAATTTGTCCATGATAATCAGGTCTACAGTCAGTAAATGTGATCGAAATATATGCACTTCTGGCGCACGTATTGCACCTTACCGGGCATCAAAGCCAGCGTCAAGGCGGCCTGTAGCGCAGAACCACCAGCCCCAGGCGTTCGGGACTGGTATCTACGCTTTTTATTCGACCACTACATTACCTGAACTACTTCATTTATCTGATTAATTGTTCCGCTTTTGGCAAAATTTGTGCGCCGGATCGCGCCGTGACATCGTAATTGTAAATATCTGTTCGATATTGTGTCTGACCATCAGCGCCAACAAAGGCTGTCAGATAATAGAGATTAACCGGAATATTCTGCCGGATATTAACGTATCTCGTATTACCTTCCTTCAGCGCATCAGATATACGCGCGTCATTCCAGCCAGCATCCTGTAACAGCATATTTGCTAAATCAGAGGCTTTATTTACCCGCACGCATCCCGAACTTAATGCCCGCGCATCTTTCTGGAACAGATTATGGTTAGGCGTATCATGCAGATAAATCGCATCTGAGCTTGGCATATTAAACTTATAGCGACCCAATGAGTTATGGTCACCCGGCGCCTGCTGGAAGCGGAACGGTAAATTCGACGGCGTGATCGTTGACCAGTCCACGCGCCACGGATCGATGGTTTCTTTACTGTTCCAGCCGCGCAGCACGGTATAGTTGTGGCGCTCCAGATACCCAGGGTCATTACGCAGTTTTGGCAGGATATCATTACGCGCCAACGTCGGCGGTACGTTCCACGGCGGGTTGACTACCACGTTATTCAGCGCGCTGCTCATCATCGGCGTTTTACGATCCGGGCGACCCACGATAACGCGTGAGGCCAGCGCTTCGTTGCCGTTGAGGTAGTAGACCAGCGAATACGCCGGGATATTCACCATAATCCCGGTCGAGACTTTCCCCGGCAGCAGACGCAGACGTTGAATATTCAGCGCCAGCACGCCCGCACGTTCTGCAGAAGAGACGTTAAGCCAATCCCGCGTTGAAGCGCCGATCACCCCATCAGCCCCTAGGCCCTGCGCCGCCTGGAAACGCTTAACCGCATCCACCAACTGACGATCGTAGGCCGCAGGTCCGCTCTTCGCTGCTTTTTTCGTTTTGCCAACGTTATCCCCCGGTAGCGGGATCGCCGGGCTGGTATCCAGCACGCCGTTACGCTGCAGAATTTCACGCAGTGCAGGCACGTCGTTGCTCCACTGCCCCGGACGTAGCGCCGTCGTGGAGGTCAGCTTCGGCCACGGGCGGGTATCCCCCACCAGCGCAAGCAGCGCCTGATGCATCGCCGCATACTGCGGATGCTTCGGCGCCAACGCGGTAATAAACGGCACCAGCGAGCCGTTATCCAGCGCCATTTGCCATTTATTCATCACCGACAGCGGCGGCGTCGCCAGGGTGTAAGGTTTATCGCTGTACAGCCAACGGCTACCCTGAACCGGAATACCGCTAATGAAGTGCAGATAGCCCATCAGCGCATCAGAGAGCACGACGTCGCGAGCCATACCGCTGACGTTAGGATTCGTGAGCAGTTCAACCCATTGGGTAAACTGCGGCTGGAAACCGGCAATGGCCACTTCCGCAAGCTGCTGCTGGAAGTCGCGAACCGCTTCGCGGTTCTCCCACATGGGTTTCATCTCGCGGGCAGCGTAGAGCGTCACCAGCGGGTTCATATAGACGGGTTGATAGCCGGCAGGCAGTAACGACTGGATCTCAGCGCGGCTTTTTGCCGCCGCGCCTTCCGCCAGTGGCGTAGTGCCGACAAGGTTCGCCATCACGGGCGATTGCGCGCCCGGTTGGAGCAGCACCGGTGACGGCTCTGCAGGCAGTGCGCTACTGTCAGACGGCACCAGTTCTGGCTCGCCCGCAGCAGCGGTAAACAGTGGAGCAAACGTCATCGCCAGACATAAACTTACCGCTGACAACCGACGACCATTTTCTTTTTTCAGCAACATCCCTTGCCCCCTGTTAAATATACGAAGACCCGTAACGTGGGCTTACCTTCAGTATATAAAGACAAAAACTTTTTTGCCCGGTCAAATGTAAAGAAGTCTAAAGATAATAACGCGCGCTAGGCTAAATACGGATAACAAAAAAGGCGACATAAATGTCGCCTTAGGTGTCGTTTTCGGATTAAGTGCCATTTCCCGCGGCCGCTTTTGGACGACCGGGCGGCACTTTACGATGCGTCGGCGGTGCCTGGCAGCGTTTCCGGCAACTGGGCGGCAAAGCCGCGCAAGCCCACCACGTGAACGTGTTCGTGGTTGTTCACCACTTTACGTACCAGCTTGTAGGTGGTGCCCTTCTCTGGGCTGATGTTTTCCGGCGCGGCGATAATCAGCTGCATCTCCAGACGTTCACAGAGTTCGAACAGCGTGGCGATAGAACGGGCATCCAGACGCGCCGCTTCATCGAGGAACAGCAGACGGCACGGAGACAAGTCTTTACCGCGCAGACGACGCGCTTCATCTTCCCAGCTCTGTACCACCATCACCAGAATCGACATCCCGGTACCGATAGCTTCACCGGTCGACAGCGCACCGGATTCCGCACGCAGCCAGCCGTCGGAACCACGGTTAACCTCAACTTCCATCTCCAGATAGCTACGGTAGTCGAGCAGCTCTTCGCCGATGGTCTGCGGCGTCCGCTGACCCATGTCAATTTGCGGGTTCAGACGCTGATACAGCTTCGCCAGCGCTTCCGAGAAGGTCAGGCGATTGCTGTTGAACAGATCCTGATGCTGCTCGTGCTGTTCAGAGAGCACATCCAGCAGCATCGAGTGAGTCTCACGCACGTTAACGTTCAGACGCACGCTGTTGACCTGACCGAACGACACGCTCTGCAGGCCCTGGTTCAGTTGGCGAATACGGTTCTGCTCGCGCTGAATGGTCTTACGGATAATGTTCGCCACGCTTCGGGAACTGATCGCCAGCTTCTGTTCACGGTTGGTCAGCTCTTCCGTCAGACGGCTCAGTTCGATTTCCATCTGTTCGATGGCTTCGACCGGGTCATCGGTGCGGATGATATCCTGACGAATACGTTCGCGCAGGTGCTGATAAACGGCGACGAAGAACTGGATCTTACGTTCCGGACGTTTCGGGTCTTCCGACATGCGCAGCACATCGCGCAGGTGTTCGTTATCCGCGACGGCCAGACGCAGCGCACCCAGCGCCTTATCCGACATGGAGCGCAGATCGTCGGCGGAGAGATAGGCCAGCTCGCGGCGGTGCAAACGACGTTCAACGTTGTTGTCTTTCACCAGACGCATCACCGCACACCAGCCCGCTTTCGCACTCACCACCTGCTCGCGCATTTCGAGGTAATCACGTTCCAGCTTGCGCAGCTTACGGGTCAGGTTATCCATCTCTGCTTCGCAGAAGGTCAGCGCTTTTTCCAACTGATTGCGGCGCGCACGGTTGTTGCTCAGCTGCGCGTGCAGTTCGTCGCGACGAATACGCGCGCGCTCTTCGGCGCCCGCATCGGCGCGTACGCCAATATCTTTCAGCTCTTTATACAGATCGTTGAGCAGCTCTTTTTTGGTGTCATAGGAGCTTTTCAGCGACGCCAGCACCTGGCTGTACTGACTGACCTGCGCGGCGTGGGTACGCAGCGCTTCACGGGCGCGGCTACGCTCGCTTTCCGCCTGCGCCAGACGTTCGCGCAGTTTTTCGTTCAGATCGCTATTGCCGGAGAGCATCTCCGCCGAGTCAGAGTAGCCGAAGTGCGCACGACGCTGCACCACTTCCGTCAGGGCAAACGCCTGCTGACGCGCTTCGCGCTGCACCTGCTGTGACCAGGCATAATCTTCTTTCAGCTGTTCAAACTGTTCCGGGTCGTTCTGCAGAACAGCAACGATCGGCTCCAGTTTGGCCAGTTGGTTGCCATGCTGTTGAATAAAGCGCGCGGCTTCCTGAGCTTCATCCAGACGCTCCTGGATTTCTTCCACGCGGTCGGCCAGCGTCTCGTCAGCCAACAGGCTCAGACGTGGCAGCAGGCGGTTAAGCTGGGCCACGCCCTCTTTCGCCTGTTCGTACTGCGCCTGCTGCTGCTGATTGTCGCTTTCATGGCTGCTGAGCGCACGTTCCAGTTCATTGCGACGGGTGTTCAGTTTGCGAATTTCCGCTTCCGGATCGTCCTCAAACGCGACCGACAGGTGGCTGCCGATAAAGCGACTGAACGCCTGATGCAGACGCTGGGTTTTCTGTACGTCGAACGACAGAGTCGCAAAACGTTCGGACAGCCCTTCACGCTCGGCGTGCAGGCTCTCAATGCGGCTTTCGCGCGCAGCACGACCAAACAGCGGTAGCGATGGGAAGCGGGAATAACGCCACTGGCGATCGGAGGTTTTCACCACCACCGCTTTTTCCAGCTCATCGACGTTGAATACGCTGTCATCGAAAGACTGCGGATCCCCTTCAATCAGATAGAGATCTTCCGGGCAATCTTCCAGCCCTTCCAGATACTCGGCGATCTGCGACAGATCCGGCACCACGATGGCATGGCGAGACGGCCCGTACAGCGCGGAGAAGTACGGCGCATCATCGAGGCTGACATCATCATAGATTTCAGACAGCAGCACGCCGCCAAAACGTTCCGCCAGCGCATTCAGACGCGGGTCTTCAGAACCACCAGGCTGGCTAAGACGTTCAATTTCGTCATCCACCGCACGTTTGCGCGCGCCAACTTCATCGCGTTCTACGATGGCTTCGCGTTCACGTTCCAGCAGTTGTTGCAGGTATTCGGTCACATCCTGGCTGGACTCAAACTGCTCGCCGCTTTGCTCACACAGCTGGTTAAGGCTGTTTTGCGCTGCCAGCCAAACCGGCGCGCGGTGCATCAGCGCGGAGATACGCGATTGCAGCTGTTCCTGCTCCTGGCGCAGCGCCATGCGCTGTTCGCGGGCATCAGTTACGCAGTCGCTCAGCGCGGCAATACGCGCTTCCAGCTCGTGATGCAGCTTTTCGAGTTCGTCGATGCCGTACTGTTTGCCCTGACGTTTGCAGAAGTCAGCCAGCAGACGCTCGGCTTCCTGCTGCTCGCGCAGACGCTGTTCCAGTTCGTTCAGACGGCTGCGCAGCGGTTGCGCCTGTTCTGCCAGATGACGCTGGTTAACGCCGTCGCGCAGCAGTTCACGCGCCACTTGCCAGGCTTCGTTACGTGCCAGCGGCCCGTTAATAGCTTCAACAATCTGGAATGCCTGTTCAAACTGGCTGTGCGCGGTCTGTGAGACGCTCATTTTCTGTTCGAGCGTCAGCAGTTTTTCCGTCGCTTCCTGCTCTTTGGCCTGGAAGGTTTCCAGCCATTCATCCGCACTTTCCGGGGTTAAGTCCGGCAGATGACACAGGGCTTTTGCACGCTCCAGCGCCTGCAGCGCCTGAGTGTACTGAATAGCGCGCGTCTGCTGAACGTCCAGCGCCTGCTGATAGTCAGCGAGCTGGCTTTTCAGCTCATCCACTTCCAGCTCGGCGGCTTCGGCACGCGCTTCGTTCTCTTCCTGCTGCTCGGCGGCTTCGGCAACCACTTCGTTCTGTTCTTCCAGACGAATTTGCAGCTCATCTAAGTCCGCTTCGTAGCGTTCAATTTTTTCTTGCTGGCGCAGAGCGGTCTGCACCAGGTTCAGATGGTCGCTGGCGGCCTGATGATCGGCTTCCAGATCCCCTTCTGCCCCGTTGTGCTCCTGTAGCTCACGGGCCATATCGACGTGCTTATACTGCTCGGCCGCCAGCTGGGAGCGAGAGGTGAACAGTTCGCGGCGATATTCCAGCGCCTTATCGAGGTGTACGCGACGTTCGTTGGCGTGGCGCATGTAGTCCGCGGCCACGTAGTCAGTCGCTTCAGAAATCAGGTGCTTAAACAGGTCGCGGTCAGATTGGGTAACGCGAATCGCTTCCAGCGTCATACGGTTTTCTCGCAGCGCCGCTTCCATATCCTGGAAGGCTTTACGTACGCCGCTGTTTTCCGGCAACAGGTAGTCACGCAGCGAGCGGGTGATGGCGCTGGAGATACCGCCGTACAGCGACGCTTCAATCAGGCGGTAGAATTTACTACGGTCAGACGCAGAGCGCAGACGACGTGCGACGATGCCCAGATCGAACATCAGCGCATGGTAGTCGGTAATCGAGTTGAACTGCTTGAACTGCACGCCTTCGATAGTATCGAGCTTGTCTTTCAGCTCCTGCAGGCTCAGCACGCGCGCCTGACGTTCGTTCATCGTTTCGGTCAGCAGCTGCGTCGGCTGGATGGAGGTCGGCAGACCCTGAATCGCAAACGGCTTGATATCGACCTTACGGTCGCGCCCGGCAACCTGCTGCAGACGCACCCCCACGACAACGCGTTGGTGACGTGAGTTCACGACGTCCAGCACTGAGTAGCAGACGCCCGCCTTGAGCTTACCGTGCAGACCTTTATCGCGAGAGCCACTGGTGGCTCCGGCTTCCGTGGTGTTACGGAAGTGCAGCAGGGTTAAGTCTGGGATCAGCGCCGTGACGAAGGCTGCCATGGTGGTGGATTTACCGGCACCGTTACCGCCCGAGAGCGTGGTCACCAGTTCATCTAAGTCGAAGGTACGGGCAAAGAACCCGTTCCAGTTAATCAGCGTTAGCGAACGAAATTTACCGCGATCGATCATTACTCTTCCTCCCCGCTATCCTGCTGATTATCGTCGTTCTCGTCATTGAGCTGCAGATGGTTTTCGATAGCCATCGCTTCGCCATCGCGGATCATACGCAGCTGCGCTTCTCGCGCGTCATCGCCGGAGCGAACGTCAGCACCGAAGCGGAACACCGATTCGGTAATGCGGAATTTGCTGCTGTCATGCCCCATAAACCACACCATTCCGAGACGGCGCAGGCGGTTGAGCGAGGAACGCACCTTCTCCTGCAGCTTCTGGCGGTCGAGGTCAGAACCCGTGGAGCGGTTGTTGACCAGCTTCAGCAGTTTGGCTTCGTCGGCCAATGCCAGCAGTTCGTCATACAGCTCCTGCTGGGTGAAGATGCCTTCGTTCGCCAGACGTTCCGGGCTGAGATAGAGGTAGCAAAGAATTTTGCCGACCATCATGTCCAGTTCGGATAAGACCGAGCGAGGAATCAGCGTGGTGGAGCGCGGACGCAGGTAGAAGAACCCTTCCGGCGCGCGAATAAGCTCCACGTTATAGCGAGCATAAAACTCTTCCAGATACTCCTGGAAATCCATCAAAAAGGCGTGGTTGTCCAGTTCATCCAGACCGATGTGACGACCACCGCGCAACGCGCTATCCAGCGCAGGAAAAAGGGGGTTGGCCAGGGCCTGTGCCAGTTTAACCGGCATCACTTGTTCAATATTTGTCGATGACATGCGCCTGTACCTTGGCTCCGTAATCATTAATCGACTGCCATTTAGCCGGCAGTCCGGTGAAATCTGCTTGCGCCACGCCCAAACGTACCGCCTGGTCTACCACGATCCTCGCCACGTCGAAGTGACGCGCGCGCGGGTACTGCACCAGGTACTCTTTCACCACCAGACCGAGGTCCAGCGGCAGCTGTTTGGTTCGATAGATAGCCAACTGTTCTTCAATTAGCGCGGCGAGCTGTTCGCGAATTTCGTTAAATTCTTCGTACTCTAAATCCGGCGGAAGTTCCCCGGTGACTTCTTCATCGCGCAACGTCATCTCTTCATCACGCATGTCCAGCAGACGGTCAGCGCTGGCGTAGGTGAGCGCCCACGGCGCGTCGAAGTAAGACTGCACCGACTGGCGCAGACGCTGGGCAAAGACGCGGTTTTTATCCATATCGATAGCGGTACGAATAAATTTATGCACGTGGCGGTCATAGCCAATCCACAGATCAATCGCCTGTTGGCCCCAGCTCACGATGCGGTCAAGTTTGCTTTGTAGATCGAATACCAGCCGGTCGACAAAGTGCAGATCGTTATGGCTCAGCGTGGCATCCTGAATGCGCAGCAGATTAGCCTGCAGCTTGTCGCCCGCCGCATCCAGCGTATCCTGCAGTTCGCGCAGGGTGCCGGACGTTTCAGAGAGCAGCAGTTCACAGCTGGAGATCGCCGCACGCCAGTCTTTATTCAACAGCTGCGCGATGTCGTCTTTCACCGATTGCTGTTGCTCATCCATGATGCGCTGCGTCAGATCGATACTGTCGAAAATTTCCGCCACCGAGTATTTCAGCGGCGCATAAACGTTACGGTGCCAATGGAACTCATCGCCGCCCTCGTCGGCGGAATCCGCCGCGCGCTTCAGTTCGCTGGCGACAATCGACAACTGCATGGAGAGGCGCAAAGTGGAGAATTCACGCTGGCGTATATAGTAGTCGGTGATGCCGATCCCCAGCGGGGTCAGACGATAGATGGCGTTCCCTTCCGTGATTTCGCTGGTAAAGCGGTTCAGCAGACGTTGGCGAACCAGGTCGTTAATCGCGTTATTGGCGCGAGTGCCGATGGTTTCACTGGTTTGCTCAAACGCATCACTGACGTGACGAAACGCATCCACCAGCTCGCCTTCCGTCATTTCACCTTCCAGTCGTTCACCGTTCAGCGTTGCAATAGCCAGCAAAAACGAGAGCCTATCGACGGGTAGCGAAATGGCGAAATCGTTTTTCCTGGCCCAGGCAACCAGCTCGGGGACTGTCTGGGAAAATTCACTCATCGTTTATCCTTGTTTCTGTCTGCGGCTTAAGCGCGGTGACATGAATATAGCGCCCCAGGCTAATATAAGGTTCCTGGCGGCAATAGCGCGTTTCAAGCTCCAGCAACATGTCAAAGCTGTTCTTTTGCATCTGCTTATCGCGCAGATAGTCATGAAACACCCGCACACCGGTTTTCCCGTTAATTTGCCAGCCAATCGCTTCCAGCCAGCCATAGACCTGCTGCGGGTCGCGCGGGTAGTTCGGCGACAGCGTACGTCTTTTCTTTTTTGGCATGCCCAGCGCCACGTAATCGAAGTTGCCGACCACCATGTTACGCATCAACAGGCCGTTTGCATTGTAGAACATTAATGATAATGCGCCGCCCGGACGAAGCACCGACCACAGCGTTTTAAGCACGTCCTGCGGTTCAGCCACCCACTCCAGCACAGCGTGAAACAATATCAGATCAACCGGGCTTTCCAAATGCTCCGCCACGTCCTGGACCGCGCATTGTACGAAATGCATGTTGTGGCTCACACCTTTCTCGCTGGCGGCCTGAGTTGCTCGGTCGATCATTTCAGCAGAAAGATCGCAGAGCGTCACATGGTGCCCGCGCTCCGCCATTTTGATGGCCGTCTGGCCTTCGCCGCCGCCAGCATCCAGGATACGCAGCGGCTGCGGCCCCATTTTCGCCAGCAGGGCGTCAAGATCTTGCCACAGAATAGCCTGGCGCAGCTGTCCCTTCGTGGTGCCGTATATATTGCGGGAAAACTTATCCGCAATGTCATCGAAATTGCGATCCTTCACAGGACATCCTCACATCGCCAGTGACAAAGGGGCTATTTTGTCACACCCACGGCGATAATGAAGCTATCTGGTGTAATATCGCTGCATTCATATGGTCAGATGGTTAAAAAAGGAACGGTACCGAATGCTTTTTATGCTGAAAAAGTATATCGGCGGCATGATGCTGCCGCTGCCACTGCTTCTGTTATTGATAGGTTTGGGAATAATCCTGGTCTGGTTCACCCGCTTTCAAAAAATGGGCAAATCCGCCATTACCCTGGGATGGATAGTCCTGCTGCTGCTTAGCTTACAGCCCGTAGCGGATAGGCTGCTTAAACCGATTGAGGATACGTATCCTACCTGGCACGGCGAGCAGCCGGTGCAGTACGTGGTTGTACTCGGCGGTGGGTACACCTGGAACCCGGAGTGGGCACCAAGTTCGAACCTGATCAACAACAGCCTGCCGCGACTGGCGGAGGGCATGCGCCTGTGGCAGGCCAATCCGGGTTCGAAAATGATCTTTACCGGCGCACGAGCAATAACCAATACGGTGAGTACCGCAGAGGCGGGGGCTCGAGTGGCTGAGAGTCTGGGCGTGCCGCGCAGCGAGATTATCGTGCTGGATACGCCAAAAGATACCGAAGAAGAGGCTAGCGCCGTCAAGGCCGCAATAGGCGATGCGCCGTTCCTGCTGGTCACCTCCGCCTCGCATCTGCCGCGCGCCATGATCTTCTTCCAGCACGCGGGGTTGCACCCACTCCCAGCGCCTGCCAACCAGTTAGCCATTACGTCACCGCTTAACCCGTGGGAGCGTATCATCCCTTCCCCGGTCTGGCTGATGCACAGCGACCGGGTCGGCTATGAGACATTGGGGCGTATCTGGCAGTGGTTGAAAGGAGACTCAGGCGAGCCAGGGGCGCAGTGACGTTGCAGCAAGGTCAAAGCTGGCGCGGTTGAATTTGCCGGTATTAACCAGCTTGTCAACTTCATCCCATAATAGATAGAGCCAGCGCCGCCAGAGAAATGCTTCCGCCACCGGCGCGCGCTGGAGATAGTGCCATAATAGCTGTTCCGCCTGTCCGCTGTCGTGCAGACGGAACAGTTCATACTCCCGCGGGGCCCAGAGAATCGCCCCCGGTCCCACCATCGCCAGCAGTTGGTCGCTGCGTGAATCTTTCAGCATGCTGCGCAGAGTCAGATGTCCGTGCACCAGCACGCAGTTATCGCTAAAACCTTCAAATAGTGCGTCCAGACACTCACGAGTGCGGAACAACAGCCGCTTATCCTGCATGGTCAGGCCGGTATTCTGGTAGAGATTGAGCGTTCCCCACAGCACTTCAATGCGCTGGCGATACCAGTGCGGCCAGCTATTTTCCTGCGTGCCGTCGACAAAGCCCACGCAGCCCGAACTGTCTACCCGATGCCACGCCAGCAGCGCTTCAACAATTTGATCTTTCAGCGCATCCCAGCGCTGCGGGTTACGGGTTGGCGCCTCCACCGGCACGCCGCGCAGGCGCTCAAGCAGCAATACGTCCGGCCCCGGGTGCTCTTCATGGGTCATCACCCCATACACCACCGGCATTCGTACGGTACCGCTGCGTGCCAGCATGGAGATTTTCCACGCCAATTGACGCGCCACGCCCGGCGATGAAAAGCTCCGTGCCACCAGCGGCATAGGATTTCCTTCGGCATCATAAAGCGACCATAGCGCGGTATCCGTCTGCTCGTTGATACGTTCCACGCGACTGAGCGATTCGCCCAGCAGGTGACTGAGTTCTGCACGTAGCTGTTCCATGTCGATTACCCCTATAAAAGCCATTGCTTTCATAATGAGCATATGAAAAGTGAATTTCACCAGACAAGATCAAAATTGCAACAGAAAGTCAGGAAATACTCAGGCGAGAATAGCCCCCCCGCGATGGAGGGGCGAGAGGATTACTTCAGTTCAGCGCGAACGCGCTCCAGGTCTTCTGGCGTATCAACGCCCGTTCCCGGTACTTCTTTCGCCACAGCAACGTGAATTTTTTCGCCGTACCACAGCACGCGCAGTTGTTCGAGCATTTCGATGTGCTCCAGCGGGCTCGGTGCCCAGTTCACGTAACGGCGAATAAACCCGGCACGGTAGCCGTAGATACCAATATGGCGCAGCAGCGTGTCGCCAATTTCCTCACGGCTTTTGGCAAAACGATCGCGATCCCATGGAATGGTGGCGCGGGAGAAGTAAAGCGCATAGCCGTCCTTGTCCATCACCACTTTCACCGCATTCGGGTTGAAAGCTTCTTCGGCGTCATGAATCGGTACCGCCAGCGTTGCCATACCGGAGTGACTGGCCGCCAGATTATCCGCCACCTGACGGATAATCACCGCTGGGATCATCGGCTCGTCGCCCTGGACGTTAACGATAACGGTGTCATCGCTGAAGCCGCATTTCTCGACCACTTCCGCCAGACGTTCGGTTCCGGACTGATGATCGGCACGGGTCATGCATACTTCACCGCCCGCCGCTTCCACAGCTTTTGCCACTTCGGCATGATCGGTCGCTACGATGATGCGATCCGCCCCGGATTCACGTGCGCGTTCCAGCACGTGCACAATCATCGGCTTACCGTTGATGTCCTGTAACGGTTTACCTGGCAGGCGCGTAGAGGCAAAGCGAGCCGGAATAATCACGACAAAACTCATGGGCGGTTCTCTTCAGCAGCTAAGACGCGGGCTTCGTTTTCCAGCAATACGGGGATACCGTCACGCAGGGGAAACGCCAGATTATCAAGTTTGCAAATCAGTTCTTGCTTGTCCTGGCTGTAATAGAGTTTACCGTTGCAAACCGGGCAGGCAATAATTTCAAGTAGACGGTGATCCATGGTTCCTCCTGATGGGCCGTATCGAAAACCAGTGCAGCATATCATAGAGCGCTACCGGCCTGCGTCAATCTCCCATCCGTGTCGTTGTTCACTAAAGAGTTTTTCAGCGACCGTTCCGAGCATCACCCGTGTCGCCCCCTGCCAGCGAGCAAAATCGTTAATCGCCATCATGAGTCCCTTTTCAAGCTGCTGGCTAACGCGTACACCCGCTTCCAGATACAGTGCAAAAATCTCCAGCACGCCTTCAGCACGATGCATTTTGCTGTCCATACGCCCGACAAGCTCCCCACGATGCAACAACGGCAGCACGAAGTAGCCGTACTGGCGTTTTGGCGCTGGCGTGTAGCACTCCAGACGATAGGTGAAGTTGAAAAACTGCTCTGCACGTTTGCGATCCCACACCACGGGATCAAACGGTGAAAGCACCGCACTGTGCGTAGCATTAAGCTTGCCTTCCGCCGCACGCACCAGCTCCGGTTGCAGGCTGTGATGGACCCACATCTCGCCAAGCTGGTCGACGTTGACCGGAACCACCAACTGCCGTTCCTGCCACCCGGCCAGCAGTGTGGCTAAGTCTGGTCGACGCAGGCGATAGTAGTCAGCCAGCCACTCGGGGCGAAAAATGCCCAGGCTGCGGGCGCTGTTTTCCAGCATCACGGCTTCAGCCTGCGGTTGCGGCAGCGCCTGTTTCTTATCATCCCAATGCGGCATAACCCGTTCAGTCAGGTCGTAAACACGCTGGAAGTTCCGCCGCGCAATAACCATCACCTCTCCAGCGGTAAACAACCCTTCGAGATGGCGCTTGTGCGGCTTCCATTCCCACCACCCGCTCTCCCCTTTACGCGGATGGGTAAAATCGGCCGAGCGAACCGGGCCGTTTTCGGCAATATGGGATTTCAGGGCCGCGATATCCTCGGCATGTTCGTCCATCCAGCTTTGATGGTACTTCCAGCCCATATTATGTGGTGACAGCATGCGGTGACGAACCAGCGTGAAGTCACTGCGCGGCAGAAAACAAGCTTCGTGCGCCCAGTACTCCATCAGTTCGCCACGAGAGAGCGCATCATCAAGCCAGGTTAATGGGTAGGCGCCAAGGCGGCTGAACAGCACCAGGTAGGGGCTGCGCGCCACCACGTTGATGGTGTCTATCTGTAACAGGGACATTTGCCGGATGGCAGGAAGGATATCGCCCGCTTTGGGCTGACGGCGTGGGCGGGTAAGCAACCCCAGTGCCGCAAGGTGAAGATGGCGTGCGGCACGAAGAGTAAGAGGCAATTCAGACATGCGGGCTCCCCAGATGATAGCCCGCCGCCGTTTAGCGTCGAGCGAGGGTGATCAGTTCCTGAAGCAGCGTCTGCGCGCGGTCGCCGGAAAGTACGGCATCGACCGGCAGATACCACCAGTTTTCCTGCGCAAAGTGACGGCATTTGACCGCGTCTTTCTCCGTCATGATAAGCGTTTGCCCCGGCTCAACCAGCGCCTGAACATCCGCTTCGGTCAACGCCTGATGATCCGCTAATGCAACCGTACGAACCGGGTTCACGCCACAGGCATTCAGCGTGGTAAAAAAGCGCGGGGGATGACCAATACCGGCCATCGCCACCACATTTTGCAGGTTCGAGACAGACTGGCGTTCGCCGGTCAGCAGATTAATGGCATCGCCGGGCTGCAGCGTCATCGGAATTTCACCCGACTGCGCGTTGCCGCCGTTTACGATACGGGCATCCACCGTTTCCAGTCTTGACGCCCGCTCACGCATCGGCCCCGCAGGAAGCCACCAACCGTTACCAAAGCGGCGCACGCCGTCGATAACCACAATCTCTTTATCCCGCGCGAGGCGGTAGTGTTGTAGGCCATCATCAGTGACGATAAGCTGGAGGTCATGAGCCGCCAGTAACGCTTTCACCGCATCGACTCTCGCCGGAGAGACCGCCACGGGCGCGCCGGTGCGCTGGAAAATCAGCACGGGTTCATCGCCCGCCTGCGCCGTGGTGGTTTCAGCGGCTAATAGCAGCGGATAATGCTCCGCTTTACCGCCGTAACCGCGTGACACCACGCCAACGCGAATCCCCTGACGCTGGAGCTGCTCCACCAGCCAGATAACCACCGGCGTTTTGCCGTTGCCGCCCGCCGTGAGGTTTCCCACCACAACCACCGGACACGGCGCACGCCAGGATTTCTTAATGCCTAGCTGGTAGCACAGGCGAATGATGCCGCTCACCAGGCCATATAGCCAGGAGAGCGGTAGCAGCAAACGCCAAAGCGGCGATTCGCCAGACCAGATTTTCGCTATCATTCGCCAAACTGCATTTTATGCAGCTGTGCGTAGACACCGCGATGCGCCAACAGATCAGCATGGCTACCGCGTTCCACAATACGACCATCTTCAACCACGATAATTTCGTCAGCTTGTTCAATGGTCGACAGACGGTGAGCAATCACCAGCGACGTACGGTTTTTCTGCAGTTCGTCGAGGGCGGCCTGAATCGCACGTTCGGATTCAGTATCCAGCGCCGAGGTTGCTTCATCAAGGATCAGGATTGGGCTGTTGCGCAGCAGCGCGCGCGCAATGGCGATACGCTGACGCTGACCGCCGGAAAGCAGTACGCCGTTTTCACCGATGATCGTATCCAGACCGTCATCCATTTTATTGATAAAGTCCATTGCGTAGGCCATGCGGGCGGCTTCTTCAATCTGCTCACGGCTGAACTCGTCGGTTCGAGCGTAGGCAATATTGTTCGCGACCGTATCATTGAACAGGTGCACGTTCTGCGATACCAGCGCAACCTGATTACGTAGCGAAGTCAGCTTGTACTCGCGCAGGTCGTGACCATCGAGCAGGATTTCACCTTCATCAATGTCGTAGAAACGGGTCAACAGACTGGCGATGGTCGATTTACCTGAACCTGAACGCCCTACCAGAGCGACCGTTTTCCCTTCTGGAATAGCCAGGTTGATATTTTTCAGCGCCGGAGTTTCACGACCCGGGTAGGTGAAAGTCACATTGCGGAATTCAACGTTGCCTTTCGCACGTTCAACGTCCAGCTTGCCTTCGTCTTTTTCCTGCTCGCTATCAAGGATAGAGAACAGCGTCTGACAGGCCGCCATACCACGCTGGAACTGCGCGTTGACGTTGGTTAACGATTTCAACGGACGCATCAGAGCAATCATGGAAGAGAAGACCACGGTAATGGTACCGGCCGTCAGGGTTTCCATCACGCTTGGGAAGCTCGCCGCATACAGCACGAATGCCAGCGCCAGCGATGCAATCAACTGAATAATCGGGTCAGAGATAGAGGACGCAGAGACCAGCTTCATGCCCTGCAAACGCATCTTGTTGCTGACCTTATCAAAGCGGTTGGTTTCCACTTGCTGGCCGCCAAACATCAGCACTTCTTTATGCCCTTTCAGCATCTGCTCAGCGCTGGTGGTCACCTGGCCCATGGTGTTCTGCATGTTCTTACTGATGCTACGGAAACGTTTAGAGACAACGCGAATAGCTATCGACACAATCGGTGCCAGAACAATGAGGATCAGCGACAACTGCCAGCTGTAGTAGAACATCATGATGAACAGACCAATGATCGATGCCCCTTCACGCACTACGGTAATCAGTGCGTTTGATGAAGAGGAGGCAACCTGCTCAGAATCATAGGTAATACGCGACAACAGCGTACCGGTAGACTGTTTATCAAAGAAAGAGACCGGCATTCCCATCATATGGCCGAATAACCTGCGACGCATGGTCATCACAACCTTGCCGGAAACCCAGGAGATACAGTAACTAGAAACGTAGCTTGTGATACCACGCAGGACCATCAAACCAATAACGACCAGCGGCATCCACAGCAGCACTGAGCGATCCGTTTTACCAAAACCATCATCCAGTAACGGTTTAAGAAGCGATAGCATGAAGGTATCGCTGGCTGCGTTAAGGATTAACGCAACGCCCGCCACGATCAGTCCTGCTTTGTACGGCGCTATAGTCGGCCAGAGTCGGCGGAAGGTCTGCCACGTGGAGAGATCTTTGTCGTTCTGCATTCAAAAAACCAGCTTGTGTTGAAATAGCCGCATATTCTACCCGTTATCGCGAGTCTCGCCAAACCACTGATGATACCAACGAGGTAAAAGTTGATCTCGTAAGCCTTCAATACGCCAGCCATTCGCGCTGAATGTCACAGTTATCTGCCCCTGATGCGGAGTATCAAACCAGTCGTAGTGGTGCTGGAGGTAGCGCGTCCTCACCTTTGCAGAGGGCAGTCGCCACGCGTTATAGCGGGATGCGGAAGCCAGAGCGGCAGCGCCGCCCACCCGTTGTATCAGTGCCATACCCGAAGAGGTCGAGCTACCATGATGTGGAACCTGAATAATTGTAGACGCAAAAGGCTGCCAGAAACGGCTAATCATGGCCATTTCTGCCGATAATTCAATATCTCCCGTTAGCAGAATGCTGTTTTTGCCATCATCCACCCTGACCACACACGAACCATTGTTACCTTTGGCTGGCTGCCCAGGCAGCGGCCAAAGCGCCTGAAAGGTGAGTCCCTGCCACTGCCAGCGCTCGCCACGAGCGCAGGGCTGATGCCCTTTCCAACCCAACGGGCTTTTAATCCACACCTGCGGCCAGGCTTTTTGCAGCGACAACAATCCGCCTCGATGATCCAGATGATCGTGGCTGAGAATAATGCCCTGCGGCGTGAGTTGATGCCAGCGTAGCCAGGGAATAATCAACTGTTCACCGCTATTACCCTCCGGCCATGCCAGGCCAGTATCATAGAGTAGCGCTTTATCCCCCCTGGAGATAACCATCGCCAGCCCCTGTCCTACGTCCAGCATGGTGACCTGCCAACGGTCTGGCGGCGTTTTTCGCCAGATGGGAAAAGAGAGCAGCACGCACAATGAGAGCCCCAGCGCGGGATACCGCAGCCAGCCATTTAATCGCCACAACGCCAATGCCAACCACGGCAACAGGGATACGCCTAACCATGCGCTTCCGATATTCCACCACCCTGCAGGCAGCAAGCGCAGGTAGCCAAACACCGCCGACATGACCCCATTGCTAGCGTGCCAGGCTGCCATTTCCACCGCTATTGGCCCGCATAGGTGCATCAGCATCGCGAAAAGAATCAATGGCACTGCGACAAACGTTACCACCGGAACCGCAATCAGGTTTGCAAAAAGCGACGTCGTGCTGACGCCATGAAATAGCAGGATCTGCAACGGAGCTAACAGCAACATAAGCCCCAGTTGCAGATGGATAAGACCCACCAGCGGACGCAGTATGCGCGGATAGCCTTCCGTTGGCAGCGGAGCCCACTGGTACCAGAAGATGAGGGTGGCGACGGCAAATGCTGACAGCCATAGACTATCTGACAGTATCGCAAGAGGAGCGATAAATACGATTGCCGCCAGACAGCAAAGCCACACCTCCCATCCCGTCCAGCGCCTACCGCTGAGACGTAATGCACACCAGAGCAGTGCCGCAACCACGGTTCGTAGCGCCGGAGGCTGCATTCCGGTCAGCCACGCATAGGCAAACCCGCTAACCAGTGAGGCCAGCAGCGGCAAGCGCCAGCTGATAAGCCAACCGGGCAGGAAAAACTGGATACCGCGAATAAGCAGCCAGCCGAGCGATGCTCCTAGCGCGATATGCAGCCCGGAAATCGCCATAAGGTGTGACGTTCCGGTCTCCTGCATGAGTGTTTTAATCTCTGGCGATACCGACAGCCGCTCGCCCATACCCAACGCCAGCATCACATCCCGCCAGCGAAAACCATCCAACGTCGTTTGCAGAGAAGCAAGATACCGGGCGCGCAGGCTACAGCGGCTATCCAGAACCTGTGCCGTCACCATGCGGCCAGTCAATGGGCGGTGTTGCGACAAAGCATAGCGCTGGGCGTCAAACCCACCGTCGTTGAGCTGCCCATGCACTGCCCTGGCGCGAATCGTCATGCGCCAGCGCTGCCCCGCGCATGGCGGCTGCGGCAAATAGCTGCCATACAGCGTGATAAGGGGGCTGGCAATCAGGCGTCGACCATCCAGATGCGTTATCGTCCCCTGATGCGTTGTTTGCCCATCGCTCTGGGTCAGGACCATCTCAACCTGGCGGTTTTTGCCGGGGATAGCTTCAGCAGGCCATTGCACCTGCCACGCCGACAGTACACCCCAGCAAAATATCAGGCCAGTAATGCTTATTGCTCTCCCTAACGGCACGCAAAAGCCCAGCGCTATCAGCGCCGGAATGGCGATATAGACGGTGTTAAGAGAGGGTAAATCTGGCAGTACGGTCAGCGGAAAAATGCCAGCTAGCGTGCAGCAGGCAAGTCCAGGTAAACGCATCGACACCTCCTTGTTTTCGGGAGTGTCGTGCATGCAGGTCTCACTGTCGCATGGCAATTATCCCAACTGCGAGGCGGGTTCAGAGGAATGTTCAGAACATGCAGAAGTGACAATAAAAATGCGGGAGGGATTCCAGATATCCGTTCGAAGCCGAACCGTAGACATGAAAAAAGCACCCGCAGGTGCTTTTTTCTCAACCAAGTTTACCGCCAGACGGCGGAAGAAACTCAATCGTAAATATTGGCGCGATCGCGCAGTTCTTTACCCGGCTTAAAGTGCGGCACGTACTTGCCTTCCAGTTCCACTTTGTCGCCAGTCTTCGGGTTACGCCCGGTACGTGGTGCTCTGTAGTGCAGAGAGAAGCTGCCGAAACCGCGGATTTCAATGCGCTCACCCTGTGCCAGGGTAGAAGCCATATGCTCCAGCATCTCTTTCACCGCATCTTCCACTGCCTTAGCAGGGATATGGGATTGCTGGCTGGCAAGTCTTTCAATCAATTCTGACTTGGTCATGATTCCTCCGGTTTCCTTTCAAGGAAAATTAGCTAACAGCTTATTAAACAAGGGCGGCCGTAGCCGCCCTTTGTGCTAGATTACAGGCCTAAACCTGCAATCTGTCAAGTAAACTCATCACATTTCAGGTTGTTAAACCCGAATGCGTAAGATTACTCGCCTTTAGCTGCTTTGAATGCTTCAGCCATTGCGTTGGAGAAATTGCCTTCTTCCTGTTTGTTGTTAACAGTAGCGATTGCATCTTTCTCGTCAGCTTCGTCTTTAGCACGTACGGACAGGCTAATTGCGCGGTTTTTACGATCAACACCGGTGAATTTAGCTTCAACGTCGTCGCCAACGCTCAGAACCAGAGTTGCATCTTCAACGCGGTCACGGGATGCTTCAGAAGCACGCAGGTAACCTTCAACGCCGTCGGCCAGTTCTACGGTTGCGCCTTTAGCGTCAACTGCAGTGACTTTACCGTTAACGATAGCGCCTTTCTTGTTCAGAGCAACCCAGTTGTTGAACGGATCTTCTGCGAGCTGTTTAACGCCCAGGGAGATACGTTCACGTTCTGCGTCAACCTGCAGAACAACTGCAGCGATTTCGTCGCCTTTTTTGTATTCACGTACTGCTTCTTCGCCTGCAACGTTCCAGGAGATGTCAGACAGGTGAACCAGGCCGTCGATGCCGCCGTCCAGGCCGATGAAGATACCGAAGTCAGTGATAGACTTGATTTTACCTTCAACACGGTCGCCCTTGTTGTGGGTTTCCGCGAACTGCTGCCATGGGTTGTTTTTGCACTGCTTCAGACCCAGGGAGATACGACGACGTTCTTCGTCGATATCCAGAACCATAACTTCCACTACATCACCAACGTTAACAACTTTGGATGGGTGGATGTTTTTGTTGGTCCAATCCATTTCGGAAACGTGAACCAGGCCTTCAACGCCTTCTTCGATTTCAACGAAGCAGCCGTAGTCGGTCAGGTTGGTCACGCGACCAGTCAGTTTGGTACCTTCTGGATAACGCTTAGCGATAGCTACCCATGGATCTTCGCCCAGCTGTTTCAGGCCCAGAGAAACACGAGTACGTTCGCGGTCGAACTTCAGCACTTTAACAGTGATTTCGTCGCCAACGTTTACGATTTCGCTTGGGTGCTTAACGCGTTTCCAAGCCATATCGGTGATGTGCAGCAGGCCGTCAACGCCGCCCAGATCAACGAATGCACCGTAGTCAGTGAGGTTCTTAACGATACCTTTAACTTCCATGCCTTCCTGCAGGTTTTCCAGCAGCTGATCGCGCTCTGCGCTGTTTTCGGATTCGATAACGGCACGACGAGAAACAACAACGTTGTTACGCTTCTGGTCCAGCTTGATTACTTTGAACTCAAGCTCTTTGCCTTCCAGGTGCAGAGTATCACGCACTGGACGAACGTCTACCAGAGAACCTGGCAGGAACGCACGAATACCGTTCAGCTCAACAGTGAAGCCACCTTTAACTTTGCCGTTGATAACACCAACTACAGTTTCAGCTTCTTCGTAAGCTTTTTCCAGCGTGATCCAAGCTTCGTGACGTTTAGCTTTCTCACGGGACAGCAGGGTTTCACCGAAGCCGTCTTCTACTGCATCCAGAGCAACGTCAACTTCGTCACCAACCTGGATTTCCAGCTCGCCCTGGGCGTTTTTGAACTGCTCTGCCGGAATGGCAGACTCAGATTTCAGACCGGCGTCAACCAGTACGATATCTTTGTCGATAGCAACAACAACACCACGAACGATGGAACCCGGGCGGGTTTCGATTTCTTTTAAGGATTCTTCAAACAGTTGAGCAAAAGATTCAGTCATGTTTAATCTTCAGGTTAATATTAACGTCCACCTGACACCATGTCGGATGGGGTTGTTTCACATACCCGCTGTCAATCCATTGCAACGGGGGTACTGCAAATTCGGTCGCGTTTTACGCGAGTGCCAGTTTCTGGCGCGCATAGTCTAACGCTTTTTCAATTACTTGCTCAATGCTTAAGGTGGTGGAATCCAACACTAAAGCATCGGCCGCAGGAACCAGTGGCGCAACAGCACGATTACGATCGCGGTCGTCACGCTCCTTTATCTCTGCCAAAAGGCGCTCAAAGTTAACACTAAAGCCCTTTTCCTGCAACTGTAGCATGCGACGGTGCGCACGTTCTTCCGATGAGGCATCAAGGAAAATTTTCACAGGCGCATCCGGAAACACCACGGTGCCCATATCACGACCATCGGCAATCAGACCAGGGGCTTCGCGGAAGCCGCGCTGACGGCGCAAAAGCGCTTCACGCACACGTGGGAATGCCGCTACCTGGGACGCCGCATTGGCCACTTCCTGAGTGCGGATTTCACCGCTGACGTCTTCGCCTTCCAGAATAACTTCCAGCGTGCCGTCCGTAGAGACGAAGCGTACGTCCAGATGCACGGCCAGCGGCACTAACGCGTCTTCAGATGCGACATCCACATGGTGGTGCAGCGCGGCCAAAGCCAGCACGCGATAGATAGCGCCGGAGTCCAGCAAATGCCATTGCAATGCTTCTGCCATTGCTTTGCACAGCGTGCCTTTACCCGCGCCGCTAGGGCCGTCAATGGTAATTACCGGGGCAATTGCCGTCATCTCTTTCTCCTTAATGAAAGGCATATACAACGTAAACGCCGCGCATTATACGCATCTCTGGGCCGGACGGTTACTGTTGTCTGTCTGAGAATGACAAAATCAGGTCCATGAATTAGCGGGGGAATAGATAATTATAGCGGGCTGGTGCGACGCCAGCCCGGAAAGTGACAATAATTTACTTTTTGTCAGCCGCAATGCGCTCTTTGATATGTTCTGAACGCTCCGTTGACGGCGGGTGCGAGTCAAACAGGGATTTCGTGTGGCCGGAATCGAGGCTTGCCAGTTTGTCGAAGCTACCCACCAGGCCCTGAGTGCTGATGCCACGTTTTTTCAGCAGGTCGTAGGAGAAGTCATCAGCCTCTGACTCTTTCTCACGGGAGAATTTCGCATTAATCGCCCCTTCCGCGACATCGCCTAACTGCGAGCGGGAAAGCTGGGAAGCGACACCGCTGGTGGCTGAAATCGCGTCGCGGGCGGCTACCACGGCATAGGCCGCTTTCATTTCTTGCAGAGAGTGGCCCAGCGCGACGTGCCCCAACTCGTGCCCCAGCACGCCTTCCACTTCGTTATCAGTCATCATATCCATCAGACCGCTGTAGACGCGTACGCAGCCATTCGCCATTGCCCAGGCATTGACGTCGCTGGTCATATAGACCTTGTAGTTAACCACCGTGCCATTAATGTTGTTCCCCAGCGCTTTAGCGATTTTAGCCAGACGTTTGCCATACTTGCTTTTCGCACTTGCGATCTGATTCCCGCTGTCCATCTCTTTGCATCCCTGATTGGCGAGAGATTTCGCATCAGCATCAGTCAGCGTAGCCGCTTTGTAGGCCGAAAGCCCCGAGCTCGCAATCTTATTGCCGTCGAGACCGTTCATGTTTTTACACCCTGCCAACAGCGTGGTTGATATAGCAAGCGCCAGCCATAGCTTTGTATTCTTCATATGAATCATCCATTGATTAATTATAAAAATATCAATTAGTTAAACGAATAAAAGAGTAGCATTGCGATGGGAGTGTAAAAAGTCCGAAAAAAAACGCCGGCAGGATGTCGGCGTTTTACTGAGGAATGACAGCGTTAGGCTAACGTACTGATACGCGCCAGCTGTTCGAAATAGTCCGGGAAGGTTTTCGCCGTGCATTTCGGATCAAGGATGGTAACCGGCGTATCCGACAGCGCCACCAGCGAGAAGCACATCGCCATACGGTGATCGTTGTAGGTCCCAATCTCGGCAAAATTCAGCGCTGCCGGTGGCGTAATGCGAATGTAGTCTTCACCCTCTTCCACTTCTGCGCCAACTTTACGCAATTCAGTTGCCATCGCGAACAGGCGGTCCGTCTCTTTCACGCGCCAGTTGTAGATATTGCGCAACGTGGTTGTGCCTTTCGCAAACAGCGCTGCCGTCGCGATTGTCATCGCCGCATCAGGAATATGGTTCATGTCCATATCGATGGCATTCAGTTCGCCGCGGGTACAGGCAATAAAGTCGTCGCCCCAGGTGATGGTCGCGCCCATTTTTTCCAGCACGTCGGCAAAGCGAATGTCACCCTGCACGCTATAGCGTCCAATCCCTGTCACCTTAACGGTACCGCCTTTAATAGCGCCAGCGGCGAGGAAGTAGGAAGCGGACGAAGCATCGCCCTCGACCAGATACTGGCCCGGAGAAACGTACTGCTGGCCACCACGCACGATAAAGCGCTGATAGTTCTGGTTTTCCACTTCAACACCAAACGTTTTCATCAGGTGCAGCGTAATGTCGATATAGGGTTTGGAGACCAGATCACCTTTAATGGTGATGGTCGTATCCTGGGGTGCCAGCGGCGCCGTCATCAGCAACGCGGTCAGGAACTGGCTGGAGACGCTGCCGTCTACTTCAACACTACCGCCGTTAAAACCGCCCTTCAGGCGCAGCGGTGGGTAGTTTTCTTGCTCCAGATACTCAATCTGTGCGCCGCCCTGACGCAGTGCGTCGACCAGGTGACCAATCGGGCGCTCTTTCATGCGCGGTTCGCCAGTCAGGACGATGTTGTTGGTGCCAAGACACAGTGCCGCCGCCAGCGGACGCATCGCGGTACCGGCGTTGCCCAGGAACAGCTCCAGTTCGCCGGAGGCCTGAAGTGGGCCAGCGTTGCCGGTGACTTCGCAGCGGGTACGGTCATCAGACAGGGTGTATTGAATTCCCAGCGCCTTCAACGCGTTCAGCATGTGGCGGACATCATCGCTGTCCAGCAGGTTAGTCAGAACGGTCGTGCCGCGCGCTAACGCCGCCAGCAGCAAAGCGCGGTTCGACACGCTTTTAGAACCAGGCAGGTTAATCGTGCCATCGACGCGCGCGATAGGTTGTAACGTCAGGGATTCCATGAAACTCAACTCTCAAAAACAGAAGTAAAAACCCCACGGACAGGCCGTGGGGATGAATAAAAAAAGCCAGATTAACCGTGACGACGCTCGAAATCCTGCATGAATTCCGTCAGCGTCTGTACGCCTGCCAGCGGCATGGCGTTGTAGATAGAAGCACGCATCCCGCCCACCACGCGGTGGCCTTTCAGCGCATGCAGACCCGCCGCAAAGGACTCTTCGAGGAACAGTTTGTCCAGCGCGCTGTCCGCCAGCTGGAACGGCACGTTCATACGCGAACGGTTGGCACTTGCCACGTCGTTACGATAGAAATCGCTGCCATCAATGGTGTTATACAGAAGATCGGCCTTCTGCTGATTAATACGGTCCATTGCGGCAACCCCGCCCTGCTCTTTCAGCCACTTGAAGACTAAACCTGCCAGATACCAGGCGAAGGTCGGCGGCGTGTTGAACATGGAGTCGTTATCGTTCAGCACGGTGTAGTCGAGAATAGACGGGCAAGCAACGTGCGCTTTACCCAGCAGGTCTTCACGCACGATAACCAGGGTTAAGCCCGCCGGGCCGATGTTTTTCTGTGCGCCAGCGTAGATGACACCGTAGCGGCTCACGTCAATTGGGCGCGAAAGAATGGTTGAGGAGAAGTCAGCGGCAACAATCACGTCTTTACCAAAGTCTGGCGTCTCTTCGATGGCAATGCCGTCGATGGTTTCGTTCGGGCAGTAGTGCAGGTAAGCCGCATTATCAGAGAGCTGCCAGTCGCGCATCGGTTTCACCGCGCGCTTACCGTCAACGGTCACTTTGGCGTCAATGACATGAGGGGTGCAGTATTTTTTCGCTTCTTTAACCGCGCTTGCCGCCCAGTAGCCTGCGTCAACGTAGTCCGCAGTGGTTTTGTCGCCGAGAATGTTCAGCGGTACGCCCGCGAACTGCCCGCGTCCACCACCGTGACAGAACAGAACCTTGTAGTTGGAAGGGATGTTAAGCAGGTCGCGGAAATCTTTTTCTGCTTCCTCTGCCACGTGGATAAACTCTTTACCGCGGTGGCTAACTTCCATTACCGACGTGCCTAATCCGTTCCAGTCGCAAAGTTCTTTTTGCGCCAGTTTAAGGACATCTGCCGGAAGCATTGCCGGACCTGAACTGAAATTAAAAACCTGAGCCATAACCCTCACCACATTGCAATGTTGTCTGACCGCATGCCTCGCGCGTCATCAAACGCGTGGGCATAAGTTATTCCTGTGGCTATTGGTTTTATCATTCAGTGACACAGCCCGCAACGGATAATCCCGCACAGGGCAAAAATGCGTAGAGAATCACACAACAGAATCTATCGACTTGACGAAACAAAATGGTCTATTCCGCTATTTGTATTTGCTGGATGAAGTTTCTACGCAAAATCATTCAAGTTGTATCAAGGTGGCAAGGGAGTGAATCCCCAGGAGCGTACATAAGTACGTGACTGGGGTGAACGAGCGCAGCCAACGCAGAGACAACTTGAAGGATGAAGCGTATAGCGATTGTCATGCAAACCCCGTATCATTGCGCGCTTTCCGTACGACAAAAGAGATTGCTATGACGCAAACCTATATTCCCGGCAAAGATGCCGCACTGGAAGATTCCATCGCTCGCTTCCAGCAAAAGCTGCTCGACCTGGGCTTCGATATTGAAGAAGCTTCCTGGCTGAACCCGGTTCCTAACGTCTGGTCGGTGCATATTCGTGATAAGGCATGCTCTCTGTGCTTTACCAACGGTAAAGGCGCAACCAAAAAAGCCGCGCTGGCCTCCGCGCTGGGCGAGTATTTTGAACGTCTCTCCACCAACTATTTCTTCGCTGACTTTTGGCTGGGCGACAAAATCGCTAACGACCCGTTCGTTCACTACCCGAACGAAAAATGGTTCCCGCTGACCGACGACGATGAAGTACCGGAAGGTTTGCTCGACGCTCGCCTGCGCGCTTTCTACGATCCTGACGATCAGTTGACCGCCAGCATGCTGGTTGATCTGCAGTCCGGCAACGACGATCGCGGCGTATGCGGCCTGCCATTCACCCGTCAGTCAGACGGTGAAACCATCTATATCCCGATGAACATCGTGGCCAACCTGTACGTCTCTAACGGCATGTCTGCGGGCAACACCCGCAACGAAGCGCGCGTTCAGGGTCTGTCGGAGGTCTTCGAACGCTACGTGAAAAACCGCATCATCGCGGAAAGCATCAGCCTGCCGGAAATCCCGGCCGAGGTGCTGGCGCGCTACCCAGGCGTCGTTGAGTCCATCAAAACGCTGGAAGCGGAAGGTTTCCCAATCTTCGCTTACGACGGTTCCCTGGGTGGTAAATACCCGGTTATCTGCGTGGTACTGTTCAACCCAGCCAACGGCACCTGCTTCGCCTCCTTCGGTGCCCACCCTGATTTCGGCGTCGCGCTGGAACGTACGGTCACCGAACTGCTGCAGGGCCGCGGCCTGAAAGATCTCGATGTGTTCACCCCGCCAACCTTCGACGATGAAGAAGTAGCAGAACACACCAACCTCGAAACCCACTTCATCGACTCCAGTGGTCTGATTTCCTGGGATATGTTCAAACAGGATGCAGACTACCCGTTTGCCGACTGGAATTTCTCAGGCACCACCGAAGAAGAGTTCGCCACCCTGATGGCTATCTTCAAAGAAGAAGATAAAGAAGTGTACATTGCCGACTACGAGCACCTGAGCGTTTACGCTTGCCGCATCATCGTACCGGGCATGTCCGATATCTATCCGGCAGAAGATCTGTGGCTCGCCAATAACAATATGGGCAGCCATCTGCGTGACACCATTCTCTCCCTGCCGGGTAGCGAGTGGGAAAAAGAAGAGTATCTGAATCTGATCGAACAGATGGATGACGAAGGTCTGGACGATTTCACCCGCGTACGTGAACTGCTGGGCCTGGCGACTGGCCCGAATAACGGCTGGTCTACCCTGCGCGTGGGCGAGCTGAAAGCAATGCTGGCACTGGCGGGTGGCGATCTCGAGCAGGCGCTGATCTGGACCGAGTGGACCATGGAGTTCAACGCGTCAGTATTCAGCCCTGAGCGCGCCAACTACTACCGCTGCCTGCAGACGCTGCTGCTGCTGTCTCAGGAAGAAGAGCGTGAGCCGCTGCAGTACCTGAACGCGTTTGTACGTATGTACGGTGCAGACGCCGTTGAAGCGGCCAGCGCGGCACTGAGCGGTGAAGAGGCCTTCTACGGCCTGCAGCCAGCAGACGGTTCTCTGGAAGCCTTCCCGGCGCATCAGTCGCTGTTGCAGGCTTACGAAAAGCTGCAGCGTGCGAAAGCCGCTTTCTGGGCGAAATAAGGCTTTTCCCGCAGAAAAAGTAGGTTTAACGTACCGTCTACGCTATATTACGGGGCCAATTGATGGCCCCTTTTTTTATTTTCGCGCTTCGCCTCGCGAATGTGTGAAAATAAAGTTAAATATAAGTAAATACTATATTTAGTAGCTTACGTTTGTTGTTAATTTGCCCGATCATTACTCCATTTTAATTAACGAGTAAAATGAAGGGTAAAGAAAAAATTCAACTGAATTTGCAAATCTTAAAAATTATTTTTATCTTATAGCTCAAACACTTACCCTGAGATCGTTGAAAAACCATTCGTTCTTCAGGCCTATAAGCCAGGCGAGATATGATCTATATCAAATTCTCATCTATAATGCTTTGTTAGTATCTCGTCGCCGATTAAATAAAAAGAGAGAGTTAGTGTGAAAGCTGACAACCCTTTTGATCTACTCCTTCCTGCTGCGATGGCCAAAGTTGCCGAAGAAGCGGGTGTCTATAAAGCAACCAAGCATCCGCTGAAAACCTTTTATCTGGCGATTACTGCGGGCGTCTTTATCTCGATTGCTTTTGTTTTTTACATTACCGCAACCACGGGTACCGCAGGTATGCCATTCGGCATCGCGAAACTCATTGGTGGTATTTGCTTCTCCTTGGGCTTAATTCTTTGCGTGATTTGTGGCGCAGACCTCTTTACCTCTACCGTGCTGATCGTGGTGGCGAAAGCCAGCGGCCGCATTACCTGGGGTCAATTGGCGAAAAACTGGCTCAACGTCTATGTTGGTAACCTGATTGGCTGCTTGCTCTTCGTGATGCTGATGTGGCTGTCCGGCGAGTACATGACGGCCAACGGCGGATGGGGGCTTAACGTCCTGCAAACCGCTGACCACAAAATGCACCATACATTTATCGAAGCCGTCGCTCTCGGCATCCTGGCGAACCTGATGGTCTGCCTGGCAGTGTGGATGAGCTACTCTGGTCGCAGCCTGATGGATAAAGCCATGATTATGGTTTTACCGGTTGCCATGTTCGTTGCCAGCGGTTTTGAGCACAGTATCGCAAACATGTTTATGATCCCAATGGGTATCGTAATACGCGATTTTGCTAGCCCGGAATTCTGGACCGCTATCGGTTCTACTCCGGAAAGTTTCTCTCACCTGACCGTGATGCACTTCATCACCGATAACCTGATTCCCGTCACTATCGGGAACATCATCGGCGGCGGTTTGCTGGTTGGGTTGACATACTGGGTCATTTACCTGCGTGGCGGTGACCGTCATTAATTGACGATTGCTCCAGGCAGTAAATAAAAAGTCCACTTAAGAAGGTAGGTGTTACATGTCCGAACTTAATGAAAAGTTAGCCGCAGCCTGGGAAGGTTTTACCAAAGGTGATTGGCAGAATGAAGTAAACTTACGTGACTTCATCCAGAAAAACTACACTCCGTATGAGGGTGACGAGTCCTTCCTGGCTGGCGCTACTGAAGCGACCACCAAGCTGTGGGACAGCGTTATGGAAGGCGTTAAACTGGAAAACCGCACCCATGCGCCAGTTGACTTTGACACCGCCGTAGCTTCAACCATCACTTCCCACGACGCTGGCTACATTAATAAGTCGCTGGAAAAAATCGTTGGCCTGCAGACTGAAGCCCCACTGAAACGTGCTCTTATCCCGTTCGGTGGCATCAAAATGATCGAAGGTTCCTGCAAAGCGTATGATCGCGAACTGGATCCAATGATCAAAAAAATCTTCACCGAATACCGTAAAACCCATAACCAGGGCGTATTCGATGTTTACACCAAAGACATTCTGAACTGCCGTAAATCTGGCGTTCTGACTGGTCTGCCAGATGCTTACGGCCGTGGTCGTATCATCGGTGACTACCGTCGCATCGCGGTGTACGGTATCGACTTCCTGATGAAAGACAAATACGCACAGTTCCTGTCTCTGCAGTCTGACCTGGAAAACGGCGTAAACCTGGAAGCGACTATCCGTCTGCGTGAAGAAATCTCTGAA
Organism: Kluyvera sp. CHPC 1.2972; assembly: GCF_036759925.1. Lineage (NCBI taxonomy): Bacteria > Pseudomonadati > Pseudomonadota > Gammaproteobacteria > Enterobacterales > Enterobacteriaceae > Kluyvera > Kluyvera sp. CHPC 1.2972. The sequence goes on along the minus strand of NZ_JAPKIB010000008.1, from coordinate 16,054 downwards.
CAGCACCGTGCGCTGGGTCAGATCAAAGAGATGGCTGCTAAATACGGCTACGACATCTCTGGTCCGGCTACCAACGCTCAGGAAGCTATCCAGTGGACTTACTTCGGCTACCTGGCTGCGGTTAAATCTCAGAACGGCGCGGCAATGTCCTTCGGTCGTACCTCCAGCTTCCTGGATATCTACATCGAACGTGACCTGAAAGCAGGCAAAATCACTGAGCAAGACGCTCAGGAAATGATTGACCACCTGGTCATGAAACTGCGTATGGTTCGCTTCCTGCGTACCCCTGAGTATGATGAACTGTTCTCCGGCGACCCAATCTGGGCGACTGAATCTATCGCAGGTATGGGCGTTGATGGCCGTACTCTGGTTACCAAAAACAGCTTCCGTTTCCTGAACACCCTGTACACCATGGGTCCTTCTCCAGAGCCGAACATCACCGTTCTGTGGTCTGAGAAACTGCCACTGGCGTTCAAAAAATATGCCGCTAAAGTGTCCATCGACACCTCTTCTCTGCAGTACGAGAACGATGACCTGATGCGTCCTGACTTTAACAACGATGATTACGCTATCGCTTGCTGCGTAAGCCCAATGATCGTTGGTAAACAAATGCAGTTCTTCGGCGCACGTGCAAACCTGGCGAAAACCATGCTGTACGCCATCAACGGCGGCGTTGATGAAAAACTGAAAATGCAGGTTGGTCCTAAAACTGAGCCAATGAAAGGCGACGTTCTGAACTACGACGAAGTCATGGATCGTATGGACCACTTCATGGATTGGCTGGCTAAACAGTACGTCACCGCGCTGAACGTCATCCACTACATGCACGACAAGTACAGCTACGAAGCCTCTCTGATGGCGCTGCACGACCGTGACGTTATCCGCACCATGGCGTGTGGTATCGCCGGTCTGTCCGTTGCTGCTGACTCCCTGTCTGCAATCAAATATGCGAAAGTTAAACCGATTCGTGATGAAAACGGTCTGGCTGTTGACTTCGAAATCGAAGGCGAATACCCGCAGTTTGGTAACAACGATGCTCGCGTCGATGACATGGCGGTTGACCTGGTAGAACGTTTCATGAAGAAAATTCAGAAACTGACTACTTACCGTAACGCTATCCCAACTCAGTCTGTTCTGACCATCACCTCTAACGTGGTTTATGGTAAGAAAACTGGTAACACCCCAGACGGTCGTCGCGCTGGCGCGCCATTCGGCCCAGGTGCTAACCCAATGCACGGTCGTGACCAGAAAGGTGCTGTTGCCTCTCTGACTTCCGTTGCTAAACTGCCGTTTGCTTACGCTAAAGATGGTATCTCTTACACCTTCTCTATCGTTCCTAACGCTCTGGGTAAAGACGACGACGTTCGTAAAACCAACCTGGCTGGTCTGATGGACGGTTACTTCCACCACGAAGCGTCTATCGAAGGCGGTCAGCACCTGAACGTTAACGTTATGAACCGCGAAATGCTGCTCGACGCGATGGAAAACCCTGAGAAATATCCTCAGTTGACCATCCGTGTATCTGGCTACGCAGTACGTTTTAACTCCCTGACTAAAGAACAGCAGCAGGACGTTATTACCCGTACTTTCACTCAATCTATCTAATAGATTTGACTGAAATCGCGATTAAAAACGCGTAAAATGAAGGCTCCACCTCGGTGGGGCCTTTCTTATAACCAACACTCGCTGAGTGGATTTTGCTTGCTGACTTCTATACTGAAGTTAACAAGCAAAATAAACTCGACGCGGCTTTATAACCGTGCTCGCAAACCTGGCTGTAAAGCCGGGAAGAACTGGAGATAACACCGCAATGTCTGTAATTGGTCGTATTCACTCCTTTGAGTCCTGTGGCACCGTTGATGGCCCAGGCATCCGTTTTATTACCTTCTTCCAGGGCTGCCTGATGCGCTGCCTGTATTGCCACAACCGCGATACCTGGGACACCCACGGCGGTAAAGAGATCACCGTTGAAGAGCTGATGAAAGAAGTGGTGACCTACCGCCACTTTATGAATGCATCCGGCGGCGGCGTGACCGCGTCCGGCGGTGAAGCTATTCTGCAGGCCGAGTTTGTGCGCAACTGGTTCCGCGCCTGTCACAAAGAAGGTATTCATACCTGTCTCGACACCAACGGTTTCGTTCGTCGTTACGATCCGGTCATTGATGAACTACTGGAAGTGACTGACCTGGTGATGCTCGATCTTAAACAGATGAACGACGACATTCACCAGAACCTGGTCGGCGTCTCCAACCATCGTACGCTCGAGTTTGCCCAGTACCTGTCGAAGAAAAACATTAACGTCTGGATCCGCTACGTCGTGGTACCAGGCTGGTCAGATGATGACGATTCTGCGCATCGTCTCGGCGAGTTTACCCGTGATATGGGTAACGTTGAGAAAATCGAACTGCTGCCTTATCACGAGCTGGGTAAACACAAGTGGGTCGCGATGGGCGAAGAGTACAAGCTGGATGGCGTGCACCCGCCGAAGAAAGAGACCATGGAACGCGTGAAGGGTATTCTCGAGCAGTATGGTCACAAGGTGATGTACTAACTCCCCTACTCGTCCCGGCGTCGCTTGCGCTCGGCCGGGCTACAGACATCAAACCCGGCTTAATGCCGGGTTTTCTTTTAGCGCTTTTTACGCGCCAGCAGCGGGAAGATCAGTCCTAATCCCACCAGCACAAACGGCGTGGCGACGTTAAGCGACAGCTGGAAGGCCCACTCCGGCGTAAAGGCGGCCATTTTCGGGAAGATACCAGTCAGACAGGCAAACGCGGTAAACAGGAAGCACCATACACCAACGGTCAGCGCAAGCTTCCGGTTGCGGATAAAGACATACTCCGACTGGTATTTCTGTCCCAAACGAATCACTGCGATAAATGCCACGAACACCCACAGATAACGCAGCGGCATCACCACCGAGTTCAGGTTCAACAGCCATTTGTAGAGGTCGTTCATATCACCGATGCCGAGCGTCGGCAGCATAATCAGCAGCGCCACCAGCACCAGCGTTAACAGATAGCCATTTACCGGCGTACCCGATGCATTGGTTTTGCAGAGCTTCTGTGGGATATAGCGACTGTCGGCATCACTGAGCAGGACTTTCAACGGTGCATCAATCGAGAACACCAGCGCGGCAATCTGCCCCAGGGTGTTCGCGATAGCGTAAATCACCATCAGGGTGTTGCCCATATGGTAATAATCGCCCAGTTTCTGGAACGCGTAGTACTGGCCGTTCGCCATCAGGTCGTTAGGAATATTATTTGAGTCGAACATCATCCCCATCGCCAACGACCCAAGGATGGCACACACTGCAACCATCACCGCCAGGAAGATCATCCCACGCGGGAACTCTTTGCCCGGATTACGGGTGTTATTGACGTAAGGCGAGATTTTTTCCGCGCCGCCCACGGCAAATACCAGCATCGAGATGGTGGTGATATAGGTAAAGTCAAAGTGCGGGATAAAGGTTTGCCAGGTGATGTTGGTGGTGGCAATTTTCACCTCAGTAATAGCCGGCGCCGTCACCGCCATCACCACGTACAGCAGCGACATCACGAACATGGCGATCCCGGCAATCGACCCTACCAGCTTCAGCGATTTCATCCCTCGGGATGCTACCCACATGAAGAAGACGAAAAGCACCAGCGTGAAGCCCTGGAGCGCCACCACACCATATTCGGTGATAAGCGAGCCATTTCCCTTTATCGCCCAGCCGAGCGCAATCAGGATGGCCTGAGGCTTCTGAGCCAGATAAGGAATATGGACGACCCAGTAGGTCCAGGCAGCCAGATAGGCCAGCCCCGGCCCCATCGTATTTTTAATCCAGGTACTGACACCGCCCTTACCGTCTTTAAAGGTCGAACCAAGCTGACCGACGATAAGCGCATAGGGTGTGAAATAAAGTGCAAAGATAAATAACCATGAGAAAACAACCACCAGCCCCTGGTTGGCGTAGTTGTTGACGACGTTACCGAAACCCCAAACCGTAATAAACGACATCAGCGCGATGTTATACCACCGCAGCTGCTTTTCTTGTTCGCTTGCCATAAATTCCGTTCCTTGAATGTTATTGTTCGCAAGTGCGATTTTTTTTTCGACGGAGATTATGCGAGTACTAATCCAAAATGGGTAACGTAAACGTGCAGAATTCCAACATCTCGCACATTTAATCGGGTTTATTTTCTGGAAGTCAGAGGAATATAGGCTCGCCCTCACCTACGCAAAAGCAGCGCAGCATTACTCAGTATAGTAATGCTGAAAGATTGGCGCGTTATGTTGCCACAACGCGCCTACAAGATCAGGCGTGAGCCACTGGCGTAGGATGGTGCCCCGCTTTGCGCAGCAGCATCATAAGATAGATGAACGATACCCCGGCAATCATAATAAACAGCAGGTTATCAGAGTAGTTTTGCATCAGCATCGCCGTCAGCGACGGCCCAACCAGGCTACCGATGGTATAGCTCAGCAGCAGCGCCTGGTTCATGGAGACCAGCTGATGATGTTCTACTTTCTCACACGCCCAGGCCATCGCTACCGGATACAGCGTGAAGCCCGCTGCGCCAAGGATAAACAGCGCTGGTGCCATCGCAGCCTGACTCAGCATGCCCAGGCAGCCGACAATCACCACAAACACCTGTACACGCAGCACCATCAGACGGCCATAGCGGTCTGCCAGACGACCAATCGGCCACTGCCCCAAAATGCCCGCACTGACCATCACCGCCATCCAGAACCCAATCCCGGAGTCACTGACGCCGCGGTGGTTCAGATACAGCGGCATCAGGCCATAGAGTGAGCCCAGCACGATACCGGAAATAATACAACCATTCACGCCCAGACGTGCCTGACGCAGTTTGAACATCGGCCAGACACGCGTGCTTTCGTCCTGCACGTCCTCCTGCTGGTTCAGGATGCGGGTAAACAGCAGCGGCAGAATGCCCGCTAACACCACACCGGTCATCAGCGGAAGAATAGTCGCCATGTCTGTCGGCAAGCGGCTGACAATAATCTGCCCCAGCACAGTACCGATGTAGTACATCATCATATAGGCCGCCAGCAGGCGCCCACGGTTACGCGACGTGCCGCTGCACATCAGCGCGCTCTCCACCACGACCCAAATCATGGCGCAGCCAACGCCCGCGATAAAGCGCCAGAACATCCAGCTCCAGAAGCCCACCATAAAGCCCAGCCCCACGCAGCCCGCGGCAAAAATCAGCGAAGCGATGTAATAGCTGTAATTAAATCCAAGGCGCTTAATCAGTCGGCCGGTGAGCATGGTACCGACCAGGTTGCCGGTAAAATAGGACGAGCTGACCACTCCCACCTGCCAGGTTGGCAAGTTTTCATGGGCGAGCCAGAGCGGGACGAGCGTGTTTAATACCGCGATCGCCAGCGTCAATAAGAGTAAGCCGCAGAGCAACAATAGCACTGGGCGAGTATAGGTGGACATGGGTTCAAACCGTGAGGATAGACAGATTTCGTGCGCATCATGCCACTGCCAAAAACATTGTCAATCCACCTGATTTCAACGGCTAAAGGCTTTCTGGCTCAACGATTGACGTTTCTTATTCAACGCAACGATAAGCTGCGCTTAAGTTATCTTATTATTTTGTTTTTATTGAAAATAAGAAGAAACAGCAGAGAAAGGATCAGTCGAAAAAATTCATGAACAAAAAGTGCCAGGGCCGTATGCCCTGGCAGCTTATTTTGCTTAACTGGCGACCGCCATACCGACGGTCATGTGCAGACCGTAGAAAACGCCACGACCCAGCATCTCCCCCACCAGCACCAGCACAAACGCCAGGCTCAGAAGCGGCAGCGCTGGCTGGTAGCCTTTGAGCTGCGGCCCTACCCAGCAAACCAGCGCCAGAGCGATGGCGACAATACGCCACGCCATCAGCGAGCCATAGTCTGGTACCAGTGCCGAAGCCTGCTGAATGGAGCTTTGAATCGAAGCTAGCTCTACACCCTGCATTGTGGTGACAATCACGCTCACCACCAGTGCAGCAAGGCTGATAACCGGCAGCAAACGCATGCCCCAACCCTCAACGCCTGCCCAGCGCAGCAACAGATAGCCGAGCAGCGGGCCGCCGATAAACAGCGTCAGGAAGAAACTCAGCGGCGTCCAGATGGTGTACCAGGTAGGCACGGTATCAATGGTGTTGTAGACCCGCACCATCATCCAGACAAACACTACGCCCAGCACCGCCGTCACTACCAGCCACACGCTGCGCAGCGCGCAGGAGAGCTTATTGGTGACCGCCAGCAGCCAGCCGATACCGCCGACGGCAAAGAAGATTGCGCCGCTGGCAATTTCGTTACTCAGCGAGGAGGCGCCCACGCGGTTCAGCGAGTTAAAGGCGCGCATTGGTGAACCGAGGTGCATGGTCGAAGCGATAAAGCCAATGCCCATCAGCACCCACAGCGCAAACATGCTCAGCACTACGCGCTGCTGCTGTTCACGAGGAAGTTGCCCTTTCATCAATGCAAGTGCCAGAACGATAAATCCGCCCGCCACGCATTGCCCAAAGACCGTGAAGATCATCAACGGCCATTCATGCCATCCACTACCCATCTCACACCTCCTTCGGATTGGCCAGATAGCCAGTGGTATCGCCGCACGGACGTGCATTGGCGTTAGGTTTAATCACAATGCTGGGTTTGGTGAAGTGCGCGGACGGCAGCGGCGCTACCGCCGCAAGCGTGCCGTGCTTCTGACGCAGCGCTTCGATAGGGCCGAAGTCCAGCGCACGCAGCGGGCAGGATTCCACGCAAATCGGCTTCTTGCCTTCCGCCACGCGCTCATGGCAGCCGTCGCATTTGGTCATGTGACCTTTAGCTTCGTTGTACTGCGGCGCGCCGTACGGGCAGGCCATGTGACAGTAACGGCAGCCGATGCAGACATCTTCGTTGACGACCACAAAGCCGTCTTCACGTTTGTGCATCGCGCCGCTCGGGCACACTTTGGTACAGGCCGGGTCTTCGCAGTGGTTACAGGCGATGGACAGGTAATAGGCAAAGACGTTCTGGTTCCAGACGCCGTTGTCCTCCTGCCAGTCGCCACCCGCGTATTCGTAAATACGACGGAAGCTGACGTCCGGAGTTAAGTCTTTGTAATCTTTACAGGCCAGCTCGCAGGTTTTGCAACCGGTGCAACGAGCGGAGTCAATAAAAAAGCCATATTGGGTAGTCATCGGTTACTCCTTACACCTTCTCAACCTGGACAAGGTTCGTGTGCGATGGGTTGCCTTTCGCCAACGGCGACGGGCGTTGAGTGGTCAGCACGTTAATGCAGCCCGCCTGGTCGATACGTCCGGAATCCGGGTTGTACCAGGCCCCCTCACCCAGCGCGACGATGCCCGGCATCATGCGCGGCGTTACCTTAGCTTCAATATGCACTTCCCCGCGGTCGTTAAAGATACGCACGCGATCGCCATTGGCGATGCCGCGCTTCTTCGCATCCAGTGGGTTGATCCACATCTCCTGACGACAGGCCGCTTTCAGCACATCCACGTTGCCGTAGGTTGAGTGAACGCGGGCTTTGTAGTGGAAACCGGTCAACTGAAGCGGGAACTTCTCGGCCAGCGGATCGTTGTAGTTTTCAAAGCCCGGGGTGTAGATCGGTAACGGATCGATAACATCGCCTTCTGGCAGCTCCCAGGTCGCGGCAATTTTTGCCAGATCTTGCGAGTAGATCTCAATTTTCCCGGACGGTGTGGTCAGCGGGTTAGCCTGCGGATCTTCACGGAAGGCTTTATAGGCCACGTGATGCCCTTCCGGGTCACGCTGTTTGAAGATGCCCTGCTTACGGAAGGTATCGAAGTCCGGTAGTTCCGGCACGGCCTGACGAGAAAGTTCATGCAGATGGCGCATCCACCCTTCCTGGGTACGCCCTTCGGTGAACTGCTGCTCAACGCCCATGCGTTTCGCCAGCTCCGTGGTCATGTCATAAATCGTTTTACACTCAAAGCGCGGTTTGATGACCTGGTCGGTAAAGATGACGTAGGACATGTTGCCGCAGGAGGCATCCATCGCGAAGTCCATCTGTTCAGACGCAGTACAGTCTGGCAGCAGAATATCGGCATATTTCGCCGATGAGGTCATATGGCAGTCAATCACCACAATCATTTCGCACTTCTTATCATCCTGCAGAATTTCATGAGTACGGTTGATTTCGGAGTGCTGGTTAATCAGGCAGTTACCGGCGTAGTTCCAGATCATTTTGATCGGCACATCCAGCTTGTCTTTACCGCGCACGCCATCACGCAGCGCCGTCATTTCCGGCCCGCGGACGATCGCATCGGTCCACATAAACATGGAGATACTGGTCTGTACCGGGTTTTCCAGCGTTGGCATACGCTCAAACGGCACCTCATAGGAGCCTTCACGCGCGCCGCTGTTGCCACCGTTGATCCCGACGTTACCGGTCAGAATCGACAGCATCGAGATAGCGCGGGTGGCAATTTCACCGTTAGCGTGACGTTGCGGGCCCCAGCCCTGGGAGATATAGGCCGGTTTGGCTAGCGCAATTTCGCGCGCCAGTTTCACGATGCGCTCAGCAGGAATGCCGGTAATGGTCGATGCCCATTCCGGCGTTTTCGCCGTTGCATCGCTGCCCTGCCCAAGGATATAGGCTTTATAGTGACCGTTAGCTGGTGCACCTTCCGGAAGCGTTTTTTCGTCGTAGCCGACGCAGTATTTATCGAGGAACGGTCGATCGACCAGGTTTTCAGTGATCATCACCCACGCCAACGCCGATACCAACGCCGCATCAGTACCTGGGCGGATAGGGATCCACTCATCTTCACGCCCTGCACCGGTATCGGTATAGCGCGGGTCAACGATAATCATGCGCGCATTAGATTTCTGGCGCGCCTGCTCCAGGTAGTAGGTCACCCCGCCGCCGCTCATGCGTGTTTCACCAGGGTTATTACCAAACAGCACGACTAGCTTACTGTTTTCGATATCTGACGGGCTGTTGCCGTCTGCCCAGCCGCCGTAGGTGTAGTTCAGTCCTGCAGCAATCTGTGCGGAAGAGTAGTCACCGTAGTGGTTCAGATAGCCGCCGCAGCAGTTCATCAGACGTGCGATCAGCGTTTTTCCCGGTGGCCAGGAACGGGTCAGCGTCCCGCCGAGGGTGCCGGTGCCGTAGTTAAGATAGATAGATTCGTTGCCGTAATCTTTAATCAGCCGTTTCATGTTATCGGCAATGGTGTCAAAGGCTTCTTCCCAGCTGATGCGCTCGAATTTACCTTCGCCACGTTTGCCCACCCGCTTCATCGGGTACTTCAGACGATCCGGGTTATAGACACGACGACGCATTGAACGACCGCGCAGGCAGGCGCGAACCTGGTGGAGGCCATCGTAGTTATCATCGCCGGTGTTATCCGTTTCGACGTATTTAATCTCGCCATCGACAACATGCATGCGCAGCGGACAGCGGCTGCCACAGTTTACCGTGCACGCACTCCAGGTCACGCGCTCTACCGCCGTGGTTGGTGCAATCGCTTCTGCGGCGTGCGCAATACGGCTGAAAGGAAGCGTAAACGCACTGCTGGCCATCGCCAGTCCGCCTATGGCCGTGGTTTTCATCAAACCACGACGGCTGACCTCAGCTGCCAGTAAAGCATCGGGGGTTTCAGTTTTCATGGACTCTCACTTCGTTGCTAACATTGAAAACATGACTCGTTATATAGTTATATATATAACGAAATGTTATTATTGTAGTTTTATATGCTGGTGGTACTTAGAAGGGAGTATTAAACGTTCTACCGGGAGAGGTATTGTTCAGTATCAATGCGGATATAAAAAAAGCGCCTTGCGGCGCTTTTTTGTGGAACAGGCAGGATTAACCGATGTATTCCAGACCGTTCATGTATGGACGCAGTACCTCAGGCACTTCAATGCGGCCATCTGCCTGCTGGTAGTTTTCCAGCACGGCAACCAGCGTACGACCTACGGCCAGGCCAGACCCGTTCAGGGTGTGAACCAGACGCGTTTTCTTGTCGGATTTGCTGCGGCAGCGAGCCTGCATGCGGCGCGCCTGGAAATCCCAGACATTAGAGCAAGAAGAGATCTCGCGGTAGGTATTCTGCGCAGGAACCCAGACTTCGAGGTCATAGGTTTTGCAGGCGCCGAAGCCCATGTCACCGGTACACAGGATAATTTTACGGTACGGCAGACCCAGCAGCTGCAGGACTTTCTCTGCATGACCGGTCATCTCTTCCAGCGCTTCCATGGAATCTTCTGGACGCACGATCTGCACCATCTCAACTTTATCGAACTGGTGCATACGGATCAGACCACGAGTGTCACGGCCATAGGAACCCGCTTCAGAGCGGAAGCACGGCGTGTGCGCGGTCATTTTGATCGGCAGATCGTCTTCGTCGATGATTTCATCGCGCACCAGGTTGGTCAGCGGCACTTCTGCCGTTGGGATCAGCGCGTAGTTGCTGCTGTCAGCTTCTTCTTCCAGCGGGCGAGTATGGAACAGGTCACCGGCGAATTTTGGCAGCTGGCCCGTACCGTACAGCGTGTCCTGGTTCACCAGGTAAGGCACATAGTTTTCGCTATAGCCGTGCTGTTCAGTGTGCAGATCCAGCATGAACTGCGACAGTGCGCGGTGCATACGGGCAATCTGGCCTTTCATCACGACGAAACGTGAACCGGTCAGCTTCACTGCCGCGGCAAAATCAAGCCCGCTGTGCATTTCGCCCAGCGTCACGTGATCGCGGATCTCGAAATCGAATTCGCGCGGCGTGCCCCAGCGGCTAACTTCAACGTTGTCGTTTTCGTCACGGCCAATCGGTGCGTCGTCATGCGGGATATTCGGGATGGTCAGTGCAATATCGCGAATCTCAGCCAGCAGAACATCCAGCTCTGATTTAGCGGCATCAAGTTGTTCGCCAAGCTTGTTCACTTCCAGGCGTAAAGGCTCAATGTCTTCCCCGCGTGCTTTCGCCTGGCCGATGGATTTCGATCGCGAGTTACGCTCTGCCTGCAGATTTTCAGTTTCTACCTGCAGTACTTTACGACGCTCTTCAAGAGCGCGAAGTTTATCTACATCCAGCTTAAAGCCCCGGCGTGCCAGTTTTTCTGCGACTGCGTCTGGCTCTGTACGCAGCAGATTGGGATCGAGCATGCTTATCCTATGCTTATCGAATTGAAAGTGGAGTATGCGACCACAGCCCGTGGTCGCAGAGGTACATCGACAACATTACCGCAACGACTGCACTAGCGGTAGCGTTTTGTGCGGCTATTTTGATCCTGTTCAGCGAGCCAGGCGAGCTTTTCGCCAATCTTGCCTTCAAGACCTCGGTTAGTCGGGTGATAGTAGCGCGTTTGTGCCATTTCGCTGGGGAAATACTCTTCACCGGCGGCGTAGGCGTTGGGCTCATCGTGGGCGTAGCGGTACTCCTGCCCATAGCCCATCTCTTTCATCAGTTTGGTTGGCGCATTGCGCAGGTGTACTGGCACATCGTAATCAGGACGTTCGCGAGCATCGGCCATTGCGGCTTTAAAGGCGGTGTAGACCGCGTTGCTTTTCGGCGCACAGGCCAGGTAGACAATCGCCTGGGCGATAGCACGCTCCCCTTCGGCCGGGCCGACGCGGGTAAAGCAGTCCCAGGCAGAAATCGCCACCTGCATGGCGCGCGGGTCAGCATTACCGACATCCTCAGAGGCAATGGCCAGGCAGCGGCGGGCAACGTACAGCGGATCACCACCTGCGCTGATAATACGGGCATACCAGTAGAGCGCGGCGTCGGGCGCACTGCCGCGTACCGACTTGTGCAGCGCCGAAATCAGGTCATAGAAGCGGTCGCCTTTATTATCAAAACGAGCACTGCGTTCACCGGCAATTTCGGTCAGAAGTTGAGGCAGCAGCACGCGTTTACCAGAATCATCCAGCTCCGCCATGTCAGCCATCATTTCCAGGGTGTTCAACGCACGTCGGGCGTCGCCGTTCACCAGTTCGGCAATTGCACGGCGCGTCTCGTCCGGTAGGACAATATCCTGCCCGCCGTAGCCGCGCGCCTTGTCTTCCATCGCCTGAGTAAGTACTTGCTCAATATCCTCGGTGGTCAGGGATTTCAGCAGGTAGACGCGCGCACGGGAGAGCAGCGCCGAATTGAGCTCAAACGAAGGATTTTCAGTGGTTGCGCCGATAAAGGTGATGGTGCCGTCTTCAATATGCGGCAGGAAGGCATCCTGCTGGCTTTTATTAAAACGGTGGACTTCATCGACAAACAGAATGGTGCGACGACCAGCGTTGCGGTTCTGTCGAGCGCGCTCAATGGCCTCACGAATCTCTTTCACCCCGGAGGTGACGGCGGAGATCCGCTCAACATCGGCATTGGCGTAGCGAGCAATCACTTCCGCCAGCGTCGTTTTGCCGGTACCCGGCGGCCCCCAAAGGATCATCGAGTGCAGATGACCGGCTTCAATGGCGCGAGGCAATGGCTTGCCAGCAGCCAGCAGATGCTGCTGGCCGATATACTGCGCTAAGTTTTCTGGCCGCATACGGGCGGCCAGAGGTTGAAATGCATTATCGGAAAAATCGAGCGACAAATTGCTCACGCAGGCCTCTTACTTACGCTGATCGTCCACCGTCACGCCCTGCGGCGGTGTAAAGGTGAATTTGGAGGCGTCGATTGCGCCGTTCTGCTGCGATTTCAGCTGGTAGCTACTGCGCTGATCGTCCTGCTCAATCGCGCTGAACTGATGGATTGTGCCATCGCGCCCTACGTTGATGGTGAATTTCTTCAGATTGCCGTTGCTGCCGCGTGGCGTCAGCACGAAATCATCACCGGTCTGCTGGATATTGTATTGCTGCCAGTCGCTGGCCTGGTTACGTGCAATCAGCATAAACGGCGTGTTGCCGGTCGCGTCTTTCAGCCAGGTGGCAGTCGCTTGCTCAACAAACGGGTTGTAGAACCACAGGGTTTTGCCGTCAGAGACCAGGATGCTTTCATCTGGCTGGGTCATATGCCAGTTAAACAGGTTTGGGCGTTTTACCCACAGATCGCCCTGACCTTCCTGCACCGCGTTGCCGCTGCCATCAGTCACTTTCTGAGTGAAGCTGGCATGGAAGCTACTCACTTTATCAAGACGGCTTTTCAGGTCACCTGCAGCATCAGCCCATACGCTGCTGACGACAAAGCTGGAAAGTAATGCACACGTGATCGCTACCTTTTTCATTATTAATCCTTAATTAGCCTCATGCTCCCGGCAGGAGAGCCTCTGTCACTCACTCTAAGACTTCGCCCAGAGCGGTGACAGAAGAAAATACTGAATTCTGACTTATTTACCCATCTTTGCAATCAATCGAACGGCGGCGGAGCCAGCACTTCTCGGTTGCCGTTGTGCCCTTGTTCACTGACGATCCCCTGCGCTTCCATCTGTTCGATGATACGCGCAGCACGGTTGTAGCCAATGCGGAACTGGCGCTGTACGCCGGAGATTGACGCTTTGCGTTTCTGGGTCACGAAATTGACCGCCTGATCGAACAGTGGATCCAGCTCTTCACCGCCATCAAAGCCACCGCCGCCGCCTTCGCTTTCACTGTCGGAGGTGATGCCATCGACATACTGCGGACGGCCACGTGCTTTCCAGTCCTGTACCACCGCGTGGACTTCCTGGTCACGGACAAATGCGCCGTGCACACGTACCGGGTTGTTCGAGTTCGGCCCGGCATAGAGCATATCACCCATGCCGAGCAGCGACTCTGCGCCACCCTGGTCAAGAATGGTACGGGAGTCAATTTTACTGGAAACCGTAAACGCAATACGGGTTGGAATATTAGCCTTAATAAGACCGGTAATCACATCCACCGATGGACGCTGGGTTGCCAGCACCAGGTGGATACCCGCGGCACGCGCTTTCTGCGCCAGACGCGCGATCAGCTCTTCCACTTTCTTGCCGACGGTCATCATCAGGTCAGCAAATTCATCGACCAGCACCACGATATACGGCAGTTTTTCCAACACGGGATGCGTAGCATCCATGCTGTCGCCCGGTTTCCAGTAAGGGTCCGGAATCGGACGGCCCATGCGCGCCGCTTCGGCAATTTTTTCGTTATAACCGGCAAGGTTTCGTACACCAAGCGCCGACATCAGCTTGTAGCGACGCTCCATTTCGTTGACGCTCCAGCGCAGGGCGTTAGCGGCGTCTTTCATGTCGGTGACCACTTCAGTCAGCAGATGCGGGATCCCTTCATAGACCGACAGTTCTAGCATTTTCGGGTCGATCATGATGAAGCGCACGTCTTCAGGCTGTGCTTTATAGAGCATACTGAGGATCATGGCGTTCACGCCGACAGACTTACCGGAACCGGTCGTACCAGCAACCAGCAGGTGTGGCATTTTGGCGAGATCGGCCACCACCGGCTCACCAGCGATATCTTTACCCAGCACCACCGTCAGCGGTGACGGGTTGTCGCGGAATTTATCGCAGTCGAGCACTTCACGCAGGTAAACGGTCTGACGTTTCTTGTTCGGCAGTTCCAGGCCAACGTACGGTTTGCCAGGAATGACTTCCACCACGCGAACCGCAACGGTCGACAGCGAACGCGCCAGGTCACGGGACAGGTTAGAAATACGCGCAGCCTTCACGCCCGGCGCCAGATTCAGCTCGAAGCGGGTGATAACCGGCCCCGGGGAGTAGTTTACGACGTCCGCTTTAATGCGATAGTCGGCCAGTCGGGTTTCCACCAGACGCGCCATCTGTTCCAGCGCAAAGGTATCTACCGGCTCCACTTCCGTTGGTGGCGGCGTTAAAAGATCCAATGACGGCAGCGGCGTCGTCGGCTTCTGCAGTGGACGATCGTCACCGTTACGCATCAGCAGCGGGTGAATCAGGCTCTCCTGCTGCGGTGGCGTTACCGGCTGATGTGCAGGCTGCTGCACATGCTGTTGTGGCTGAGCATACTGTTGCTGCGGCGCATGCTGAGGCTGGTGATAGCTTTGAGCATGCTGCGGCGGTTGTTGCTGTTGATAATGCTGTTGAGGCGGCGGCGTCACCGCAGGCTCAGGCATCACGCTCGGCGTGAACAACGGCGCTTTCGGTGTCTCATCCACCAGCGTTTTCATCGGCGAGAATTCAAAATCGTCGAGGGAGAACGGGTGTGCGCCTTCAGGCTGTTCGCTGGCATAACGATTCTGCTGAGACGCGGCGAACTGGCGTGCCAGTTCCGCTTCTGCGGCAACATCTTCATCGTTCTCTTCGAAAGCATCGTTATTCTGCTCGTCCGCTTCGCCATAGCGTTGCTGCTGCGAGGCGGCAAACTGGCGAGCCAACGCATCCTGCTGCAGCGCATCGGCTTCGTCGTCGGTCAGCGGCTGATTATCGTCAGGCTGATAGCGCTCGGCTGCGCGCGCTGCGCGCTCCTCGGCCATCCGCTGCGATGGCAGCTTGATGCCGTATGAGGCCAGCTCACGGCGCGTCGGCACGCGAACGCGATTAGGGCGCGGCAGCTGTGGGCCAATGCCTTCTTTAACCTGCGAACGTGGGCCTTCAGCCGGGCTAAACAACGGCGCTGAAGCCGCAGCTGCTGCGGTTCCGGCAGCTGCAGCTGCCGCATGACGGACACTGGCGGCTACCGGTGCAACGGCAGCGGAAGGTTCTGGTACGGAAACCGGAATGGACGGCGCGGTCGATGCCCGCTGTTCCATTGGCGCTAACGGTTCCGGAATGGGTTGATACCACGCCGCCAGCTGTTCACGTTCACGTGCGCGTTTCTCTTCCACTTCTTCGAAATAGTACAGCGGCGGACGGTGAGCAGGTTTAACTTCTTCTTCCACTACCGGTTCTGGTTCGACGGTAGGGGCGTGTTCAGCTTGCGGTACGTTCAAATATTCCGATTCAGCGGCGTACGGCTGTTCTTGCTGCGGCTGTTCATAAACAGGCTGTTGCGGTTGCGCATACTGCGGCTGCTCGTAAACAGGCTGCTGTGGTTGCGCATACTGCGGCTGCTCGTAAGCAGGCTGCTGCGGTTGCGCGTACTGCGGCTGCTCGTAAACAGGCTGCTGTGGTTGCGCATACTGCGGCTGCTCGT
>NZ_JAPKIB010000007.1:161685-227487 GCF_036759925.1 Kluyvera sp. CHPC 1.2972 | reverse complement strand
AACCTGCGACCAATTGATTAAAAGTCAACTGCTCTACCAACTGAGCTAACGACCCACTTTTTTCGCCACTTTCAGGATGTTTGATATCCCTTGGCAACGGCGGCATATATTACTGAATTCAGAATTCAGCGCAACAAATATTTCGACAAAGATCACTTAACTGCTTATGTTTCATGCGGCAAGACCAGAAATAAAACAATTTCTGGTCTTACTTCGCGCATTACAGCCCACTAAGACGTTTTTGCGCCTGTTTTGCACCGTCGGTGCCTGGGTATTTGCTGACAACCTGCTGGTATACCGCTTTCGCTTTAGCGGTATCGCCCTTGTCTTGCATGATGACCCCGACTTTAAACATCGCGTCTGCCGCCTTTGGCGACTTCGGATAGTTTTTCACCACCGACGCAAAATAGTACGCTGCATCATCTTTTTTACCCTTGTTGTAATTCAGCTGCCCCAGCCAATAATTTGCATTCGGCTGGTAGGTTGAATCAGGGTATTTTTTGACGAAGTTCTGAAACGCAGCAATCGCATCATCCTGGCGAGCGTTATCCTTCACCAGCGCGATAGCCGCGTTGTAATCGGTATTGGCATCACCCGTCTGTACCGGCACACCGGAAGCCGCTGCAGGGGCATTACCGCCCGCAGATGCTGCTGGAGCCGCCGCTGCAGGCGCTGCACCGCTCTGGTCGCCCGTCGCTGGAGCTGCACCACCACCGCCGTTCAGGCTGTCAATCTGCAGCATAATCTGCTTTTGACGATCGACGACCTGATTCAACTGGTATTGACTTTCCTGGATCTGTCCGCGGAGAGCGTCAATATCGGTCTGATTATCGGAGAGTTGCTGCTGGAGTTGGGTTAAAAGCTGACTGTGAGCGTTAGAAATACGCTCGAGTTGGGTGACACGGTCTTCGACCGAGCCTGAGCCGACACTACTGATTGGCGCCTGAGCAAAAGCGGCCCAAGGGGCCGCTATGCCAACCAGTAACGACAGACTCAACATGTGATGTCTGAAGTTACTGCTCATGCAATTCTCTTAGTAAACCAGTACGGCACGACGGTTTTTGGAGTAAGCCGCTTCGTCGTGACCCAGTACTGCAGGTTTTTCTTTACCGTAAGAAACGATTGAGATCTGGTCAGCAGAAACGCCTTTACCTTGCAGGTACATTTTAACAGCGTTTGCACGACGTTCACCCAGGGAGATGTTGTACTCAGGAGTACCACGTTCGTCCGCGTGACCTTCTACGGTGACTTTGTAAGATGGGTTGCTACGCAGGAAGTTAGCGTGAGCATCCAGCATCGCAGCGAAGTCAGAACGGATATCGTACTTGTCCAGATCGAAGTAAACGATGTTGTTCTGCTGCAGCTGCTGCATCTGAAGGCGAGCTTGCTCTTCAGAAGACATGTTGCCGCTACCGTTCGCATCCATACCAGTGCCGGCACCCAGCATGCCTTCGCCGCTCTGGTCATTGCTAGCGTTCTTGTTAGAAGAACATGCCGCGATTGCCATAACAGGCAGAGCGATCATCAGCCCTTTCAGCACTTTGTTCAGTTGCATTTCTATGATTCCTTTAGTAATCAATTAATTATTATTACAGATACGGCGACCAGGCAGGGAATTTAACCTGTCCATCAGTTGCCGGAAGACGCGCTTTGAAACGCCCATCTGTAGAAACCAGATTCAGCACGGATCCCATCCCCTGAGAAGAGCTGTAGATAACCATAGTGCCGTTAGGTGCCAGACTTGGCGTTTCGTCCAGGAACGTTGACGACAGTACTTGTACGCCACCCGCTACCAGATCCTGCTTAGCAATGTGCTGCTGGCCGTTAGCCGAGCTGACCATTACCATAAACTTGCCGTCGCTGCTGACGTCAGCATCCTGGTTCTGAGAACCTTCCCAGGTAATACGCTGCGGAGCACCGCCGTTGACGTTAACTTTATACACCTGCGGACGACCGGCCTGGTCAGACGTAAATGCCAGGTTCTGGCTGTCCGGGAACCAGGTTGGCTCAGTGTTGTTGCTGCGACCGTTGGTCACCTGACGAATCTGGCCAGAGCCCAGGTCCATCACGTACAGGTTCAGACTACCGGTTTTCGACAGCGCGAATGCCAGTTTAGAACCATCAGGTGAGAACGCTGGCGCACCGTTGTGCTGCGGGAACGAGGCAATCTGACGCACTGCGCCGTTAGCCAGGGTCTGCACCACCAACGCTGACCGACCGCTTTCGAAGGTCACGTAAGCCACTTTAGAGCCGTCCGGAGACCATGCTGGAGACATCAGCGGCTGCGGAGAACGGTGAACCACAAATTGGTTATAGCCGTCGTAGTCAGAAACGCGCAGTTCGTATGGGAACTGACCGCCGTTGGTCTGAACAACGTAAGCAATACGAGTACGGAACGCACCCTTGATGCCCGTCAGCTTCTCGAACACTTCGTCACTGGCAGTGTGACCGGCATAG
The DNA here is from genome assembly GCF_036759925.1 of Kluyvera sp. CHPC 1.2972. NCBI lineage: Bacteria > Pseudomonadati > Pseudomonadota > Gammaproteobacteria > Enterobacterales > Enterobacteriaceae > Kluyvera > Kluyvera sp. CHPC 1.2972. The sequence continues at coordinate 225,030 of NZ_JAPKIB010000007.1, read as the reverse complement.
CGCAGCCACTGCTTGTTAACTTTGTAGGTGTTCTGTGCCAGCACGGTACCAGGGGCACCGCCGGTATCTACCAACTGATAAGAGACATTATAGCTGCCGTCAGCGTTAGGACTTACCTGGCCCACAACAACGGCATCAATGCCCAGCGCAGACCATGCGGCTGGCTGAACGTCCTGAGCGCTGCCCGGCTGCTGAGGCAGACGAGAACGATCTAATGGGTTAAATTTCCCGCTGTTACGCAGGTCGGCGCCCACGATGCCGCCGATATCTTCAGGCGCGGCACCTGGCCCCGCCCACTGGAAAGGAACAACGCCAATCGGGCGTGCCGAGTCCACCCCTTGGGTGATCTCGATACGTACTTCTGCGTGCAGCACAGCTGCCCACAGCATCAGAAAACCAAACGCTACTCGTAATGCCTGCTTCATCATTTCTCCCTTATCCAGGCGGAAAGCCCACGATAATTTAGCAGAATGTTAACAAACTAAAATACACAAAACTACCAAAACCCTGCGACGATCTCGCCATTATTTTTCGCGTACTTCCGCGAAAAATAATCATTGTGGCTTGAAGTCCAGCGGCGCATTTTTAAAGGTCTGCCAGACCGCTTGTGACGGCGGTTTCGGGAACTTGGTCATCCGGTTTGTCGCTGCCAGCATCTGCTGGCAGAACGCCGGATCGCCGCCTTCCGTCTTCACGCTGAGCACGGTGCCATCTTCAGCCAGGTTCACACGTAACGTACAGGTCTTCCCTTTATAGGTATCCCAGTCATACAGATGACCTTTGATTGCCGCCTGAACCTGCGCAATATAGGACGCAATTTCAGCCTGCGACGCACCGCCCTGCCCTGGCTTACTACCTTTAGCAGGAGAGTTACCACCTGTGCTACCGCTAGTATTGCCTTTCGGCGCATTCTTACCAGAGCTGAGGTCACCCAGCAGGTCGTCTACGCCGGAAGAAGCAGCCGCTTTCTCAGCGGCGGCTTTCTTCGCGGCTGCCGCTTTATCAGCTGCAGCTTTTTTGTCCGCCGCGGCTTTTTCAGCAGCGGCAGCTTTCTTATCTGCAGCCGCTTTCGCGGCGGCGGCGGCCTTATCGGCAGCGGCTTTTTCAGCGGCAGCAGCAGCCTTCTCGGCGGCTGCGGCGGCTTTCTCTTCCGCGGCTTTTTCAGCGGCCGCTTTCTTCGCTGCTTCGGCTGCCGCTTTCTTCTCGGCATCCGCAGCCGCTTTCGCGGCGGCAGCTTCGGCTACCTTTTTAGCATCGGCAGCCGCTTTCGCTGCTTCCGCTTCTGCTTTTTTCTGTGCATCGGCAGCGGCTTTTTTCGCAGCTTCTGCCGCGACTTTAGCCTGAGCATCCGCTTTTGCTTTGGCATCAGCGGCCGCTTTCACCGCCGCATCAGCTGCAGCTTTCGCCTGGGCATCTGCCTTCGCTTTTGCATCGGCCGCGGCTTTCGCTGCAGCCTCTTCAGCCTGCTTCTGCTGTTCCTGCGCTTCTTTAGCCGCTTCCTGAGCCTGCAAACGCTCTTTTTCCAGCGCTTTTAAACGTTCCTGTTCGGCAGCCTGTTTCTCACGTAACTCTTCAGCCTGCTGCTGAGCCTGTTTTTCACGTTGCTCTTGCGCACGCTTCGAGCTGGATTGCTGCTGCTGTTGACGATTATAGTTCTCAACGACCGCGCCGGGATCGACCATGACGGCGTCGATGGACGAACCGCCGCCACCGCCAGCTGCAGCGTCTATGTGCTCGTCGAACGAACTCCAGATCAGCGCGGCAAATAGAATCACGTGCAGCACTGCTGAAATAATTATCGCTCGTTTAAGCTTGTCGTTTTGTTCGGTTGCCTTTGACACTCTCGGTTCCCAAAAACTGTTCCCCCGTTACCCTGCCGCACGACGCATGTGCGGCACGGCGGCGGTTAAATTGGCTGAGTCATCAACCCGACCGATTTCACCCCGGCGCTGTGTAACAGGTTAAGCGCTTTAATTATTTCATCGTAAGGCACGTCTTTCGCGCCCCCAATTAAGAAGACCGTTTTCGGATTCGCCTCTAAGCGGCGCTGCGCTTCTGCGACAACCTGTTCAGGCGGCAGCTGCGGCATCTTCTCCTGACCCACGTTCACGCTGTACTGTCCGACACCGGACACTTCAACGATAACCGGCGGCTCATCATTACTGCTCACCGCCTGCGATTCGGTTGCATCAGGAAGATCCACTTCCACGCTCTGCGTAATGATCGGCGCTGTCGCCATAAAGATCAGCAGCAGCACCAACAACACATCCAGCAGCGGAACGATGTTAATTTCGGACTTCAGTTCGCGACGCCCGCGCCCACGTGCTCTGGCCATGGCTTACCCCTTGTTGCTCTCGCTGACGGTAAAGGCCTGACGGTGCAGAATGGCGGTGAACTCTTCCATAAAGTTGTCGTAGTTCAGTTCCAGTTTGTTCACGCGTTGGTTCAGACGGTTGTACGCCATAACCGCTGGAATCGCCGCAAACAGACCGATAGCGGTAGCGATCAGCGCTTCCGCTATCCCTGGCGCAACCATCTGCAGCGTAGCCTGTTTCACCGCGCCCAGCGCGATAAAGGCGTGCATGATCCCCCATACGGTACCAAACAGGCCGATATATGGACTGATGGAACCCACGGTACCGAGGAACGGAATATGCGTTTCCAGCGTTTCCAGCTCGCGGTTCATGGAGATACGCATCGCACGCGAGGCTCCTTCCACAATCGCTTCCGGCGCATGGCTGTTCGCACGGTGTAAGCGCGCAAACTCTTTAAAGCCGCTGTAGAAGATCTGCTCCGATCCCGCGAGGTTTTCACGACGCCCCTGGCTCTCCTGATACAGGCGAGACAGCTCGATGCCGGACCAGAACTTATCTTCAAACGCTTCAGCTTCGCGGGTTGCCGCGTTGAGAATGCGCGTTCTCTGGATGATGATGGCCCAGGAGGCGATTGAAAAACCAATCAAAATCAACATGATAAGTTTAACCAGAAGGCTAGCCTTCAGGAACAAATCAAGGATGTTCATGTCAGTCACTGCTTAAACTCCGCGACAATAGACTTGGGAAGCGCACGAGGCTTCATGATGAGTGGATCAACACAGACAATCAGGACTTCTGCTTCGTTCAGTACCTTATTCTCAGCGTTGACAATTCGCTGCGTGAACACCATGGAGGTACCACGCATTGATGTAATTTCTGTCTGGACTTCGAGCATATCGTCGAGTCGGGCAGCCGCAAAATACTCCAACGTCATTTTACGCACAACAAAGGCCACCCTCTCCGCCAGCAGAACCTGCTGACTGAAGTGGTGGTGCCGCAGCATCTCTGTGCGTGCTCTTTCATAGAAAGCGACATAGCTGGCGTGGTAAACCACACCACCGGCGTCGGTATCTTCGTAATAGACCCGAACCGGCCATCGAAACAGCGTTGTATTCACTTTACATCCCAGTAATGCAAAAAATTTTTGGGTTTTTGAACTTCGCTACTATACGCGCGGGAAAGATGGTTTGGAATGGGGGGAAGTAAACGGAGAGTAAATTTTTATGGGCTTGTGCAAGCCCATTATCATCAGGCGATAATTTTCAACGATAGAAGAAGAAAATCAAACCAGCCAGCAATACCAGAACGGCGATAAGCGGACAAAAAATCCCCTGCCAGTGAACCGTACGCAGACGGAAGCCTACGCCGTGGATCACCCCCGCACACACTGACCACATCAACAGGAAACCGTGCCAGATTTCCAGTTCACTGGTCTTCGCCGCAAAACGCGTCGGATCCCAGAAGATGCAGCCTGCCAGCAGCAGGGCCATAACAAGGGAAAGCGCCCGCAAGGGGCGCTTATCCATTATCGCGTATAACATTGCGATAACATTTTTCATCAGTGCTTTTCTTCACCCGCTTTGGTTGCTTCGACGTGCTCTAACGCCAGCGCGGTGATCACGCCGAATGCACAGGCAAGAAGCGTTCCCAAAATCCATGCGAAATACCACATATTCAGCTCCTTACTTAGTACAGAGAGTGGGTGTTGCGTTCGATGTCTTCTTTGGTGATGCGACCGAACATTTTCCAGTAACACCAAGTGGTGTAGGCCAGAATAATCGGTACGAAGACAGCGGCGACATAGGTCATCAGGTTCAGCGTCATCTGGCTAGACGTCGCATCCCACATGGTCAGGCTCGCGCTCATCATTGTGCTGGAAGGCATAATGAACGGGAACATGGCAATACCAGCGGTCAGGATGATGCACGCCAGCGTCAGTGAAGAGAACAGGAACGCCCACGCGCCTTTATCCGCCTTGGTGGTCAGGATAGTCAGCAGCGGCAGCACCACGCCCAGAGCAGGAATCGCCCACAGCGCTGGCATGTTGTTGAAGTTCACCATCCACGCACCGGCTTCACGTGCCACTTCCTTGGTCAGCGGGTTAGACGGGCCGGAGTGATCCAGAACCGATTTCACCACATAGCCATCAATGCCGTAGTAAACCCAGACGCCCGCCAGTGCGAAGCACACCAGGGTTACCAGCGCCGTCACCATAGAGACGTTGCGGGTGCGCAGGTGCAGTTCGCCCACGGTGCGCATCTGCAGGTAGGTTGCGCCCTGCGTCAGGATCATCGCGACGCTAACAATACCCGCCAGCAGACCAAACGGGTTCAGCAGTTGGAAGAAGTTACCGGTGTAGTACAGACGCATGTATTCATCGACGTGGAACGGTACGCCCTGCAGCAGGTTACCGAACGCGACGCCAATCACCAGCGGCGGCACGAAGCTACCGATGAAAATGCCCCAGTCCCACATGTTGCGCCAGCGGGTATCTTCAATCTTAGAGCGGTAGTCAAAACCGACCGGACGGAAGAACAAGGACGCCAGCACCAGAATCATCGCCACGTAGAAGCCGGAGAAGGCAGCGGCATACACCATCGGCCACGCGGCGAACAGCGCGCCACCGGCGGTGATGAGCCACACCTGGTTACCGTCCCAGTGCGGAGCGATGGAGTTAATCATGATTCGACGCTCGGTGTCGTTACGACCGAGGAAGCGGGTGAGCATGCCCACCCCCATGTCGAAGCCATCGGCGACGGCAAAGCCAATCAGCAGAATGCCAATCAGTAGCCACCAGATAAAACGCAATACTTCATAATCGATCATTTGACGACTCCTGTCTTAGCGTGCCGGCTGAGCGGTAGGCTGCTCATAGTGGTAACGACCGGTTTTCAAGCTGCTTGGTCCCTTACGGGCGAATTTGAACATCAGGTACAGTTCCGCCACGAGGAACAGAGTGTACAGACCACAAATCAGCAGCATCGAGAAGATCAGGTCGCCCGCGGTCAGGCTGGAGTTCGCCACTGCCGTCGGCAGCACTTCACCAATCGCCCACGGTTGACGGCCATATTCCGCCACAAACCAGCCGGATTCGATAGCAATCCATGGCAGCGGAATCGCGTACAGCGCGGTGCGCAGCAGCCATTTTTTCTCGCCAATCTTGTTACGAATGACCGTCCAGAAGGAGGTCGCAATAATCAGCAGCATCAGGATGCCGCAGCCCACCATGATTCGGAACGCAAAGTACAGCGGCGCAACGCGTGGGATAGAATCTTTGGTTGCCATTTGGATCTGTGCTTCAGTCGCATCAGACACGTTCGGCGTATAGCGCTTCAGCAGCAGGCCGTAGCCCAGGTCTTTCTTCACGTGGTTAAACTCATCGCGAATGGCCTGGTCGGTAGAACCGCTACGCAGCTGCTCAAGCAGTGCATACGCCTTCATACCGTTACGGATACGCTCTTCGTGCTGCACCAGCAGATCTTTCAGACCGGTAACCTGCTTATCAACAGAACGGGTCGCGATGATGCCCAGCGCGTAAGGAATTTGAATGGCGAAGTGGTTTTCCTGCGCATCCTGGTCAGGAATACCAAACAGGGTAAAGGCGGCCGGTGCTGGCTGCGTTTCCCACTCGGCTTCAATCGCAGCCAGTTTGGTTTTCTGAACGTCACCCATTTCGTAACCAGATTCATCACCCAGAACGATAACGGAGAGGATAGCCGCCATGCCGAAGCTGGCTGCAATCGCGAAAGAACGCTTAGCGAAGGCGAAGTCACGGCCGCGCAGCATGTAGTAGGAGCTGATGCCGAGAACGAACATCGCGCCACAGACATAACCAGACGCCACGGTATGGACGAATTTCACCTGAGCGACAGGGTTCAGGACCAGCTCGGAGAAGCTGACCATTTCCATACGCATGGTTTCGAAGTTGAAATCAGATGCAATCGGGTTCTGCATCCAGCCGTTCGCCACGAGGATCCACAGTGCAGACAGGTTGGAGCCCAGGGCTACCAGCCAGGTCACCGCCATGTGCTGGACTTTACCCAGACGATCCCAACCGAAGAAGAACAGACCTACAAAGGTAGATTCGAGGAAGAAGGCCATCAGACCTTCGATGGCCAGCGGCGCACCGAAGATATCGCCCACGTAGTGGGAATAGTACGACCAGTTAGTCCCGAACTGGAACTCCATGGTCAGACCGGTAGCCACACCCAGCGCAAAGTTGATACCAAACAACTTGCCCCAGAACTTGGTCATATCTTTATAAATCTGTTTGCCGGAAAGGACGTAGACCGTCTCCATGATTGCCAGCAGGAACGCCATACCGAGCGTTAGCGGAACAAACAGGAAGTGGTACATCGCGGTCAAGGCAAACTGTAAGCGCGACAGTTCGACTATATCTAACATCATGACTCCTTGCTCATCGCATGAAGACTCCGAGAATGAACCCGTAGACCGGGATTCAAACACATGCCCCAATACAAATTGATTTGTCCCCTTCCCTACAGCCGCCCCTTGGTGAGCACCGGAAACAGCCATAAGCGAAAGTTACAAACGTGTTAATAAAAAACTCAATTGATCCCTAAAATATATTACGCTGTAAAACCCTTACAATAAACAGGTTTTTATTGGAGAAGTTTTACGTTTTTCGACGGTGATCAATTTATAGCGAATCAAGCATTATCCAGCCAGTTTGATCCACGACAATTTAGCCGTTTTAGCCACTGATAGCCAGTGATTACATATTGATTTAAATCAACTTAACGTGAGATTGTTAATTATGTTTTTAATTGAATATTATGATGAACAAAATGTTAACGGTGTGTTTTTAATTTGACTTTGATGGTTATCAAGTGAAGTGAAATTGGACTAAGAGGTAATTAGATTTAACCTTGCCAAGTGCGAATAAGCACAATTCCCCCGTATAGTTTAAAGTAGACCGTCCCTCATTTTTTTCCACATCGCACATTGCATTATGCTGCAAATAACATTTTATTTACTTTAAATATTAATAAATTAACATTTACAGGTATCAGCGCCGTTTTCACCCTGCTGACAAATGATTTTGTTAGGCTATTGTTTGCGCAAAAAACAGGCGGCAGTAACTGACGAAGGTAAAAGTAACCCACGTGTACAACAGTGCAACAATCTGGGAGGGGAAACAGCAAAAAAAAGGCCACCCAGGGGCGGCCAACCATGTCGAAACAAGACATATAAGGCTCCCTCTTTCCCTGTATGCAGCGGGAATTCAGTGAGGGAGCAGAGAGGATTACTTAATGACGGACTTCAGCGCTTCACCGATGTCAGCCAGGCTGCGAACGGTCTTCACGCCAGCGGCTTCCAGGGCAGCAAATTTCTCATCAGCAGTACCTTTACCACCGGCAATGATGGCGCCTGCGTGGCCCATACGCTTGCCTTTAGGCGCGGTAACGCCGGCGATGTAGCCAACAACCGGTTTGGTGACGTGTTCTTTGATGTAGGCCGCCGCTTCTTCTTCCGCGCTACCGCCGATTTCACCAATCATGACGATCGCTTCGGTCTGCGGGTCTTCCTGGAACAGCTTCAGGATGTCGATGAAGTTAGAGCCTGGGATCGGGTCGCCGCCGATGCCCACACAGGTAGACTGGCCGAAACCGTAGTCAGTGGTCTGCTTAACCGCTTCGTAAGTCAGGGTGCCGGAACGGGAGACGATACCCACTTTACCTGGCTTATGAATGTGACCCGGCATGATGCCGATTTTGCATTCGCCCGGGGTGATAACGCCTGGGCAGTTCGGGCCAATCATGCGCACGCCGGCTTCATCCAGTTTCACCTTCACGGTCAGCATATCCAGCGTAGGGATACCTTCGGTGATGGTGATGATCAGTTTGATGCCTGCATCGATAGCTTCCAGGATGGAGTCTTTGCAGAACGGTGCTGGAACGTAGATAACGGTCGCGGTTGCGCCCGTCGCTTCTACCGCTTCACGCACGGTGTTGAACACTGGCAGGCCCAGGTGAGTGGTGCCGCCTTTGCCTGGGGTTACGCCGCCAACCATCTGCGTACCGTAAGCAATCGCTTGTTCGGAGTGGAAAGAACCTTGGCTACCGGTGAAGCCCTGGCAGATAACCTTGGTGTTTTTATCGATTAAAATGGACATTATTTCCCCTCCACTGCGGCAACAACCTGCTGTGCTGCGTCCGTCAGACTTTTCGCTGCAATAATATTCAGGCCGCTGTCAGCCAGTTTCTTCGCGCCGAGTTCGGCGTTGTTGCCTTCCAGACGAACAACAACCGGGACGTTAACGCCCACTTCAGCTACCGCGCCGATGATACCGTCAGCAATCAGGTCACAACGTACGATACCGCCGAAGATGTTAACCAGAACGGCTTTAACATTGTCATCAGAGAGGATGATTTTGAACGCTTCGGTCACGCGCTCTTTGGTTGCGCCGCCGCCAACGTCCAGGAAGTTCGCCGGTTCGCCGCCGTGCAGTTTAACGATGTCCATGGTGCCCATTGCCAGGCCCGCACCGTTAACCATACAACCGATGTTGCCATCAAGGGCAACGTAGTTCAGTTCCCACTGTGCCGCCTGCGCTTCACGCGGGTCTTCCTGAGACTGGTCGCGCATTTCGCGCAGGTCAGCCTGACGGAACAGTGCGTTGCCGTCAGCGCCCAGTTTGCCGTCGAGGCAGATCAGGTCACCCTGCTTGGTCACAACCAGCGGGTTGATTTCGATAAGCGCCAGGTCGCGCTCCAGGAAAATGGTTGCCAGACCCATGAAGATCTTGGTGAACTGCTGAACCTGTTTACCTTCCAGACCCAGTTTGAACGCCAGTTCACGACCCTGGTAAGGCATTGGGCCTGCCAGCGGATCCAGCGCAACTTTGTGGATCAGGTGCGGGGTTTCTTCCGCCACTTTTTCAATTTCTACGCCGCCTTCGGTAGAGGCCATGAAGACCACGCGACGGGAGCTACGGTCAACAACCGCGCCCAGGTACAGTTCTTTACCGATGTCGGTCGCGGCTTCAACCAGAATCTGGTTAACCGGCTGGCCGTGTGCATCCGTCTGGTAGGTTACCAGGCGTTTGCCCAGCCAATGCTCTGCAAAAGCGCGAATGTCTTCTTTAGAGTTTACGACCTTCACACCGCCCGCTTTACCGCGGCCACCAGCGTGAACCTGACATTTCACTACCCACGGGCCAGCGCCGATTTTTGAAGCGGCTTCTTCTGCTTCACGCGGAGTAGTACAGGCATAACCCACCGGAGCCGGTAAGCCATAGCGGGCAAAGAGTTGTTTTGCCTGATATTCATGTAAGTTCATGTGTTCTATCCATCCTATAAAATGTTGTTGAGTTGTTGTCTGGAACTCTGGGGTCTCCCGGCGTCACTCCGTTCGGCCGGGCTACAATCTCGTAGCCCGGCCGAGCGAAAGCGATGCCGGGGTTAACTCAAAACTACACGTCCAGCAGAAGACGGGTTGGATCTTCTAACAGCTCTTTAATTGCCACCAGGAAGCCTACAGACTCGCGCCCATCGATCAGACGGTGGTCATAGGACAGTGCCAGGTACATCATCGGCAGAATTTCCACTTTGCCATCAACCGCCATAGGACGGTCTTTAATGGCGTGCATACCCAGAATCGCGCTCTGAGGCGGGTTGATAATCGGGGTAGACATCAGGGAACCGAAGACGCCGCCGTTGGTAATAGTGAAGTTACCGCCGGTCAGATCTTCGACAGTCAGTTTGCCGTCGCGGCCTTTCAGCGCCAGCTCTTTAATGTTCTTCTCAATGTCAGCCATGCCGAGTGCATCAACGTCACGCAGTACTGGGGTCACCAGGCCACGCGGCGTAGAAACCGCCATGCTCACATCGAAGTAGTTGTGGTAAACCACGTCTTCGCCATCGATAGACGCGTTCACTTCTGGGTAGCGTTTCAGCGCTTCAACTACGGCCTTCACGTAGAAGGACATGAAGCCCAGACGAATACCGTGACGTTTTTCAAACGCGTCACCGTACTGCTTACGCAGGTCCATGATTGGTTTCATGTTGACTTCGTTGAAGGTCGTCAGCATCGCGGTAGAGTTTTTCGCTTCCAGCAGACGCTCGGCTACGCGCTTACGCAGACGGGTCATAGGAACACGTTTCTCGGAGCGACCCGCCAGCGGTGCAACCGGCGCTGCGGCAGCCGCAGCCGGTGCAGCAGCAGCTTTCGCTGGTGCTTTTGCCAGATGTTTCTCAACGTCTTCACGGGTCAGACGACCGCCCACACCGGTGCCTTTAATCGCGTTGGCATCAAGGTTGTGCTCAGCCAGCAGGCGACGGATCGCCGGGCTCAGCGCATCGTTGTTCTGCTCTTCCAGTGAAGCCTGTTGGCGCTGAGCCGGGGTAGACTCTTTGCTTTCAGATTTCGCGCTGGTTTCTTTACCACCGCTGTTGCCTTCACGCAGGCGACCCAGGATTTGACGGGAGGTGACGGTAGTACCTTCATCTTCCAGAACGGCATCCAGAATGCCATCCGCCGACGCCGGTACTTCCAGTACCACTTTGTCAGTTTCGATTTCTACCAGCACTTCATCACGAACTACCGCATCGCCAGGTTTTTTATGCCAGGTGGCTACGGTCGCATCTGCTACGGATTCAGGCAGGTCAGGGACCAGAATATCTACGCTACTCATTTTGTATCCTTAATTAATCGACGTTCAGCGCGTCATTGACCAGATCTTGTTGCTGCTTCTGGTGAACGGACATATACCCTACCGCCGGCGAGGCGGAGGCTGGGCGACCTGCGTAACGCAGGCCGGCCCCAAATGGAATCACATCACGGAAATGATGCTGGCTGCAGTACCATGCGCCCTGGTTGAGCGGCTCTTCCTGGCACCAGACAAAATCATGCACGTGAGCATAAGCTTTCAGCACTTCTTGTACCGCCTGGTGCGGGAACGGATACAGCTGTTCAATACGCACGATAGCGACATCTTTCTGGTCGTTCTTGCGACGCTGTTCCAGCAGGTCGTAGTAAACCTTACCAGAACACAGCACAACGCGTTTCACGCCCTGCGGATCCAGCTCGTCAATCTCGCCGATGGCCGGCATAAAGGTGCCGTTGGCCAGTTCGTCCAGCGTAGAGACCGCCAGCGGGTGACGCAGCAGAGACTTCGGCGACATGACCACCAGCGGACGGCGCATCCCGCGCAGCGCCTGACGACGCAGCATGTGATAAACCTGTGCCGGGGTGGACGGTACGCAAACCTGCATGTTCTGCTGTGCGCAAAGTTGCAGATAGCGTTCCAGACGCGCAGAGGAGTGCTCCGGACCCTGACCTTCATAACCGTGTGGCAGCAGCATAACCAGACCGCACATACGGCCCCATTTCTGCTCGCCGGAGGAGATGAACTGGTCGATAACCACCTGCGCACCGTTGGCGAAGTCGCCGAACTGCGCTTCCCAGATGGTCAGCGTGCGCGGCTCAGCCGTCGCATAACCGTATTCGAATGCCAGGACCGCTTCTTCAGACAGTACGGAGTCCCACACCTTAAACACGCCCTGCCCGTTATGCACGTGCTGCAGCGGGGTGTAGGTGGAACCGTTAGACTGGTTATGAATCACCGCATGACGGTGGAAGAAGGTGCCGCGACCGGCATCTTCACCAGACAGACGGACGGGAATGCCTTCATCGACCAGCGTAGCGTACGCCAGGTTTTCCGCGCCGCCCCAATCGAACAGCTTCTCGCCCGCCGCCATCGCCTGACGGTCGCCGTAGATTTTCGCTACGCGAGATTGCATTTCGATGGCGTCAGGTACGGTACTGATACGGTTAGCCAGCTCCTGCAGGCGCTTCATCTCAACTTTGTTCGGGTAGCTTTCGTCCCACTCATGGTTGAGGTATGGCGACCAGGTAAAGGAGTGCAGGTTCATTGGACGCCACTCTTTCACCACGCATTCGCCCGCGTCCAGCGCGTCGCGATACAGGTTAACCATCTCGGTGGCATCTTCCAGCGTCGCGACGTTGTCCGCTTCCAGCTTGTCAGCATAGATTTTACGCGGGGTCGGATGCTTTTTGATTTTCTGGTACATCAGCGGCTGGGTTGCGCTTGGCTCGTCGGCTTCGTTGTGGCCGTGACGGCGGTAGCACACCAGGTCGATGAATACATCGCGTTTAAAGGTGTTACGGAAGTCCAGCGCCAGACGGGTAACGAAAGCCACGGCTTCCGGGTCATCCGCATTCACGTGGAAGATTGGCGCCATCACCATCTTACCGATATCGGTACAGTATGGCGTTGAACGCGCATCCAGCGGGTTAGACGTAGTGAAGCCCACCTGGTTGTTAATCACGATGCGAACGGTACCGCCCACTTCGTAACCACGCGCTTTGGACATGTTCAGAGTTTCCTGAACCACACCCTGACCGGTTACTGCGGCGTCGCCGTGGATGGTAATCGGTAGAACTTTGTTGCTGCTTGGCTCGTCCAGACGGTCCAGACGCGCACGGACGGAACCGATAACCACTGGGCTTACGATTTCGAGGTGTGACGGGTTAAACGCCAGCGCCAGGTGTACCAGACCGCCTTCGGTTTCGATGTCGGAGGAGAAGCCCATGTGGTACTTCACGTCACCGGTGCCGAGGTGTTCTTTATGTTTGCCGGAGAACTCGTCGAACAATTCCTGGGACTGTTTACCCAGTACGTTGATCAGCACGTTCAGACGACCGCGGTGCGCCATACCCAGCACCACTTCACGGGTACCGCTCTTGCCCGCATGGCGGATCATCTCTTTGAGCATCGGTACCAACGCATCACCGCCTTCCAGCGAGAAGCGTTTTGCACCTGGGAATTTCGCGCCCAGGTAGCGTTCCAGACCTTCTGCCGCAGTCAGTTCGCTCAGGAAGCGTTTTTTCTCTTCTGCAGTAAAGGTGGCATGCCCCGCTTCAAAACGCTGTTGGATCCAACGCTTCTCTTCGGTGTTCGTGATGTGCATGTATTCCGCGCCGATGTGGCCGCAGTAGGTCTGTTTGAGAGCATCAATCAGATCGCCGAGCTTCATCGTGTCTTTGCCGATGGCGAAAGAACCTACGTTAAAGCTCTCCTGGAAGTCGGCCTCAGTCAGATCGTGGAAAGCGGGATCTAAATCAGCCACTTTATCCTGCTGCCACAGTCCCAGCGGATCGAGGATCGCGTTCTGGTGACCACGGAAGCGATAAGCGTTGATAAGCTGCAGGACTTTAACCTGCTTCGCATTCGTGTCAGGGTCGGAAATCGAAGAAGAGTAACGTGAGGCATCCTTCGCCAGACGACGGAAATAATCACGTGTTTTGGAATGAAATTGATCCGGTTTGACTCCGGTACCAGGTAACTGCTGGAACATTGAACGCCAGTGAGCGTCGACAGAGTCAGGATCGGTTAAGAAGTCTTCATAGAGCTGTTCTATCCAACTCTGGTTCGCGCCAGAGAGGTAAGAAGAGTCCAGCCAGGCTTTCATTGCGCCGTTCTGCATCGTGATCCCTTAAGCATCTTATGCTTATTTCGCCGTGGATAACTACGACGTACGCCGATATAGCACACGTCCCAGGGTTCACTTGCGAGCTCTTGTATTTGCACTGGCCCGCGAAGGAACCTTTAGAAACTGTCTTAAGCGCTTTGCGCTCACCCTTTCTCATGAGAGAAAGCAGATTTGGCAGTTTTTAAAGGTTTCCTGCATTTTATCCCCTCTCCTTATGGGAGAGGGGAACAGGGTATTACGCACTACGTTGCAGCAGCATCGACTTAATATGGCCGATGGCGCGCGTCGGGTTCAGCCCCTTAGGACATACACTGACGCAGTTCATGATGCTATGGCAGCGGAATACGCTGAAAGCGTCACTTAACCCTTCCAGGCGGCTGTCGGTTTCGGTATCGCGGCTATCAATTAAGAAGCGATACGCAGCCAGCAGGCCTGCCGGGCCGATAAACTTGTCCGGGTTCCACCAGAACGACGGGCAAGAGGTCGAACAGCATGCGCAGAGAATGCACTCGTACAGACCATCGAGTTTCTCACGCTGCTCTGGCATCTGCAGATGCTCACGAGCCGGAGGATTTTGCCCATTATTCAACAAGTAAGGCTTAATCTTCTCATACTGTGCGTAGAATTGCCCCATGTCTACCACCAAATCGCGGATAACCGGCAGACCAGGCAGTGGACGGATAACAATTTTCTTGCCCGGCTGATTCAGCGCGGAGATCGGCGTGATGCACGCCAGACCATTTTTCCCGTTCATGTTCAGGCCGTCTGAACCACACACCCCTTCACGGCAGGAGCGGCGGAACGACAGGCTTGGATCTTTTTCTTTCAGCTGCATCAATGCATCCAGCAGCATCATGTCGCGACCTTCTTCCGCTTCCAGGGTGTAATCCTGCATGCGCGGAGCATCGTCAACGTCCGGGTTATAACGATAAACTGAAAACTCGAGTTTCATAATCCTGTCTCCGCATTAATAAGTACGAATCTTCGGCGGGAATGCCGGACGCAGTTTCGGTTCCATATTGACGCTACGACGCGTCATGGATTCCGACTCTGGCAGATACAGGGAATGGCACAGCCAGTTTTCATCATCACGATCCGGGAAGTCGAAGCGGCTATGTGCGCCACGGCTTTCGGTACGGAAGTTTGCAGACACCGCGGTGGCGTAAGCCGTTTCCATCAGGTTATCCAACTCCAGGCACTCTACGCGCTGGGTGTTGAATTCGCTGGACGTGTCATCCAGACGGGCATTTTTCAGACGCTCGCGAATCGCTTTCAGCTGCTCAAGACCTTTGGCCATCGCATCGCCTTCACGGAATACCGAGAAGTTATGCTGCATACATTCCTGCAGCGCTTTGCGAATTTCGACCGGGTCTTCACCGTCACGGTTACCGTTCCAGCGATTCAGACGTTCCAGAGAAGCGTCAATCTCTTCTTCAGTAGCGTCGCGCAGTTCGCCCTGCTCAGCGATGGATTCCTGCAGATGCAGGCCAACCGCACGACCGAAGACCACCAGGTCAAGCAGCGAGTTGCCGCCCAGACGGTTCGCACCGTGAACGGATACGCAGGCAATTTCACCTACCGCGAACAGACCAGGAATCACCACGTCTTCGCCCTGCTCGTTCACGGTCAGCGCCTGGCCGCTCACTTTGGTCGGAATACCGCCCATCATGTAGTGGCAGGTTGGGATAACCGGGATGGGTTCTTTTACCGGGTCAACGTGTGCGAAGGTACGAGACAGTTCCAGGATACCCGGCAGACGGGATTCCAGCACTTCTTTACCCAGGTGATCCAGCTTCAGCTTGGCGTGTGGACCCCATGGGCCGTCACAGCCGCGACCTTCACGGATTTCGATCATGATGGAACGCGCCACCACGTCACGACCCGCCAGGTCTTTCGCGTTCGGCGCATAACGCTCCATGAAGCGCTCGCCGTGTTTGTTCAGCAGGTAACCACCTTCACCACGGCAGCCTTCTGTGACCAGGACGCCCGCGCCGGCGATACCGGTTGGGTGGAACTGCCACATTTCCATATCCTGTACCGGAACGCCGGCACGGATAGCCATACCAACACCATCACCGGTATTGATGTGGGCGTTAGTGGTGGACTGATAGATACGACCAGCACCGCCGGTTGCCAGCACGGTTGCGCGTGCTTTGAAGTACACCACTTCACCGGTTTCGATACACAGCGCGGTACAACCCACCACGGCGCCATCGGCATTTTTCACCAGGTCCAGCGCATACCATTCTGAGAAAATAGTGGTATGGTTTTTCAAATTCTGTTGATAAAGCGTGTGCAGCAGGGCGTGACCGGTACGGTCAGCTGCCGCTGCGGTACGTGCCGCCTGCTCGCCGCCGAAGTTTTTCGACTGGCCGCCAAACGGACGTTGATAGATGGTCCCATTCTCCAGACGGGAGAACGGCAGGCCCATATGATCCAGCTCCAGAATCGCTTCCGGGCCGGTCTTACACATGTATTCAATGGCGTCCTGGTCACCGATGTAGTCCGACCCTTTTACGGTGTCGTACATGTGCCATTCCCAGTTATCTTCATGGGTATTACCGAGCGCAACGGTGATACCACCCTGCGCAGATACGGTATGGGAACGGGTCGGGAACACTTTAGACAGCAGCGCACAAGTCTGGCCGCTTTGGGAAATTTGCAGCGCCGCGCGCATACCTGCGCCGCCGGCACCAATCACAACAGCATCAAATTCTCTGACTGGCAGTTTCATCACACACCCCACACCGCAACAAATCCATAGATAACGTAAACCAACAGGGCCACAACAATAACCAGTTGCAGCGTCAGGCGCAGAGCCAGTGGTTTAACGTAGTCGGTCAACACCTGCCACATGCCGATCCAGGCATGAATCAAGATTGAGAACAGAGCCAGCAGGGTGAACACTTTGGTGAACGCAGAGGCAAAGAAACCGCTCCAGATTTCCCAGGTGACTTCACCGTGCGTCGCAAAAAAGCCCACCATGTAGATGATGTACAGAGTCAGGACAATAGCGGTGGCGCGGACGAGGATGAAGTCATGTACGCCGTTGCGTCCTAATGCTGAGGCGTTGCTTACCATACGAGGACTCCTGCAAGAATTGAAAGCACGACAGTAATAACAAAAGAGATTTTCGCAGAGCGCTGACCGGCTTCGAGGGTTTCTTCGATATAACCGAAATCCATTAACACGTGACGAATACCCACAACCGCGTGGTACGCCAGCGCAGTGAGGATGCCCCACATAATGAATTTAACGAAGAAGCTGCTCATGATGGAGGAAGCGGTCTGGAAGCCTTCCGGGGAGGAGAGACTGGTGCCCAGCAACCATAGCAGAATACCGACCGCCACAAACGTAATCACACCGGATACGCGATGGAGAATGGACGCTATCGCTGTTATAGGGAACCGGATTGTTGTCAAATCCAGATTGACAGGTCTTTGTTTTTTCACATTTCTTATCATGAATAACGCCCACATGCTGTTCTTATTATTTCCTTCCTCCGGTCCGCAGGCGGGTCAAGCAGCGTCCTTTCTATAACTTCGCGTCATGGTTAAATCTGCTCACAGATGCTAAATCGACACGTTAAAACGCTGGGTGGCTCGGGATTGCAGGGTATTCCGGAGACCTGGCGGCAGTATAGGCTGTTCACAAAATCATTACAATTAACCTACATATAGTTTGTCCGGTTTTATGCAGAACAGTGATCATGCTCACGATTAAAACAATTTTTTAAAAATTAATCACGTGATTTGACAAATATTAAACATTATTGTTACAACCATCACCTGTAAAAGCATATAATGCTCAAAAGTTATGGGGTCACTCTTTCACCTGATAATAAGTTATGTAACAGTGTGACGGTATTGACCGAACTTATCAGGACAGTTATTAGTGTTGTACAGGTTTGAATCATCGGATTGCTAAGACCCTGATTTGCTGTTGTTTCACTGTAGATTAGACGTGCACCGTCAAGCGCCCTTGCTCTGTACCCTCGCGTTATCTTTACAGCAGAGCCGTGAGCCAAATAACAAACTGGCAACGTCGAACTATGTTTTGAATTGCAAATCCGGCATCCAGCAGTCTTAAGCAAAAAGGCGCTAAGGAGACCGTAAATGGCTGATACGAAGGCAAAAATCACTCTACCGGGTGATACTGCTATTGAACTGGATGTGCTAAAAGGCACGCTCGGTCAGGATGTTCTTGATATCCGTAGTCTGGGTTCGAAAGGCATTTTTACCTTTGACCCTGGTTTTACCTCTACCGCATCTTGCGAGTCTAAGATTACTTTTATTGATGGCGACGAAGGGATTTTGCTGCACCGCGGCTTCCCTATCGATCAGTTAGCCACAGAATCTAACTATCTCGAAGTGTGCTACATCCTGCTGTACGGCGAAAAACCGTCTCAGGCTGAGTTTGACGAGTTCACCACTACCGTGACTCGCCACACCATGATTCACGAGCAGATCACCCGCTTATTCCATGCGTTCCGTCGCGACTCTCACCCAATGGCGGTGATGTGCGGGATTACCGGCGCACTGGCAGCGTTCTATCACGACTCTCTGGATGTGAATAATCCACGTCACCGCGAGATTGCTGCATTCCGTCTGCTGTCGAAAATGCCGACCATGGCCGCGATGTGCTACAAATATTCCATCGGCCAACCGTTCGTTTACCCACGTAACGACCTCTCCTACGCCGGTAACTTCTTGCGTATGATGTTTGCGACTCCTTGCGAAGATTACGAAGTGAACCCGGTTCTGGAACGCGCAATGGATCGTATTCTGATCCTGCACGCTGACCACGAGCAGAACGCGTCTACCTCTACCGTCCGTACCGCAGGCTCTTCTGGTGCGAACCCGTTCGCCTGTATCGCTGCCGGTATCGCTTCACTGTGGGGGCCAGCACACGGCGGCGCCAACGAAGCGGCGCTGAAGATGCTCGAAGAGATCAGCTCCGTTGAGCACATCCCTGAGTTCGTGCGTCGTGCGAAAGATAAGAACGACTCTTTCCGCCTGATGGGCTTCGGCCACCGCGTGTACAAGAACTACGACCCGCGTGCGACCGTGATGCGTGAAACCTGTCACGAAGTGCTGAAAGAGCTGGGTACCAAAGATGACCTGCTGCAAGTGGCGATGGAGCTTGAGCACATTGCGCTGAACGACCCGTACTTCATCGAGAAGAAACTGTATCCGAACGTCGATTTCTACTCTGGCATCATCCTGAAAGCGATGGGTATTCCATCGTCCATGTTTACCGTTATCTTCGCGATGGCGCGTACCATTGGCTGGATTGCTCACTGGAACGAAATGCACACCGACGGCATGAAGATTGCGCGTCCTCGTCAGCTGTACACCGGCTACGAGCAGCGTGATTTCAAATCAGACCTCAAGAAATAATCGAGAGTTTGAGAGTCAAAAAGCGCCTGCGGGCGCTTTTTTTATGGCTGCGGTGTGGTGATTTTTCCGGGGTCGCTGCCCGGGCTACCGTCGTGCATATTGGTCGTTTTCACAACCTAATGCTGACACCCCGGGCACCAATAAAACGGCCTTGAGGAGAGCATCGTCTTCTCAATCACCCCACCACAACGCTCACACGTTTCGCCATCGCGATGAAACACCTTGAAGCGGAATAGCGCGCCGTGGTGCTTGTTATCATCCACCTGCCCGCGCGTGTTGTAGGAGAGTCGAGGAATATCGAGCAGCGCATGCGACAGTGCCTCGAGCTGCTGTTCATTGAGCTGCGACGCTTTATGGTTGCCGGTTAAGCCAACCTGCCAGAGGATCTCAACCCGCAGATAGTTGCCCAGCCCCGCAAGAAACGCCTGATCCAACAGCAGGCCAGAGAACTGGCGGTTGCGGAATTTTGCCGACAGCAGCCGCGTTTTTACCGCCTCGGGCGTTAAGGCCATATCTAGCACGTCTGGCCCAACGCGCAGTAAGAATGGATGCGTTTTTACCTGCTCTGGCGTCAACATCTCAATATCGGACGCGCTGTAGAGCAGAATCGCTTTATCCGCCGTTTGTAATTTAACCCGCAGTACCCGCGTGGTTTCGGGCATCTCCCCGGCGTTAACCACTCGCCACACGCCGTAGAGCTGATTGTGGCTATAGAGGGTCAGGCCACCAGAAAAATGGGTCAGCAGCGCTTTACCGCGCGTTTCAACGTAGGTGACATGCTGGCCGATCAGGGTGGGTGCATAAGAGGATAATTCGGGGTATGCAAACCAGACCTCGGTCAACGGTTTGCCCTGAATCGCCTTTTCCAGGCTGTCCGCCGCCCGGCGGATCTCTGGACCTTCAGGCATAGTGATTGCTCCCTTTCGATCGTCAAGGCAACAATATTATCAATAATACGTTTGGCTCGCACACGGCGCGTCGAATAAAAAAGAACGGGTGCATGAGGATAGCAACCACACCGCAAAGTGGCGGGGATAACTCCCCGCCGGCGCTCTTACTTAACAGATTCGTAAGCTGTGAAGACAGCGAGCTCCGCGTGGCCGGTTCGGAGCCGTACCTCGCAGAGAGCTTCTCTTGTGACCAGCACCACCAGAATGAAAGTGATACAGATAACAATCAGGGCGACAACCATCGCCTTTTGCTGTTTCATAGCCTGCTACTCCTTGACCCGAAGGTCGGTAAGAGGCTAACCTTAATGTGTCTAGCATTAGATTTGGCCTCAGATTAATGTTTAACGTCCGCCAAGACGTTGAAGGTTATCTGGGGCTTTTCTCTATCTGCCTTTCAGCTAATGCCTGAGACAAATAGCCTCAAGCACCCGCCAAAAGTGTACTGCAATTCCCGTCCGTTTCAGCCTTGATGAATTCCGAATTACCGGCGGGTTTGACGGCACTCGTTCAACAACATCATGCCCTTACCTGAATGCCCTGCGCGGTAAATTCGCGCCGCAGACGGCGAGCGAATGCCAGCGCATGCGCGCCGTCGCCGTGCAGGCAAACCGTTTCCGCCGTGACGTTGGCCCACTGGCCGTCTACGGTTCTCACACGCCCACGCTGCACCATCTCCAGCGTTTGTGCCAACGCCTGCGCTTCATCACTAATCAGCGCACCCGGCTGGCTGCGCGGCACCAGAGCACCGTCAGACTGATAGCCCCGGTCAGCAAACACTTCCTGACGCGTAGCCAGCCCGTAGCGCGCTCCGGCACGAATCAGTTCGCTTCCCGCCAGACCGACCAGCATTAACGCCGGATTCGCCGCAAACACCGCCTTAGCAATAGCATCCGCTAATGCCGGGTCTTTGGCGGCCTGGTTATAGAGCATGCCGTGCGGCTTCACGTGGCGCAGCATACCGCCTTCGGCCTGGACTATCGCCGACAGGGCGCCGATTTGATACAGCGTCTGGGCGTAGACCGTTTCCGGCGGTAACTGCATCGCGGTGCGGCCAAAATTCTCCCGGTCGGGGAAGCTCGGATGCGCCCCCACGGCCACGCCATTTTGCAGTGCCGCCCGCACGCAGGTCAGCATCATCCCGGCATCGCCTGCATGAAAGCCGCAGGCGATGTTGGCCGAAGAGACCAGCGTCAGCAGTTCAGCATCGCTGGCCGCGCCTTCGCCAAGGTCGGCGTTGAGATCAATCATCATCGTTAAGCCGCCAGGTGAGCTGTTCCAGATAGCGCTGCTGGTCGTGACGCGCCTTGAGCGCCTCTTCCAGCGTACAGCGAATGAAGTGAATGGGCTGCCCGAGGGGAATTTGCGCCAGCTGGAACATATCCGCTTCGATAATGCAGGCAATGCGCGGATAGCCGCCGGTCGTCTGGGC
This sequence comes from Kluyvera sp. CHPC 1.2972, assembly GCF_036759925.1. Taxonomy (NCBI): domain Bacteria; kingdom Pseudomonadati; phylum Pseudomonadota; class Gammaproteobacteria; order Enterobacterales; family Enterobacteriaceae; genus Kluyvera; species Kluyvera sp. CHPC 1.2972. The sequence continues at coordinate 203,460 of NZ_JAPKIB010000007.1, read as the reverse complement.
ATCGTTCATCAGCACGATAGGCTGACCGTTATGCGGCACCTGCACCACGCCTGGCACCAGGCCATGAGACACCAGCTCACGAGCGTTATCACGCACCAGCGGCTGCCCTTTCAGCCGATAGCCCATCCGGTTGCTCTGCGGGCTTAAGTGCCACGGCGAGCGCCAGAAGGTCTCCTGCGACGTTGTATCAAATTCGTGATACTCCGGCCCCGGCAAAGCGCGAATACGGTTGCTGGCGATAAGCGGTTTAACGCCACGCGGCTCGCGGAACATACGCACGGGTTTCCCCAGCGGCAGCACATCGCCATCCTGCAGACGACGGCCTTCAAAGCCGCCTATGCCAACGTTAAGATCGGTACTGCGAGAGCCCATCACGGCAGGGACATCAATCCCCCCCGCCAGCGCCAGATAGCTGCGAATACCGTGCTGCGGGCGCTTGAGCGTGAGCGTCTGGCCGGTTTTAGCCCAGTGTCGCCAGCCGCTCCATACCGCCTCACCGTCCAGCGTCGCTTCGCAGCCCGCGCCCGTCAGCGCAAACCAGCCGTCGCGGGCAAAGGTGAACGTCGCCATGCCGAGGGTTATCTCCAGCGCGGCGGCGTTGGCATCGTTGCCCACCAGCAAGTTCGCCGTCATCAGCGCCGGTTTATCCAGCGCCCCGCAGCGGCTCACGCCGAACTGGCGTAGCCCATCGCGCCCCGCGTCCTGCACCGAGGTATACATGCCTGCACGAATCACCTTCAGCATATGCCCTCCTTTTGCGGCACGAAGCGCACCGTGTCACCGGGACGCAGTAATATCGGTTCTTCACGATTGGGCGAGAACAGCGGCAGCGATGTGCGGCCAATTAACTGCCAGCCGCCCGGCGTGGACAGCGGGTAAATGCCGGTTTGCTGGCCGCCAATGCCCACCGAGCCGGCGGGCACTTTCAAACGCGGCTCTGCACGGCGCGGCATGACCAGCGAAGCTGGCAGCCCGCCAAGGTAAGGAAAGCCCGGCTGAAAGCCGAGGAACCACACCACGTAGTCCACCGACGCATGCAGCTCCACCACCTGCTTTGGGGTAAAGCCGCTAAGGCGGGCGACCTCGGTCAGATCCGGCCCCTGTTCACCGCCATAAATAACGGGGATATCGATCGCACGGGAATCAGGCTCCAGAGCTTCACTCTCTTCCCACCAGCGCTGGAGCCGTTCAATGGCATCCAGCGCCAGGGTCTGCGGATCACCTAATGTCACCGTGATATTATTCATACCAGGAATGACGTCTACCACGTCCGGTAATGTCGCCACTCGCTGGGCCAAACGCCATACCCGCTTTTGCGCCGCCAGCGTCACCGGCGGCTCCAGCTCCAGTACGACAGCCGTTTCACCTAACAGATAACAACGCGCTCGCTGCACTTTATTCCCTCATTATCAGGCCGGATTGGGGATGTCCACAAAGGTCACATCCAGATCGGTCGTTTCGGTGAGCCACTCGCTCAGCGCGCGAATACCACCGCGTTCCGTGGCGTGGTGGCCCGCTGCATAAAAGTGTAGCCCCTGCTCGCGGGCGGAATGAATGGTCTGCTCTGAAACCTCACCGGTAATAAACGCATCGACGCCAAAGCGTGCCGCGCTGTCGATAAAGCCCTGACCGCCGCCGGTACACCAGGCCACGCGTGAGACTTTATCCGGCCCGGTATCCCCGCTCCACAGCGGTTTACGCCCCAGTCGAGCTTCAATCCATGAGGCCAGTTCCAGCCCCGATACCGGCATCGAGAGTTCGCCCCACGGCACCAGCGGTTCGATCTCCCCCATCACGTTAATACCGAGCAGCTGCGCCAGTTGTACGTTGTTACCCAGCTCCGGGTGCGCATCCAGCGGCAGGTGCCAGCCATACAGGTTGATGTCGTTCTCCAGCAGCGCTTTCAGACGATTGCGCTTCATGCCGCGGATGACCGGCGACTCCCCTTTCCAGAAGTAACCGTGGTGCACAATCACCGCATCCGCCTGCTGGCGCACGGCTTCGTCAATCAGCGCCTGGCTGGCGGTCACGCCAGTCACAATCTTCTGTACCATTTCACGCCCTTCGACCTGCAGGCCGTTAGGGGCGTAATCGCTGAAGGCGGCGCTGTTGAGTTTTTCATTAATCAGTTGTTCTAGTTCGGTATTTTTCATCATCGCTCTCTTCAATATTGATGCCTTACTACAGGATAAAATAGCGTCACCGACGCGTTACGTCGATACACAATTCGTTAACCTTCACCTGAGACCGCTTAACTACGCGCAATAAATGCTTAAGTAACACGATTTGTCTGTTTTTGTGCGACCGAAATCATGTATATTTATGCAACCATACCGCATATTACAAAGATAATACGATTCTCGTCGTATTATTACATAAATGAAACAAAGCCTTGCGTAGCGTGATGTTGCCGGGTTTCGAGGTCAAATGTGCAATGAATAAATCACAATCGCAGCCAAAGGCAATTTACTACGTCGTCGCGCTGCAAATTTGGGAATACTTTAGTTTCTATGGCATGCGCGCGCTGCTGATCCTGTATCTCACCAATCAACTGAAATACAACGACACCCACGCTTACGAGCTGTTTAGCGCTTACTGTTCATTAGTTTACGTGACGCCAATCCTCGGCGGCTACCTGGCGGATAAAGTTCTCGGCAACCGCATGGCGGTCATGCTGGGCGCGCTGCTGATGGTTATCGGCCATATGGTGCTCGGGGCCAGCGAAGTGGCGCCGATGTTCCTGTACCTGTCGCTGGCGATTATCGTCTGCGGCTACGGGCTGTTTAAATCGAACATCAGCTGCCTGCTGGGCGAACTCTATGAACCCACCGACCCACGTCGCGATGGTGGTTTCTCATTGCTTTATGCGGCAGGTAACGTCGGCTCCATCGTCGCTCCTATCGCTTGCGGTTTCGCCCAGGAACAGTATAGCTGGGCAATGGGCTTCACCCTCGCCGCAGTAGGCATGCTCGCCGGTCTGGTTATCTTTATCAGCGGTCGCCGCCACTTTGCCCACACCGCCGGTGTGAACAAAGAAGTGCTGTGCGCGAAGAAATTCCTGCTGCCAAACTGGGGCTGGCTGCTGGTTCTGCTGGTCGTTGCGCCGCTGTTTATCACCGTACTGTTCTGGAAAGAGTGGTCGGTCTATGCGCTGATTGTCGCCTCTATCATCGGCCTGGTAGTGCTGGCCAAAATTTATCGTCGTGCAGAAACCGCCGAGCAGCGTAAAGACCTGCGTCTGATTGTCGTGCTGACCTTCTTCAGCCTGCTGTTCTGGGCGTTTGCTCAGCAGGGCGGCAGCTCCATCAGCCTCTATATCGACCGTTTCGTTAACCGTAACGTGCTGGGCTATGAAGTGCCGACCGCGATGTTCCAGTCGGTGAACGCCTTTGCCGTGATGCTGTGCGGGATTGTGCTGGCCTGGCTGATTAAAGAGAAAGTGACCAACAACCGCGACCTGCGCCTGTGGGGCAAATACGCGTTGGGCCTTGGCCTGATGAGCGCAGGTTTCTGCATTCTGACCCTAAGCGCACGTCTGTCCGCAAGCTACGGTCACTCCTCCATGCCGCTGATGCTGCTGGGGCTGTCGGTGATGGGCTTTGCCGAGCTGTTTATCGACCCGGTGGCGATGTCGCAGATCACCCGCATCCAGATCCCGGGCGTCACCGGCGTGCTGACCGGCATCTATATGCTGCTTTCCGGCGCGGTGGCAAACTACGTGGCAGGGATTATTGCCGACCAGACCTCTCAGGGTTCGTTCGACTCTGCGGGCGCGGTGGATTACTCCATCAATGCCTACATTGATGTGTTCAGCGAAATCACCTGGGGTGCACTGGCCTGCGTCGCCGTGGTGCTGGTTATCTGGCTGTATCACTCAATGAAAGTCCGCTCCCGCCGCCTGGCAGCAGAAGCGTAACCACATCCTGTAGCCCGGACGAGGCGCGTAAACGCCGACTCCGGGGATTCCCCGGCGTCACTTCGTTCGGCCTGGCTACTGAAGATGCTTCGCCGCTTCATAGGCCGCAAGCGTCGCTACCCTCGCCTCAGCGTGATCGACAATCGGTCGCGGATAGTGAATCTCAACGCCCTGCTTTTCCGCCCACGTCCACGGCTGGTGAATCGCCTTATCCGGCACCTCGGCTAACTCCGGTAACCACTCACGGATAAACGCCCCACGCTTATCAAAACGTTCACCCTGCGTCGTGGGGTTGAAGATACGAAAATAGGGCGCCGCATCCGTTCCGGTTGAGGCCGCCCACTGCCAGCCGCCATTGTTAGCCGCCAGACAGCCATCCACCAGCTGCGACATAAAGTAGCGTTCACCCTGTCGCCAATCGATCAACAAATCTTTGACCAGGAAGCTGGCGACAATCATCCGTAGCCGATTATGCATCCAGCCGGTGGCATTAAGCTGCCGCATTGCCGCATCAACAATCGGGTAGCCGGTACGCCCTTCCTGCCAGGCGATAAGCGCTTCTGACGGCTCGCGCCAGCGCACGCGATCGGTCCAGTCGATAAACGGGCGATGTTTGCAGAGCCGGGGAAAGTAGGTCATCAGGTGGCGATAAAACTCACGCCAGATAAGTTCGTTCAGCCAGACGCTGCCCGCACCGCCGTTCAGCGCATTGGGCTGTTCCGCCAGTAGTCGATACAGGCACTGACGTGGTGAAAGCACACCGACCGCGAGACAGGCCGACAGGCGGCTGGTGCCTTCAATGGATGGGAAATCACGCTGAGCCTCGTATTCACCCGCGCCTTCCTGACAAAAACGACGCAGCTGACCAATCGCCGCCTTTTCATCGGGTGGGAACAGCGCCGGGTCAAACGGCTGCTGGGGATAGTGAAAATGGAGTGTTGCTGAGTCGGCCTCCGCCAAAGCAGGACGCGCCTCGGGGGCACGCACGCATTCGGGCATGTGCTCTTTTAAGCGCCGCAGCCAGGCATTTTTATACGGCGTGAAAACTTTATACATTTCGTGATTGCCGGTCATCACCGCACCGGGCGGCAGGATCACGCTGTCATCAAAGCCCTGACACACCGTGTCGGTCAGCGCTCGCTCTACGGCGGCGTCGCGCTGGCGTTCGTTGAATTCGTACTGGTAGTTGTAAAAAAGCTGCGTCACCTCGTGCTGCTGACACACCGTTTTGACGACCTCGACGCTAGCGGCAAAGTCGGCCACCTCATGGAATATGAGCGGGATATTTTTCTCAGCCAGCGACTGGCGCAGTGCGTTCAGCTGCGCGGCAATATAGGTGGCCTGGCGTGGTGCCATGCTGTGCGTAGCCCACTGTTCGGGGGTGGCGATAAACAATGCCAGCACCTGCGCATTGGGATCGCGGCAGGCGGCGGCAAGGGCAAAATTGTCGTGCAGTCGGAGATCGGCGCGAAACCAGACCAGATGGGTAGACATAAATATCCTGAATGTATTCAACGAATACTTTCATCTTACACCAAATGTCAGGAGGACAAATGTGGGTCGTTGTGCCCTCCCGGAGTCGGCGCATCCGCACCTCGTCCGGGCTACCTCAAAACAAAAAAGCCGCCCTGGTAAGGACGGCTTTGTAGCCCGGCCAAGCGAAGCGCCGCCGGGAATGGCACGACACTATCAATAGAAGTCGCAGGCGGCCTCTTCAGCCTGTGCCATCCATACCGGCTTATCGCTGGTCTTTGACCATACGCGGTGCAGGTAGCTGTAGAAGCGGGCACGGTCTTTCCAGAACAGCATCACCGGTAATGCGACGATCCCCGCCACCACGGCGAAAGTACGACGTAACAATACGATGTGTGCAGGATATTTTCTATACAGGTCCATATTCTCTCCCCTAAGTTGGCCGGCAACGCACGCCGGAAAATGAAGCTCAGTAATCTGACTAAAAGAGTACCGTTATTTGTGTAATTTTACTACTCATCCGACCACTAATTTTTGTGCATTTAGTGTTTGTTTACATTCACGCCGTAACTTAGTTACATGATTGTTAAATTAATACTAACCATTAGTTAAATTGTGGATTACGGTCATTTTTATACTTTTTTTACACCCCGCCATTCTATTTTTGCGAAATCTTTGCACCCAAAAACCTACGCTTAGCGCATCAACTGAACCATCCGGAGGTGGATTGTGACTACAGGCGTAATAGCCGGCACGGTGCTGGTGTTCCTGTTACTGGCGTATCTGGTTTATGCCCTTTTCAAGGCGGAGGCGCTGTAATGGCTGCTCAAGGATTTTTACTCGTTGCCAGCTTCCTGCTGGTGCTGTTTGTTCTCGCCCGCCCGCTTGGCAAAGTGCTGGCTGGGATGATTAACAACACGCCGCTGCCGGGGCTTGCCCGCTGTGAAAGCGTGCTCTGGCGCGTCATGGGCATTTCCGGCCAGGAGATGAGCTGGGGGCGCTATACCATTGCCATTCTGCTGCTGAACCTGGTCGGGCTGCTGGTGCTGTTCGCTATGCTGATGCTGCAGGGCGTGCTGCCGCTGAATCCACAAAACCTTCCGGGGCTGTCATGGCATCTGGCGCTCAATACCGCCGTTAGCTTTGTCAGCAACACCAACTGGCAGTCCTATAGCGGTGAAACCACCCTGAGCTACTTCAGCCAGATGGCCGGCCTGACGGTGCAGAACTTCCTCTCTGCCGCCACCGGGATTGCCGTGCTGTTTGCGCTGGTGCGTGCTTTTGCCCGCCATAGCGTGAATACGCTGGGCAACGCCTGGGTCGATATCACCCGCATCACGCTGTGGCTGCTGCTGCCCATTTCCCTGCTGCTGGCGCTGTTTTTCATCCAGCAAGGGGGATTGCAAAACTTCCTCTCCTACCAGCCGTTTACCACCATTGAGGGCGCACATCAGCTGTTGCCAATGGGGCCGGTAGCGTCTCAGGAAGCCATTAAAATGCTCGGCACCAACGGCGGCGGCTTCTTTAACGCCAACTCCTCACATCCGTTTGAGAACCCGACGGCGCTGACCAATTTTGTGCAGATGCTGGCGATTTTCCTCATCCCCGCCGCACTGTGTTTCGCCTTTGGCGAAACAGTGGGTGATAACCGTCAGGGACGCGCCATCCTGTGGGCCATGACGCTTATTTTCATCATCTGCGTTGCAGTGGTGATGTGGGCTGAAACCCGCGGTAATCCGCATCTGCTGGCCTTCGGAGCCGACAGCAGCATCAATATGGAAGGTAAAGAGAGCCGCTTTGGCATTCTGGCCAGCAGCCTGTACGCCGTGGTGACCACCGCCGCCTCCTGCGGTGCGGTCAACGCGATGCACGACTCCTTTACCGCGCTGGGCGGCATGATCCCGCTGTGGCTGATGCAGATTGGTGAAGTGGTCTTCGGCGGCGTGGGTTCTGGCCTCTACGGCATGCTGCTGTTCGTCCTGCTGGCGGTATTTATCGCCGGGCTGATGATTGGTCGCACCCCGGAATATCTCGGTAAAAAAATCGACGTGCCGGAAATGAAGATGACCGCGCTGGCGATTCTGGTCACCCCAACGCTGGTGCTGCTTGGTACGGCGCTAGCGATGATGACCGATGCAGGCCGCAGTGCAATGGCGAACCCTGGTTCGCACGGCTTTAGCGAAGTGCTGTACGCCGTGTCGTCGGCGGCAAACAACAACGGTAGCGCCTTTGCCGGTCTTAGCGCCAACACGCCGTTCTGGAACTGTCTGCTGGCCGCGTGCATGTTCTTCGGCCGCTTCGGGGTGATTGTGCCGGTGCTGGCGATTGCCGGTTCGCTGGTGAGCAAAAAAATTCAGCCCGCCACCCCAGGCACCCTGGCGACCCACGATGCGCTGTTTATCGGCCTGCTGATGGGGACCGTGCTGCTGGTTGGCGCCCTGACCTTTATTCCCGCGCTGGCGATTGGCCCTGTTGCGGAACACCTTTCCCTGTTTTGAGTGATGCGGAGCTATTGGTTATGAGTCGCAAACAACTGGCCCTGTTCGAACCTTCTCTGGTTCGCCAGGCGTTGATCGATGCCGTGAAAAAACTGAGCCCGACCATTCAGTGGCGCAACCCGGTGATGTTTATCGTCTGGATAGGCAGCGTGCTCACCAGCGGACTGGCCTTATCCATGGCGCTGGGTACCCTACCCGGTAATGCGTGGTTCAGCGGCGCTATCGCCCTCTGGCTGTGGTTTACCGTGCTGTTCGCTAACTTTGCCGAAGCCATGGCGGAAGGCCGCAGCAAGGCGCAGGCCAACAGCCTGAAAGGGGTCAAGAAAACGTCGTTCGCCCGCAAACTGCGCGAGGCCCGCTACGGTGCCGCGATGGATCACGTCCCGGCAGATGAACTGCGCAAGGGTGACGTGGTGCTGGTCGAAGCCGGGGATATCATTCCCTGCGATGGTGAAGTCATTGAGGGCGGCGCGTCGGTAGATGAAAGCGCCATTACCGGTGAATCGGCTCCGGTTATTCGTGAGTCCGGCGGTGACTTTGCGTCAGTGACCGGCGGGACACGCATCCTCTCCGACTGGTTGGTCGTGCGCTGTAGCGTCAACCCTGGCGAAACCTTCCTTGACCGGATGATCGCCATGGTCGAAGGCGCGCAGCGTCGTAAAACACCTAACGAGATTGCCCTGACCATCCTGCTGGTCGCGCTGACTATCGTGTTCCTGCTGGCGACCGCCACCATCTGGCCGTTCTCCGCCTGGAGCGGTACGCCAATTAGCGTCACCGTGCTGGTCGCCCTACTGGTGTGCCTGATTCCGACCACCATCGGCGGCCTGCTTTCCGCCATCGGCGTGGCCGGGATGAGCCGTATGCTGGGCGCCAACGTGATCGCCACCAGCGGTCGTGCGGTCGAAGCGGCAGGCGACGTTGACGTGCTACTGCTGGATAAAACCGGCACCATCACGCTCGGCAACCGTCAGGCTTCCCAGTTCCTGCCAGCCGATGGCGTGGACGAAAAAACGCTGGCCGATGCCGCACAGCTTTCATCGCTGGCGGACGAAACACCGGAAGGCCGCAGCATCGTGGTACTGGCGAAACAGCGCTTCAATCTGCGCGAGCGGGATCTGCAAACGCTGCATGCCACCTTCGTCCCCTTTACCGCCCAAAGCCGCATGAGCGGGATCAATATTGACAACCGCCTGATTCGTAAAGGCTCCGTCGATGCGATCCGCCGCCATATCGAAAGCAACGGTGGCAGCTTCCCGCAGGATGTGGAGCAGAAAGTGGAGAGCGTTGCCCGCCTGGGTGCCACCCCACTGGTGGTGGCCGAAGGGGCACGGGTGCTTGGCGTGATATCCCTGAAAGATATTGTCAAAGGCGGGATTAAAGAGCGCTTCGCTCAGCTGCGTAAAATGGGTATCAAGACGGTGATGATCACCGGCGACAACCGTCTCACCGCAGCCGCCATCGCCGCCGAAGCGGGCGTGGATGACTTCCTGGCCGAAGCCACGCCGGAGGCCAAACTGGCGCTGATTCGTCAGTATCAATCTGAAGGTCGCATGGTGGCGATGACCGGCGACGGCACCAACGATGCCCCGGCGCTGGCGCAGGCCGACGTGGCGGTAGCAATGAACTCAGGGACCCAGGCGGCGAAAGAGGCTGGCAACATGGTGGATCTGGACTCGAACCCCACCAAGCTGATTGAAGTAGTGCATATCGGTAAGCAGATGCTGATGACCCGTGGTTCGCTGACCACCTTCAGTATCGCCAACGACGTTGCCAAGTACTTCGCCATTATTCCGGCGGCGTTCGCGGCAAGCTGGCCGCAGCTGGGCGTGCTCAACATCATGCACCTGCACTCGCCAGATTCGGCAATTCTGAGCGCGGTGATCTTCAACGCCCTGATCATCGTCTTCCTGCTGCCGCTGGCGCTGAAAGGGGTGAGCTACCGTCCGCTCTCCGCCTCGGCGATGCTGCGCCGTAACCTGTGGATTTACGGTGCGGGTGGTTTGGTTGTGCCGTTTATCGGCATCAAAGTTATCGATTTACTGCTGACCCTGCTGGGTCTGGTCTGAGGAAATAGCCATGTCTGCATTACGTCCTGCCATCGTGATTTTTCTGTTCCTGACGCTTATCACCGGGGGGCTCTATCCCCTGCTGACCACCGCGCTGGGGCAGTGGTTCTTTCCGGCGCAGTCGGGAGGCTCGTTGATTATCGAAAACCATGAAATTCGCGGATCGTACCTGATCGGGCAGAACTTTACCGATCCCCGCTATTTCCAGGGGCGTCCTTCGGCGACGTCGGACTCCCCGGATAACCCGATGGCGTCCGGCGGCAGCAACCTGGCGGGCAGCAACCCGGCGCTGGATAAACAGTTTACCGACCGCATCACCGCGCTGCGCGCTGCTAACCCGGAAGCCAGCCGCGAGGTGCCGGTGGAACTGGTTACCGCCTCCGCCAGCGGGCTGGACCCTAACCTGACGCCAGCCGCCGCGCTGTGGCAGGTGCCGCGTATCGCCAAAGCGCGCAACGTCCCGGCGGAGTGGCTGCGTAAAGAGGTCGAAGCGGCGACAAACTCTCCGCTGCTCGGCTTTCTCGGACAACCTGTGGTAAATATTACTAAGCTGAATATGGCGCTGGATGCCCACAAGGATAACTGATGATGACCGACGAGCCGCTGCGTCCCAACCCGGATCGCCTGCTGGAACAAGCTGCCGAAGCTCACCGCGGCAAGCTGAAGATTTTCTTCGGCGCCTGTGCTGGCGTGGGGAAAACCTGGGCGATGCTGGCCGAGGCGCAGCGTCTGCGGTCGCAAGGGCTGGATATTCTGGCGGGCGTAGTGGAGACGCACGGGCGTAAGGAGACCGCCGCGATGCTCAGCGGTCTCACTCTCCTGCCGCCAAAGCGCAGCACCTATCGGGGGCGCTACGTTTATGAGTTCGACCTCGATGCCGCCCTCGCCCGCCGTCCGGCGTTGGTGTTAATGGACGAGCTCGCGCACAGCAATGCGCCCGGCTCGCGCCACCCGAAGCGCTGGCAGGACATTGATGAGCTGCTCGAGGCGGGCATCGATGTTTTCACCACCGTTAACGTTCAGCACCTGGAAAGCCTCAACGATATTGTCAGCGGTGTCACCGGTATTCAGGTGCGTGAAACGGTACCCGACCCCTTTTTCGATGCCGCCGATGAGGTGGTGCTGGTCGACCTCCCCCCGGACGATCTGCGCCAGCGCCTGAACGAAGGTAAGGTCTATCTTGCCGGGCAGGCCGAACGCGCCATCGAGAACTTTTTCCGCAAAGGTAACCTGATTGCCCTGCGTGAGCTGGCGCTGCGCCGCACCGCCGACCGCGTGGACGATCAGATGCGTGCCTGGCGCGATGGCCAGGGGCAAGAAAAAGTCTGGCACACCCGCGATGCCATTTTGCTGTGTATCGGCCACCACAGCGGCAGCGAAAAGTTGGTGCGCTCAGCCGCCCGACTGGCGGCCCGCCTTGGTAGCACCTGGCATGCCGTCTATGTCGAAACCCCGACTCTGCACCGCCTGCCCGAACCGCAGCGCCGGGCCATTCTCAACGCCTTACGCCTGGCGCAGGAGTTGGGTGCCGAAACGGCCACGCTTTCTGAGCCATCGGAAGAGGCGGCGGTGATCCGCTACGCGCGTGAACACAACCTCGGCAAAATCGTGATTGGCCGCCAGAAAAAACGCCACTGGTGGCGAGGTGAGCGCTTTGGTGAGCGAATTTCCCGCCATGCGCCAGAGCTGGATCTGCTGGTCGTCGGCGTTGATGAATCGCCCCTTCCCCTGCCGGAACGGGCGCGCGATCAGCGTCCGTTTATGGATAAGTGGCGGGTGCAGATCCGCGGCTGCCTGGTGGCGCTGGGGCTGTGCGCCGGTATTACGCTGATTGCCGATCAATTTCTAATGGCCTTTGAGGCCGCCAACCTGGTGATGCTGTATCTGCTAGGCGTGGTGATCGTCGCGCTGTTTTACGGCCGCTGGCCGTCGGTGCTCGCCACAGTGATTAACGTGGTCAGCTTCGATCTCTTTTTCATTGCCCCGCGCGGGACGCTCGCCGTCTCTGACGTGCAGTATCTGCTCACCTTTGGCGTGATGCTCACCGTGGGTCTGGTTATCGGTAATCTCACCGCGGGCGTGCGCTATCAGGCGCGGGTGGCGCGTTATCGCGAACAGCGCACACGCCATCTTTATGAGATGTCCAAAGCGCTTGCCGTGGGCCGCAACGCCCACGATATCGCCCACACCTGCGAGCAGTATATTCGCACCACCTTCCATGCGCGTAGTCAGGTATTGATGCCGGATGAACAGGGGAAGCTGACGTCGCTGACCCATCAGGACGGTATGACGCCGTGGGATGACGCCATTGCTCACTGGAGTTTTGATAAAGGGCTACCAGCGGGCGCAGGAACAGATACCCTGCCCGGCGTACCGTACCTGATCCTGCCGCTGCGCAGCGCCGATAAAACCCACGGGCTTATCGTGGTCGAACCCAATAACCTGCGCCAGTTGATGATCCCTGAGCAGCAGAGGCTGCTGGAAACGTTCACCCTACTGGTTGCCAGCGCGCTGGAACGCCTGGCGTTGACCGAAAGTGAGGAACAATCGCGACTTATCAGCGCCCGCGAAAGCCTGCGCAACTCCCTGCTGGCAGCGCTTTCGCACGATCTACGTACGCCGCTGACCGTGCTGTTTGGCCAGGCGGAAATCCTGACGCTCGACCTCGCCAGCAGTGGCTCGCCGTACGCCCCGCAGGCCAACGAAATTCGCCAACACGTGCTCAATACCACGCGACTGGTCAATAATTTGCTGGATATGGCGCGCCTGCAGTCGGGCGGCTTTAATCTGAATAAAGAGTGGCTGACGCTCGAGGAAGTGGTCGGTAGCGCGCTGCGTATGCTGGAACCAAGCCTCAGCGGTCGGCATATCGCCCTCACCCTGCCCGACCCGCTGATGCTGGTCCACATCGACGGCCCGCTGTTTGAACGCGTGCTGATTAACCTGCTGGAAAACGCCGTGAAGTATGCGGGTTACGACGCCGAGATAGGTATCGCCGCCGCCACCAAAGATGACCATCTACAGCTCGATGTCTGGGACAGTGGCCCGGGCATTCCCGGCGGGCAGGAAGAACATATTTTTGCCAAGTTTACCCGTGGGCATAAAGAGTCCGCGATCCCCGGTGTCGGGCTTGGGCTGGCTATCTGCCAGGCGATTGTCGATATTCACGGCGGGACGCTCTCCGCCAGCAACCGCCCGGAAGGCGGCGCCTGTTTTCGTGTTACACTTCCGTTAGAACAACCACCTGAACTTGATGAGGGACACGACGGCCTGTGACCAGCGTTTTAATTGTTGAAGATGAACAAGCGATCCGCCGTTTTCTGCGCACCGCGCTGGAAGCTGACGAACTGCGCGTTTTTGATGCTCCTACGCTCCAGCGAGGCCTGCTGGAAGCCGCGACGCGCAAGCCTGACCTGATCATTCTCGACCTCGGTCTGCCCGACGGCGACGGGCTGGATTTTATCCGCGACATTCGTCAGTGGAGCCCGGTACCGATTATTGTGCTGTCGGCCCGCAGCGAAGAGAGCGATAAAATTGCCGCGCTCGACGCAGGTGCTGATGACTATCTCAGCAAGCCGTTTGGTATCGGCGAACTTCAGGCTCGTCTGCGCGTCGCGCTACGTCGCCATGCGGGCAGCCAGCCGAATGACCCTATCGTCACGTTCTCGGATACCACCGTCGACCTTGCCGCACGTCGTATCACTCGCGGCAGTGAAGAAATTCACCTCACCCCGATTGAGTTCCGCCTGCTGGCGGTACTACTTAACAATGCGGGAAAAGTGCTCACCCAGCGCCAGCTACTCAACCAGGTCTGGGGGCCGAACGCCGTGGAACATAGTCACTATTTGCGCATTTATATGGGGCACCTGCGCCAGAAGCTGGAAATAGATCCCGCGCGTCCTCAGCATTTATTAACCGAAACCGGAATTGGCTATCGGTTTATGTTATGAATACTTATTCATAATTCTTGCTTTCTTCAATTATTATTCCAGAAATACATTAATCCTAAGCCGCGAAATATTACCGCGGCGTCACCACCGTTATTTAAACTAAATATTAAACAGTTTATTTACAACATTGAAACAATACAGCATTTAATCCTGGCATCAACCCTACCAATAATGGATAATTTCATTATTGATCTTGTTATGTTGATCATCCTCACAGTTTTAAGACCATTCAGAGATAAAATGACTCCGCTTTAAGATATTCATCGAAGGTATACGAAATGGAAAACAATAACCGATTGATGCCTCATATTCGACGGACAACACATATAATGATGTTTGCCCATCGCAATAGTTTCGATTTTCACTTCTTTAACGCCCGATAAGTCTCCCGACTTCGGGCGCCTCGCAGTTATTCCCTGCTAATACGGGCTCACGCCTGTAACCAGCGCTCGCTCTGACAAACCTAAAGCTTCCGGCCACCGGACCGGCTGGGTTTGCTACATTCCAAAAAAGCTCACGCCCTGACGTTATTGTCAGCGAGATCGTTTTGCTTTTTTTCCGGCGATATCAATTTCCCATTCGGGAAATTGAGGGACTGCTATTACCTAAAATAAAGAGATGAAAAATGTCTGAATTAAAAATTGCCGTAAGCCGTACTTGCCCGGACTGTTTTACTACCCAGCGTAGTATTATCAATACCTGCGACACTCACTTTATTGATGTTGCTGCTGCCGTATTATCTATTGAAGACGTTGAGTGCGGTAAACTCGATGAAATAGACGCGACGGGTTATAACCTGCCCGTCTTTATTGCTATCAATAAAGATCAAATTGTTCCCGCCGAATATCTCTCACGTATTCAAGGGGTATTTGAGCATGACGAAACCCGCAACGACTTCTATGGTCGCCAGCTGGAATCGGCGGCACACAAGTATGAAGTGAATCTACGTCCACCGTTCTTTAGCGCGCTGGTCGATTACGTCGCGCAGGGTAACAGCGCGTTTGACTGCCCGGGGCATCAGGGCGGTGAATTCTTCCGTCGTCACCCTTCCGGCAACCAGTTTGTTGAATACTTTGGCGAAACCCTGTTCCGCTCTGACCTTTGCAACGCCGATGTGGCCATGGGTGACCTGCTGATCCACGAAGGCGCGCCGTGCATTGCGCAGCAGCATGCGGCCAAAGTGTTTAACGCAGACAAAACGTACTTCGTATTGAACGGCACCTCTTCTTCTAACAAAGTGGTGCTGAATGCCCTGCTCACCCCGGGTGACCTGGTGCTGTTTGACCGCAACAACCACAAATCTAACCACCACGGTGCGCTGCTACAGGCGGGGGCCACGCCAATTTATCTGGAAACCGCACGTAACCCGTACGGCTTTATCGGCGGTATCGATGCCCACTGCTTTGAAGAGCGCTATCTGCGTGAACTGATTGCCGAAGTCGCACCAAACCGTGCGCGCAATCAGCGTCCGTTCCGCCTGGCGGTCATTCAGCTCGGCACCTACGACGGCACGATTTATAACGCCCGTCAGGTGGTCGATAAAATTGGTCATCTTTGCGACTACATCCTGTTCGACTCCGCGTGGGTCGGCTACGAGCAGTTTATTCCGATGATGGCCGACTGCTCGCCGCTGCTGCTTGAGCTTAACGAAAACGATCCAGGGATTCTGGTCACCCAGTCGGTGCATAAACAGCAGGCTGGCTTCTCTCAGACCTCGCAAATTCACAAAAAAGATAGCCATATCAAAGGCCAGCAGCGCTATGTTCCGCATAAGCGCCTAAATAACGCCTTTATGATGCACGCCTCCACCAGCCCGTTCTACCCGCTGTTTGCCGCGCTGGACGTGAACGCCCGCATGCACGAAGGTCAGGCAGGCCGCAATATGTGGATGGACTGCGTCTCCAACGGTATCGAAGCACGTAAGCTGATTCTCGATAACTGCCACCATATTCGCCCATTCGTGCCAGGTGAGATTGACGGCAAAGCATGGCAGTCCTGGCCGACCGAGACCATTGCTAACGATCTGCGTTTCTTCCACTTTGTACCAGGCGAGCGCTGGCACGGTTTTGAAGGCTACGCCGAACATCAGTACTTTGTCGACCCATGCAAACTGCTGCTGACCACGCCGGGCATCAACGGTGAAGGTGAATATGACACCTTTGGCGTACCGGCAACCATTCTGGCGAACTACCTGCGCGAGCACGGCGTAGTACCGGAAAAATGCGACCTCAACTCCATCCTGTTCCTGCTGACGCCAGCGGAAGATATGGCCAAGCTGCAGCAGCTTGTGGCCCTGCTGGTACGTTTCGAAACGCTGCTGGAAGCCGATGCGCCGCTGCAAGAGGTTCTGCCATCGCTCTACGGTCAGCATAAAGACCGCTATGCCGGTTACACCCTGCGCCAGCTGTGTCAGGAAATGCACGATCTGTACGCCCGCCACAACGTGAAACAGCTGCAAAAAGAGATGTTCCGTAAATCACACTTCCCACGCGTCAGCATGAACCCGCAGGATGCCAACTACGCTTACCTTCGTGGTCAGGTTGAACTGGTACCGCTGTCGATGGCCGAAGGCAAAATCGCCGCCGAAGGTGCTCTGCCGTATCCTCCAGGCGTGTTGTGTGTTGTTCCGGGGGAAATCTGGGGTGACTCCGTTCTGCGCTATTTCAAAGCGCTGGAAGAAGGCATCAACCTGCTGCCGGGCTTCGCGCCAGAGCTGCAGGGGGTTTATATCCAGGAACACGATGGCCGCAAAGAAGTGTGGTGCAACGTGATTGAGACTCAGCAGCCGCAGCCTGCCCTGCTGAAAGGGGAGAAATTATGAGCAAAGCCAATAATAAGATGGGTGTTGTTCAGCTCACCATCCTGACGATGGTGAACATGATGGGCTCCGGGATTATCATGCTGCCCACCAAACTCGCTGAAGTCGGCACCATCTCCATTATCTCCTGGCTGGTCACCGCCGTCGGTTCGATGGCGCTGGCCTGGGCCTTTGCAAAATGCGGGATGTTCAGTAAGAAATCCGGCGGCATGGGCGGCTATGCGGAGTATGCCTTTGGTAAGTCGGGCAACTTTATGGCCAACTATACCTACGGGGTTTCGCTGTTGATTGCCAACGTCGCTATCGCGATTTCGGCAGTGGGTTATGGCACCGAGCTTTTCGGTGCCGCGCTGAGCCCGGTGCAGATCGGGCTCGCCACTATCGGCGTACTGTGGATCTGTACCGTAGCTAACTTCGGTGGTGCGCGCATTACCGGGCAGATCAGCAGCATCACGGTATGGGGCGTCATTATTCCGGTGGTTGGTCTGTGCATTATCGGCTGGTACTGGTTTAGCCCAACGATGTACGTTGAATCCTGGAACCCACACCACGTACCGTTCTTTAGCGCCGTAGGCTCTTCTATTGCGATGACGCTGTGGGCGTTCCTCGGTCTGGAATCCGCCTGTGCCAACGCCGAAGTGGTGGAGAATCCGGAACGTAACGTGCCAATCGCCGTGCTCGGCGGGACGCTCGGGGCAGCGGTGATTTACATCATCTCCACCAACGTGATTGCCGGTATCGTGCCAAACATGGATCTGGCCAACTCCACCGCACCGTTCGGTCTGGCCTTCGCGCAGATGTTTACCCCGGAAGTCGGGAAAGTGATCATGGCGCTGATGGTGATGTCCTGCTGCGGTTCGCTGCTCGGCTGGCAGTTCACCATCGCCCAGGTATTCAAATCCTCGGCGGACGAAGGCTACTTCCCGAAAATCTTCTCCCGCGTCAGCAGTGCCGATGCGCCGGTTCAAGGGATGCTGGTTATCGTGGTGATTCAGTCCGGGCTGTCGCTGATGACCATTAGCCCGTCGCTGAACAATCAGTTCAACGTGCTGGTTAACCTGGCGGTGGTGACCAACATTATTCCGTACATCCTGTCGATGGCGGCGCTGGTCATCATCCAGCGGATGGCTAACGTACCGATGAACAAAGCGCGCGTCGCCAACTTCGTGGCCTTTATTGGCGCGATGTACAGCTTCTATGCGCTCTACTCTTCCGGCGAAGAAGCGATGCTGTACGGTTCCATCGTGACGTTCCTTGGTTGGACGCTGTACGGCCTGGTGTCACCACGGTTCGAGTTGAAAAACAAACACGGTTGATCGTAGCCCGGGCGAGGCATTTATGCCGACCCCGGGGCAGCACAAACCCCATAAAAAAGGGAGCCATTCGGCTCCCTTTTTCTTACCCAAACACTCAGGCGTTTTTCAGCACTTCGCTGACAATCTCTACCGCTTCTTTCTCAATCTGCTTACGGTGTTCAGCACCGAGGAAGCTTTCGCAGTAAATCTTGTAGGCATCTTCGGTACCGGATGGACGCGCCGCGAACCAGCCGTTGTCGGTCATCACTTTCAGACCGCCGATAGAAGCCCCGTTACCCGGCGCCGCCGTTAGACGTGCGGTAATCGGATCACCTGCCAGCGTGCTCGCGCTCACCATTTCTGGAGAGAGCTTAGACAACGCCGCTTTCTGTGCGGAAGTGGCGCTGGCCTGCAGGCGGTTGTAGCTTGGGGCACCGAAACGGGCAGCCAGCTCGTTGTAATGCTCCTGCGGGTTCTTACCGGTGACAGCGGTGATTTCCGCCGCCAGCAGGCACATGATGATCCCGTCTTTATCGGTAGACCACGGCGTGCCATCGAAGCGCAGGAAGGAAGCGCCCGCGCTCTCTTCGCCGCCGAAGCCGAAACTACCGTCGAACAGACCGTCAACGAACCATTTAAAGCCAACCGGCACTTCAACCAGTTTACGGCCCAGATCGTTCACTACGCGGTCAATCATCGCGGAAGAGACCAGGGTTTTACCGACGGCAACCTCTTTGCCCCACTGCGGGCGATGCTGGAACAGGTAGTTGATGGCCACCGCCAGATAGTGGTTCGGGTTCATCAGGCCAGCCGGCGTGACGATACCGTGACGGTCATAGTCAGGGTCGTTAGCAAACGCCAGGTCGAACTTATCACGCAGCGCCAGCAGGCCCGCCATCGCGCACTCGGAGGAGCAGTCCATACGGATCGCGCCGTCTTTATCGAGGTGCATAAAGCGGAAAGTCTGGTCAACGTGATCGTTAACGATGGTCAGATTCAGGTTGTAGTGCTTAGCGATACGCTTCCAGTATTCGATACCGGAACCGCCCAGCGGGTCAACGCCCAGGGTCAGACCGGCTTTCTGGATAGCCGCCATATCGACGATATCCGCCAGCCCTTCAATGAACGGCTGAACCAGATCGACTTCTTTCACGTGACCGGAAGCCAGCGCAGCATCGTAAGCAATACGCTTCACGCCCGCCAGGTCAGCTGCCAGCAGCGCGTTCGCGCGGTCTTCAACCACTTTGGTGACGTTGGTATCAGCCGGGCCACCGTTTGGTGGGTTGTACTTGATGCCGCCGTCTTCCGGCGGGTTGTGGGATGGCGTAATCACAATCCCATCAGCCAGCTTGCCGCCTTTTTTGTTGTGTACCAGGATAGCGTTGGATACCGCTGGCGTCGGCGTAAAGCCATTGTCTTCCTGAACAATGACATCCACCCCGTTTGCTGCCAGCACTTCGAGAACGGAGATAAACGCTGGCTCAGAGAGCGCGTGAGTATCCTTCCCGACATAGCATGGGCCCGTAATTCCATTTTTCGCGCGCTCTTCCGCGATCGCCTGAGCAATGGCCAGAATATGCTTTTCGTTGAAGCTGTGACGACTCGCGCTCCCACGGTGGCCGGACGTACCGAACTTCACCGCATGTTCCGGGTTGCTCACGTTAGGCTGCAGCACGTAGTACTGGGCCGTCAGTTGGGCGACGTTGATCAAATCACTCTGCTGTGCAGGTTGTCCTGCACGGGTATGGTTTGCCATTGCCTGGTCCTTCTTATGCAAGGGTTAGATTGTCAGTATTAGATAGTACCGCAAACCTTCTCAATCAATTCCGCCGGGAATTGCATTGATTGCATGATGTGTTCGACCATGCTGCATTTACGGCCTGTATTGGTATTGGTAATGACCCAGTATGGCGTATCCGGAACCTGTTTTGGTTTTGTCTGGTTGCCGTTTTTGAGCAGCGTCTGCTCATCAGCCGCAAAATAGACGCGGGTACGACCGTGAAGGGATTCGGTAGCCTCGGCAAACGCCTTGTTGTCCAGCGCGTACAGCGTGGTCAGTACCAGCATGAAGCGGTTAACCGCTTTCTTCTGCTCGGCATACTCGTCAGAGAGCAGCAGCTCACGCATAGCACGGACTTTATCTTTGGCAGTTTTTACCGTTTTCACGTCAGCAACGGGGGCAGCAGCCGGGGCCGGAGCGGGAGCCGGTTCTGCTTTGACGACCGGCGCAGCAGCAGTCGCCACGGGCTGGGAAGCGGCGGAGAATTTCAGCATACGCCGTAAAATGTCGGACGCGCTCTCGCCAATGTGCAGAGTGTGAGCCGCAATATAGCGATAGAGCTCGTCATCAACTTCGATCGTTTTCATCTTAATCCGGTGCGATAATTTTTCTGAATACAATTCATTGGGATTATAAAGTCAAAACCCAACAGCGGGTAGCGCCAAACCAGGAAGACAGCAAAATTCGGATGAGTTCCTCTCTTGCCCCTGAGCGTTAGAATGTCCAACATGATACCCTAACCCGACAATGCGAAAAAAAGAACTTTGCTATGAAATTGAATGTCCGAGCGCAAACTGCACAAAACCTGCACAATAATTCTCCCATCGTTCTCGTCCACGGCCTGTTCGGCAGTCTGGATAATCTGGGCATCCTGGCCCGCGACCTGGTCACCGACCACGATATCCTTCAGGTAGACATGCGTAACCACGGTCTCTCACCGCGCGCTGATGAGATGACCTACCTTGCTATGGCTCAGGATCTGCTCGATACGCTCGATGCCAACGGCATTGAAAAAGCAACGGTCATCGGCCATTCCATGGGCGGTAAAGCGGTGATGGCGCTCACCGCACTGGCCCCTGAACGCATCGACCGACTGGTGGCGATTGATATTGCCCCGGTCGATTACCATGTCCGCCGTCACGATGAGATTTTTGCTGCCATTAATGCGGTGACCAGCGCCGGCGTGGCCACCCGCCAGCAGGCCGCGACGGTGATGCGCGAGTACCTTAAAGAAGAAGGCGTGATTCAGTTCCTGCTGAAATCCTTTGTCGACGGCACCTGGCGCTTTAACGTGCCGGTGTTGTGGGAACAATACCCGCATATCGTCGGCTGGGAGACTATTCCTGCCTGGGACCACCCTGCCCTGTTCATTCCCGGCGGCAATTCGCCCTATGTGGCCGAAGCCTATCGCGATGCGCTGTTGGCCCAGTTCCCGCAGGCAAAAGCGCACGTTATCGCCGGCGCGGGTCACTGGGTTCACGCCGAAAAACCGGAAGCGGTGCTGCGAGCCATTCGCCGTTATCTCGCCGAGTGATTAAAAATGCATCGACCGCGCGCCAGAATGGCCGTGGTCGTTGGCGTGTGGGCCCCACTGATGTATGATTGCGCGCTGTCTGCACCGGGCACCGCCCGGTAGCTTGTTTCCCCGAAGTCACTCAGAACCATGGCAAAAGAACAAACGGACCGTACGACCTTAGATTTGTTCGCAAATGAGCGTCGGCCGGGAAGACCAAAAACTAATCCGCTTTCGCGTGACGAACAGCTGCGCATTAATAAGCGTAATCAGTTAAAACGCGACAAAGTGCGCGGTCTGAAGCGCGTGGAGCTGAAGCTGAATAACGAAGCCGTTGATGCACTCAACGAGCTGGCGACTGCCCGTGATATGAGCCGGAGTGAACTCATTGAAGAGATTCTGATGAGCCAACTGGCCCAACTGCACGGACAGGGGAAAGCCTGAAAAATCCCCCAAAATACACTTTCATGTAGCAGAGTGTGCAGTCCGGCACGATAGCGGTTTCCGCACGCCTCTCTGTTCTGCTATGATTGCCCTTATCTGTGGGCAATAAGCCATCACCATTTCATTAAGTTTCAAGAGGTTATTTTACTCATGGCAATCGTTGGCATCTTTTTCGGTAGCGATACCGGGAACACCGAAAATATCGCAAAAATGATTCAAAAACAGCTTGGTAAAGATGTCGCTGACGTTCACGACATTGCCAAGAGCAGCAAGGAAGATCTGGAAGCATTCGATATTCTGCTGCTGGGTATCCCAACCTGGTACTACGGCGAAGCGCAGTGCGACTGGGATGATTTCTTCCCGACGCTGGAAGAAGTGGATTTCAATGGTAAGCTGGTTGCGCTGTTTGGCTGCGGCGACCAGGAAGACTACGCGGAATATTTCTGTGATGCGCTGGGCACCATTCGCGACATCATTGAACCACGTGGCGCAGCTATCGTCGGCCACTGGCCGACCGCGGGCTATCATTTCGAAGCGTCTAAAGGTCTGGCGGATGACGACCACTTTGTAGGCCTGGCTATCGATGAAGACCGTCAGCCTGAGCTGACCGCTGAGCGCGTTGAAAAATGGGTTAAGCAGGTGGCTGAAGAGCTGCATCTGGAAGACATCAAAAACGCCTGATTATCCTGTGGCGCGATGATAAATCGCGCCGCATTAATAGGTAAAAGCAATTAAAATAATAGCTACAATTTTTTAACTTTTGAGCGCATACCTGTACAATATCTTCTGATTTAGCGCGGTCTCATCGCCAGTTTGTCGGTGAAGCCTCGTTTTTGAAAGCTTAGTTTACCCGGCTCTTGCTGTTTTCATTTCAATAGGGTCATTCTATAATGAGACGCATTAATTCGGGTGCATTCTCTGTGATACTTTCGCTGATGGAAGTTAATCGTTTAGCAACAGGACAGATTCCGCATGACTGACAATAACACCGCATTAAAGAAGGCTGGCCTGAAAGTCACACTTCCACGGTTAAAGATTCTGGAAGTCCTTCAGGAACCGGATAACCACCATGTCAGCGCGGAAGACTTATATAAACGCCTGATCGACATGGGTGAAGAGATTGGCCTGGCCACGGTCTACCGCGTACTGAACCAGTTTGATGACGCCGGTATCGTGACTCGTCACAATTTTGAAGGCGGTAAATCCGTTTTCGAACTGACCCAACAGCATCACCACGATCACCTGATTTGCCTCGACTGCGGCAAAGTGATCGAGTTCAGCGATGATTCCATTGAAGCTCGTCAGCGTGAAATCGCGTCGAAGCACGGTATCCGCTTAACAAACCACAGCCTTTATCTCTACGGTCACTGCGCTGAAGGCGACTGCCGTGAAGATGAACACGCCCACGAAGGCATCGAAAAGTAACCCGATACCATTCGTAAAAAGCCAGTTGCTCACGCACTGGCTTTTTTTATACCCCCGGTTCTTCAGGCGTAAAAAAACCGCTGCAAGCAGCGGTTATTGGTATCAACGTGAGCTTATTTCTGCGGCGCGTTGTTACTGCGAATTTCCTGCCAAATCTTATCGCAGTTTTTCGCTACGGCTTCGTCATTGCCCATCTTTCTGGCATTAATGCATTTCTGGTAGTCGATGACGCGAACGCTTTCCTGATTCGCGAACTGTTCGTGCGCTTTCTCTTGCTTCAGCACGTTCAGTACGCTTTGACAGGCCTGGATTTTATCCGGATTGCCTTCTGCGGTATTAATACAGGCGCTGTAGGCATCCTTCAGCTTGCTATCTTCCTTCGGTGCGGGTGATTGAGCGCAGGCGGTTAACCCGGCGGCCATCAGTGCAACAATAATCAGTTTTTTCATACGATGAGCCTCTTAGCAGCGGCAGAAGTTTCCCCCTGCCGCGTTAGCATCAGAAAATAGTGAACGGTGCGATAACCATGAATTTCACGTCACGCTCATCCTGGAAGATGTTGCCGTAACCGCCGCCCCAGCTTGGGATATCGGAGTGGTTGTCATACTGAGTGAAGTGCAGTTTGAACAGCGTGCCTTTTGCACGGCCATCCTGAACGGTGTATGCCACATCGAGGCTGTAGGCAGACTCTTTGATCTTGTTGTTCTTGTCGTAGTACGCATCCGGGTTCATCTGCCAGGTCGCTGGCTTAGCATCCCATGCGTAAACGTAAGAAGCACCCACCGCCCAACCCGGCAGATCCCAGTTCTTCAGGTCATACATGGTGCCGAAGAAGACCGCTTTTTCGCCGTTGGCGTTGAAGTCAGAGCGGTTATCCCACCAGATATCCAGACGACCGTTAGAGGATGCGTAGGTTGGCGTCATACGCTGCAGGAAGTAACCCTGCTGACCTTCTGCTTTAACCCAGGTCCCTTCCAGACGGAAGTCGAACACTTCTTGCAGTTTGTAGCCGAAGGTTAACGCCTGCAGCCACGCGGTGCCGTCATAGATATCGTTGACGCCGTGATCGCTCACCTTGTCACGCGTACCGTAGAACTGGTAGCTGGTGGTCAGCGGACCGCCAGGGATATCAAATTTGTAGCTACCTTTGGCGAAGTACTGATCGATATAGCCTTCTGCCTGACCAAATGCGGCTTCCAGCACCAGGTCATTTTTGAAATCGTATTTCGCACCGATGGAGTGCAGGTAATCGACTTTGGTCTTCTTATCGTTCTGATAGAAGTTGTCCATTTCAAGGTGCCATGGCGCCTTGTAGTTGTTCGTCCACATGTAGGAGAAGCTCAGCGCGCCAGCATCACCGTAGTCGAAGTTAGCACCGGCTTCAGCACCCTGATAGGTACCAGGCATGAAGCTCCAGTGTGGTGCCAGCAGCGTTTGGCCGGTTGGCTGGATGTAACCCGCACGAGCCCAGGCTGGCCCTAATTTAAATTTGGCTGCCGCTTTGTACAGGCTGATACCGCTCTTATCGCCGCTGTAATCTTCGCTGTAGCCTTTGTTCTTAGAGGACAACGCAATTTCGTTCGGGTGACCACTTTCGCTACTTTCAGCCATTTCAATCGCGGTGAACGCCGCAATATCAATACCGAACATGTCAGCGGCATAGCCAGACTGGAAGTCGAGGTTGGCGTTCCAGGTGGAGTGGGAAAGGTTGGTTTTATACTTATCGTGATCGGTTACATCTTTACGGTCACGCTCACGCTGCCAGTAATAGACTCCGCCGGTCAATGTAGAATCGTCGATGAAGCCTTCTGCTTTTGCTTCCGGAGTCATCATAAAGCCTGACATTGCTGTCACACCGGCGATAGCCAGCGCCAGCGTACTACGTTTGCCACTAAACGTACGCATAGTTATATCCTCTTTGACTTTTAAAAATGCCGCTGCAAAGCAGAAGGCAAAAAAATAAAAACTGATAAAAAAGGTACTGCTAAGAAATTGTGTTTCACTACACGTACAGACTATTTTTCGCGACGCGAATTATCAATCCTTTTCCGCAACGAGAGTGCAGGATTATGACAAAGCGCACATATTTGGTTTCTGTTTGTAACAGAGTGCGTTATTGCAACATTCCCGTGCCAAGCCTTGTCTGGCCTGAGTGAAATGTGAATGAGACCGTTTACATTTAATTTCTGTAACATGCGGGACTAAAAGCGTGGGGATACTTAGAGGTAGAATAATTGCATTAATTCGCTTCGCGAAACTATAAGAGGTCGTATTTTTTCATCCGAAAGTAACATTGTCATCCAGTGAAAGTGATCCCCTAACGACAGGCAAAAAAAAACGCCGCAAGCGCGGCGTTTTTATCAGGGCAAGGAATTAACCTACCCAGGTATCACGCAGACCGACGGTGCGGTTAAAGACCAGCTTCTCAGCGGTGGTATAACGGCTATCGAGGCAGAAGTAACCCTCACGCTCGAACTGGAACGCTTTACCGGCCTCAGCGGCCTGCAGAGACGGCTCAGCATAGCCCTGCTTGATAACCAGTGACTCTGGGTTCATCACCGACAGGAAGTCTTCTGCCGCACCTGGGTTTGGCACGCTGAAGAGACGGTCATACAGACGAATTTCAACCGGCAGCGCATGTGCCGCGCTCACCCAGTGAATCACGCCCTTCACTTTACGGCCATCTGCTGGGTCTTTGCTCAGGGTATCGGCATCGTAGGTACAGAAGATGGTGGTGATATTGCCTTCCGCATCTTTCTCCACGCGCTCTGCTTTCACCACGTAGGCGTTACGCAGACGAACTTCTTTACCCATCACCAGACGCTTGTACTGCTTGTTGGCTTCTTCACGGAAGTCCGCGCGGTCGATCCAGATCTCCGCGCTAAACGGCACTTCACGGCTGCCCATTTCCGGTTTGCTCGGATGGTTAGGCATGGTCACCAGCTCGCTTTCGCCCTGCGGGTAGTTTTCGATAACCAGTTTAACCGGGTCGATAACCGCCATCGCGCGCGGCGCGTTTTCGTTGAGATCTTCACGAATGCAGGATTCCAGGGAAGCCATCTCAATGGTGTTGTCCTGCTTGGTCACGCCGATGCGCTTACAGAACTCACGGATGGACGCGGCGGTGTAACCACGACGACGCAGACCGGAGATGGTCGGCATACGCGGGTCATCCCAGCCTTCTACGTGTTTTTCCATCACCAGCTGATTCAGCTTACGCTTGGACATCACGGTGTATTCCAGATTCAGGCGCGAGAATTCATACTGGCGCGGGTGAACCGGAATCGTGATGTTATCCAGCACCCAATCGTACAGACGACGGTTGTCCTGGAACTCCAGCGTACACAGGGAGTGCGTAATGCCTTCCAGCGCATCGCTGATGCAGTGGGTGAAGTCGTACATCGGGTAGATGCACCACTTGGTACCGGTCTGATGGTGATCGGCAAATTTAATGCGATACAGCACCGGATCGCGCATCACGATAAACGGTGATGCCATGTCGATTTTCGCGCGCAGGCAGGCAGTGCCCTCGGCAAAACCACCGGTACGCATTTTTTCGAACAGCGCCAGGTTCTCTTCTACGCTGCGATCGCGGTACGGGCTGTTTTTGCCCGGCGCGGTCAGCGAGCCGCGGTATTCGCGGATCTGCTCAGGCGTCAGTTCATCGACGTACGCCAGACCTTTGTTGATCAGTTCTACCGCATAGGCATGCAGCTGATCGAAGTAATCAGAGGAGTAGCGAACGTTGCCAGACCAGTGAAAACCTAACCACTCGACGTCGTTTTTGATGGACTCAACGTATTCGATGTCTTCTTTGACTGGGTTGGTGTCATCGAAACGCAGGTTGCACTGGCCCTGATAATCTTGCGCAATTCCGAAGTTCAGGCAGATAGATTTCGCGTGGCCGATGTGCAGATAGCCATTCGGCTCCGGCGGAAAACGAGTATGCACCGTGTTGTGCTTACCGGTAGCCAGATCTTCATCAATGATCTGACGAATAAAGTTAGTCGGGCGGGCTTCAGCCTCACTCATCGTAGATTCCTCAAAGCGTAAACAACGTATAACGGCACATGATCTTATAAGCCGCGCTTCTAGACAACTATTAGTTGCACAAAAAAAGCGATGGAATAACGAATGTGGGGGAATTTGCGGCAAAAAAAAGCGGCGGAGGAACGCCCCCGCCGCTTAAGGCACTTAACTCACTTTACTCAGGAGCAGTTACTTACCTTTAATCTCATACAGTGGCGTTTGACCGGCAACCACATGACCTTCGGCTTTAATCACCAGACCACCGAAATCATCGCTGTTGCTGCAAACAACCGGGCTAATCATGGAGCGCGCATTGGCGTTCAGGAAATCCAGATCCATTTCCAGGATTGGCTCACCCGCTTTCACTTCTGCACCCTCTTCAACCAGACGTTTGAAGCCTTTACCTTCCAGCGCAACAGTATCGATACCCATGTGGACAACGATTTCCGCGCCTTTGTCAGTTTCCAGGCAGAACGCATGGTTGGTGTTGAAGATTTTCACGATGGTGCCCGCAGCTGGGGAAACCACGGTTTTATCCGTTGGTTTTACCGCCACGCCGTCACCGACCGCTTTGCTGGCGAAGGCTTCATCAGGAACCTGCTCCAGCGCAACCACATCACCGGTAATCGGAGAAACCAGGGTTTCTACGGTCGCGGCGTTAGCCACCGCCTGCGGTTTTACCGCCGCCGGTGCTGCTGGTGCTGCGCTTTCCGCTGCTGCTGCGGCAACCGGGCCACGCGCAACTACTTTCTTCATCGCGTCACCGATAGATTCGGCTTTCGCACCCACGATAACCTGGATGGTTTGTTTGTTCAGTTTCACCACACCGGAAGCGCCCAGACGTTTACACATCGCGTCGCTCACCTTCGCGGAGTCGCCTACGGTCAGACGCAGACGGGTAATACAGGCATCAATCGCTTTCAGGTTGTCAGTACCGCCAACCGCGGCAATGTAGTTAGTTGCCAGCTGATTCAGACCTTCTTCGGTGTTGCTGTTCGCTTCTTCCGTCACCACGCTGTCGTCTTTATCTTCACGACCCGGCGTTTTCAGGTTGAACATGCGGATAACTACGCTGAACAGGACGAAGTAGATAACGAAGAACACCAGACCCATGACCACCAGCATCCAGACGTTCTTACTTGCTGCCGGCAGGCTGTACATCAACACGTAGTCGATAGCACCTGCGGAGAAGGAGAAGCCAGCGTGGATACCCAGCAGCGTCGCGATAAACAGGCTCACACCGGTCAGAATCGCGTGCAGGAGGTACAGTAACGGCGCCAGGAACATGAACAGGAATTCCAGCGGCTCGGTAACACCGGTCAGGAACGCGGTGATCGCAACGGACAGCAGCATACCGCCAACCATTGGACGACGCGCTTTCGGTGCTGCGAAGTACATCGCCAGCGCCGCACCCGGCAGACCAAACATCATGATTGGGAAGAAGCCGGACATGAACATACCCGCAGTGCCGTCACCCGCGTAGAAGCGGTTGATGTCACCGTGGAAGACCGCACCGGCCGCGTTGGTGAACTCACCAATCTGGAACCAGGCGATGGTGTTCAGCACCTGATGCAGACCGGTTGGGATCAGCAGACGGTTGATGAAACCAAAGATACCAGAGCCCAGCGCGCCAGCGCCTACGATCCACTCACCACCTGCGTGGATGGCGTTCTGCACCGGTGGCCAGACGTAGCCAAAGATGGCTGCCAGCACCAGACAGAAGAAGCCCGTGGCGATAGGCACAAAGCGTTTGCCGCCGAAGAAGCTCAGGAAGTCAGGCAGTTTGATGCCGGACCAACGGTTGTAGGTCGCCCCTGCAACCAGACCGGTAATGATACCCGCCAGCACACCCATATTAATGGCTGGGTTGATGGTGACCATTGCTTTAGTGAGAACGAAATAACCGACTGCGCCCGCCAGTGCTGCCGCACCCGCACTGTCTTTAGACCAGCTGGATGCCACACCGATGGCGAAAATCAGCGCCAGGTTATCAAAAATGGACCCGCCCGCTTGCGCGATGAAAGGCACGTTCAGTAAATCTGGCTGACCAAATCGCAGCAGCAGCGCCGCGACTGGCAGCACGGCGATAGGGAGCTGTAACGCCCTACCTAACCGCTGGAAAAAACCTAAAATATTCATCTTATTCCCCCTACGAGACCCCGATACGGCTCATTTAAGCCATTTTTTTATTGTGCAAAAAAGCATGACACTGCGATGTCTTGTAAACTTCAACTACGACTCTTCAGGATGGAGAGTGTGTGAAAATTTAATTCGTATCGCAAATTAAACACGTGTTTTTTGTGACTATAGTCACCAAATATTGTTCTCACCACTCCCTTTCACTGGCTAACCACGAAAACTTATTTTATCATTCAAAAAATCAAAACGGATTGCTCCCTGACGATGCAAACAGGTTACGCTTAGAGAGTGCACGGAGATGCCATCCGCCAACTTCTTATATTTTACATTTTGAGGTGAAGAATGAGACTGATTCCTCTCGTTAACGCTGAACAAGTCGGCAAATGGGCTGCCCGCCACATCGTTAACCGCATCAATGCTTTTAAACCTACCGCGGACCGTCCGTTTGTCCTCGGCCTGCCAACCGGCGGTACTCCGCTGGCGACCTATAAAGTTTTAGTTGAAATGCATAAAGCGGGCCAGGTGAGCTTTAAGCACGTCGTCACCTTCAACATGGATGAATACGTTGGTCTGCCAAAAGAACATCCAGAAAGCTACTACAGCTTCATGCATCGCAATTTCTTCGACCATATTGATATCCCAGAAGAAAACATCAACCTGCTGAACGGCAACGCGCCGGATGTTGACGCAGAATGCCGCCGTTATGAAGAAAAAATTCGCTCTTACGGCAAAATTCACCTGTTTATGGGTGGCGTGGGCAACGATGGTCACATCGCGTTCAACGAACCGGCCTCTTCACTGTCTTCCCGTACCCGTATCAAAACGTTGACGCATGAAACCCGCGTCGCGAACTCCCGTTTCTTTGACGGCGACGTTGCTCTGGTACCAAAATACGCGCTTACCGTTGGCGTTGGTACGCTGCTGGACGCTGAAGAAGTGATGATTCTGGTGCAGGGCGCAACAAAAGCGTTGGCGCTGCAGCAAGCGGTTGAAGGTAACGTCAACCACATGTGGACCATCACCTGTTTGCAGCTGCATCCAAAATCACTGATCGTCTGCGATGAACCTTCCACCATGGAGTTGAAGGTCAAGACCCTGAAATATTTCAATGAATTAGAAGCTGAAAATATTAAAGGTCTGTAATGTCTTACCGTCCCGTAGCCTGCTGCGGGACAAAATTTTAGAACACCGGGGGTCGTAATGTATGCATTAACCCATGGCCGAATTTATACCGGCCACGAAATTCTGGATGACCATGCGATTATCGTCGCCAATGGCCTTATTGAACGTATTTGCCCACTGGCCGATGTACCAGCGAACGTCGAACAGCGTTCCGTTAATGGCGCCATTCTCGCCCCTGGTTTTATCGACGTTCAGCTCAACGGCTGCGGCGGCGTGCAGTTTAACGACACCGCTGAAGCAGTTTCCGTTGAAACGCTGGAAATCATGCAGAAAGCCAACGAGAAATCGGGCTGCACCAACTATCTGCCAACGCTTATCACCACCAGCGACGACCTGATGAAACAAGGCGTACGCGTGATGCGTGAATACCTGGCGAAGCATCCTAACCAGGCGCTGGGTCTGCACCTTGAAGGCCCGTGGCTGAATCTGGTGAAAAAAGGCACTCACAACCCAAGCTTCGTGCGTAAACCCGACGCTGAACTGGTGAAGTTCCTCTGCGATAACGCCGACGTAATTACCAAAGTGACCCTGGCACCAGAAATGGTCGCACCGGAAGTTATCACCGCGCTGGCAAATGCCGGTATCGTGGTTTCTGCGGGCCATTCCAACGCCACCGCGCAAGAAGCACGCGTAGGTTTCCGCGCGGGTATCACCTTCGCGACGCACCTGTTTAACGCCATGCCTTATATGTCAGGCCGTGAACCTGGCCTGACCGGCGCTATCCTGGATGCGAACGAAATTTATTGCGGCATCATTGCTGATGGCCTGCACGTGGATTACATCAATATCCGTAACGCCAAACGTCTGAAAGGCGATAAGCTGTGCCTGGTGACCGACGCCACCGCTCCGGCGGGTGCCAATATTGATCAGTTCATTTTTGCCGGTAAAACAATATACTACCGCAATGGACTCTGTGTTGATGAAAACGGCACGCTGAGCGGCTCATCGCTAACGATGATCGAAGGCGTTCGCAATCTGGTGGAACATGCCAATATTGCGCTGGACGAAGTGCTGCGCATGGCAACGCTCTACCCTGCCCGCGCGATTGGCGTTGAGAAACATTTTGGTAGCATCGCGCCTGGCAAGGTCGCCAACCTGACCGCATTCACGCACGATTATAAAATCATCAAGACCATCGTTAATGGCAACGAGGTCGTTACTGAGTAAGAGAAAGTATGACACCAGGCGGACAAGCTCAAATTGGTAATGTTGACCTCGTAAAACAGCTTAACAGCGCGGCCGTATACCGCCTGATTGACCAGCATGGGCCAATCTCGCGTATTCAGATTGCCGAGCAGAGCCAGCTTGCTCCCGCCAGCGTGACCAAAATCACGCGTCAGCTCATTGAGCGCGGATTGATCAAAGAAGTCGATCAGCAGGCCTCCACCGGGGGCCGCCGCGCTATCTCGATTGTCACCGAAACCCGCCATTTCCACGCCATCGGCGTTCGCCTGGGGCGTCACGACACCACCCTCACGCTGTACGATCTGAGCAGTAAAGTGGTTGCTGAAGAGCACTATCCGCTGCCGGAACGCACGCAGGAAACGCTGGAACACGCGCTGCTGAACACTATCGGCACCTTTATTGAATCGTGCCAGCGAAAAATCCGCGAACTGATCGCCATTTCAGTAATTCTACCTGGCCTGGTCGACCCGGAAAGTGGCGTTATTCGCTACATGCCCCATATCCCGGTGGAAAACTGGCATTTGGTCGAAGCGCTGGAAAAACGCTTTAACGTCACCTGCTTTGTCGGCCACGACATCCGCAGCCTGGCGCTGGCAGAGCACTACTTCGGTGCAAGTCAGGACTGTGAAGATTCTATTCTGGTGCGCGTACACCGCGGTACCGGCGCGGGAATCATCTCTAACGGGCGTATTTTTATCGGCCGTAACGGCAACGTCGGGGAAATTGGTCATATTCAGGTCGACCCGCTCGGGGAACGCTGCCACTGCGGTAACTTTGGCTGCCTGGAAACTGTCGCCGCCAACGCCGCCATCGAGCAGCGCGTGCGCCATCTGCTGGAGCAGGGTTACCAGAGCCGCGTCACGCTTGATGATTGTCATATCAAAACCATCTGCAAAGCCGCCAACAAAGGCGATGCGCTGGCCACCGAAGTGATTGAGCACGTGGGCCGTCATCTCGGTAAAACCATCGCTATCGCCATTAACCTGTTTAACCCGCAGAAAGTGGTGATTGCCGGTGAGATCATCGAGGCCGACCGCGTCCTGCTACCCGCTATTGAAGGCTGCATCAACACGCAGGTTTTAAAGGCTTTTCGCAAGAACCTGCCGGTGGTGCGCTCAACCCTTGACCACCGCTCCGCTATTGGCGCTTTTGCGCTGGTTAAGCGCGCGATGCTCAACGGTATCCTGCTGCAACATTTGCTGGAAGGTTAGTCCTAAGAGGCAATGCCGGGGATAACGTGTATAATTACGCCTCTTTAAAAACAAACGCCAGGTAGTCCATGACCATTCAGAATGTAATCTGTGATATTGACGGCGTGCTGATGCACGACAACGTTGCCGTGCCGGGCGCGGCAGAATTCGTCGCACGCGTACTGGATAAAGGTATGCCGTTCCTCTGTCTGACCAATTACCCTTCACAGACGGGTCAGGATTTGGCGAACCGCTTCGCCACCGCAGGCATCGACGTGCCTGATAGCGTGTTTTATACCTCCGCCATGGCAACCGCCGATTTCCTGCGTCGCCAGGAAGGAAAAAAAGCATATGTTGTTGGCGAAGGCGCATTGATCCACGAGCTCTATAAAGCCGGATTCACCATTACTGACGTTAACCCGGACTTCGTTATTGTGGGTGAAACGCGCTCCTTTAACTGGGAAATGATGCACAAGGCGGCATTCTTCGTGGCCAATGGCGCACGCTTCATCGCGACCAACCCAGATACGCATGGCCGCGGCTATTACCCAGCCTGTGGCGCACTGTGCGCCGGCATCGAAAAAATCTCGGGCCGTAAGCCGTTTGTCGTTGGCAAGCCAAGCCCATGGATCATCCGTGCCGCGCTTAACAAAATGCAGGCGCATTCAGAGCAGACGGTGATCGTCGGCGATAATCTTCGCACCGATATTCTGGCCGGCTTCCAGGCAGGCCTGGAGACGATTCTGGTCCTCTCTGGCGTCTCCACCGTTGATGACATCGACAATATGCCGTTCCGTCCGTCGTGGATTTATCCGTCCGTTGCGGAAATTGACATGATCTAACGGTTCACGCCGTGACGTTGTTCACAACCCATTGTTAACTCTAACAGTGAAACCGATGCCTTCCTGGGCATCGGTCTGAATCATCCCGCCCATTCGCGTTTTATAGTGGCTCGTCAGCTAGCGCATCTGCCCACTGAGCCCACATCCAATCTCTAAAAACTCAACTCTGACGCCTCCGGGATTCAGACGGCCGATGCAATGGAGAAAAACATGCTTAGCCGTCGTCAATTCCTTGCCGCCAGCGCCGCCCTACCGCTTGCCTGCGCGCTACGCCCGGCGTTTGCCGCGCTGCCCTCACCGCTCATGATTGATTCCCACGTGCACGTCTGGAAAACCGACCCGCGCTATCCCTACGCTAAGGATCGCAAAGCGCCCCCGCAGGATTTTACCGCCGAAATGCTGCTCTCGCTGATGGCCGCAAACGGCGTTGCGCGCACGGTGATCGTGCAGGTCATTCACTACCGTTGGGATAATCGTTACCTGGCCGACGTTCTGCGACAGTATCCGGATAAATTTCAGGGTATCTGCCGCGTTAACCCGGAAGACCCGGCTGCGCCGGAACATCTGGCCCGCCTGACCACCGACGAGGGTTTTCGCGGCGTCAGGTTGAGCCCTTCTGATAAAGCTGACGGCGACTGGATTCGTGGGCCGTTAATGAAACCCCTCTGGAGACAGGCCGCAGACCTGAAAGTACCGATGACCATTCTGGCCGCCCCCAGCCGAATGCCCGACCTTATTCCCTGGATTGAGCAAAACCCAGAGCTGACGGTGGTTATTGATCACATGGCAGATTCGCCGCTGAATCATCCCGACGAGCTAAACAAGCTGCTTGCGCTGGCGCGCTATCCACAGGTCTACGTCAAAATTTCGCATATGTGGTCGCTCTCCCAGCAGCCTTATCCCTACCCGGATGCCGCGCAGCAGGTTAAACAGGTGTTTGATGCCTTTGGGCCACAGCGCCTGATGTGGGGCACCGACTGGCCAATCTGTCTGAATAAACTGAGCTATGCGCAAGCGGTCGCGCTCTACCGCGAT
Organism: Kluyvera sp. CHPC 1.2972; assembly: GCF_036759925.1. NCBI lineage: Bacteria > Pseudomonadati > Pseudomonadota > Gammaproteobacteria > Enterobacterales > Enterobacteriaceae > Kluyvera > Kluyvera sp. CHPC 1.2972. The sequence goes on along the minus strand of NZ_JAPKIB010000007.1, from coordinate 168,677 downwards.
CACCTGGCGTGGTTAACCCCCAAAGACCGCGAGCAAATTCTCTACAAAACGGTCCAGCAGATCTGGCCTTTCGGCATTGCCTGACCCTACCCCGTGCAGATTTTGCATCTGCACGGGGTCTGAAATAGGTTCTCACTATTCACCAACCGGTAAAAAAGAAGATTATTTAAAAATAACGCTTAAAAAATGATGATTCATCAATAATAGAAGAATAGACATACGTATTTTTTAGTATTCCATAACCCTCATTGCATTTTTTCTTGCAGAGGCGGAAAAAGCCTTGCGCCGGCACCGCCTTTACGGCATTTTTTTAGTTATGCAAAGGCACCGCGATAACGCAGCGCCACACAATTAAACAGCACAACGCCACAGGGTTAACGGAGAAGTCTATGTGTTCTATTTTCGGTGTACTGGATATTAAAACTGACGCGGGCGAGCTGCGTAAAAAGGCGCTTGAGCTCTCCCGCCTGATGCGCCATCGTGGCCCGGACTGGTCCGGGATCTACGCGAGCGATAAAGCGATTCTCGCGCATGAACGCTTGTCGATTGTTGACGTCAACGCCGGTGCCCAGCCGCTGTATAACGAAAAGAAAACGCACGCTCTGGCCGTCAACGGTGAAATCTACAACCATCAGGCGCTGCGCGCTGAATACGGCGACCGCTACCAGTTCCAGACCGGTTCTGACTGCGAAGTTATCCTCGCGCTGTATCAGGAAAAAGGTCCTGAATTCCTCGACGACCTGCAGGGGATGTTCGCCTTTGCACTGTACGACAGCGAAAAAGACGCCTACCTGATTGGCCGCGATCATATCGGTATTATCCCGCTGTATATGGGCCACGACGAATTCGGCAACTTCTACGTTGCTTCTGAAATGAAAGCGCTGACCCCGGTTTGCCGCACCATCCAGGAGTTCCCAGCCGGGAGCTATCTGTGGAGCAAAGATGGCGAAATTCGTCAGTACTACCAGCGTGACTGGTTCGACTACGATGCGGTTAAAGATAACGTGACCGACAAGAACGAACTGCGTCAGGCGCTGGAAGAGTCGGTGAAAAGCCACCTGATGTCAGACGTGCCTTACGGCGTGCTGCTCTCCGGCGGCCTGGATTCTTCGGTTATCTCCGCGATCACCAAGAAATTCGCCGCTCGCCGCGTTGAAGATCAGGAACGTTCAGAAGCCTGGTGGCCGCAGCTTCACTCCTTCGCCGTTGGCCTGGAAGGGTCTCCTGACCTGAAAGCCGCGCAGGAAGTGGCAAACCACCTAGGTACCGTGCACCATGAAATTCACTTCACCGTGCAGGAAGGTCTGGATGCGATTCGCGACGTTATTTACCACATCGAAACCTACGATGTGACCACGATTCGCGCCTCTACGCCGATGTACCTGATGTCACGTAAAATCAAAGCGATGGGCATCAAAATGGTGCTGTCCGGCGAAGGTTCTGATGAAGTGTTTGGTGGCTATCTGTACTTCCATAAAGCGCCAAACGCTAAAGAACTGCACGAAGAGACCGTACGTAAGCTGCAGGCGCTGCATATGTACGACTGTGCCCGCGCTAACAAAGCGATGTCAGCCTGGGGCGTGGAAGCGCGCGTGCCATTCCTGGATAAAAAATTCCTCGACGTGGCAATGCGCATCAACCCACAGGACAAAATGTGCGGCAACGGAAAGATGGAAAAACACGTGCTGCGTGAGTGTTTTGAATCTTACCTGCCAGCAAGCGTAGCATGGCGCCAGAAAGAGCAGTTCTCCGACGGTGTAGGCTATAGCTGGATTGATACGCTGAAAGAAGTCGCGGCAAAACAGGTAACCGATCAGCAACTGGAAACCGCGCACTTCCGCTTCCCGTACAACACGCCGACATCTAAAGAAGGCTATCTGTACCGTGAAATCTTTGAAGAGCTGTTCCCGGTGCCAAGCGCTGCGGAATGCGTCCCTGGCGGCCCGTCCGTTGCGTGCTCTTCCGCGAAAGCGATTGAGTGGGATGAAGCATTCAAAACCATGGACGATCCGTCTGGTCGCGCGGTAGGCGTGCACCAGTCTGCTTACAAGTAAGCGTGGCGGTGAGATAGAAAAAAGCCCCTGATGGAGACATCGGGGGCTTTTTGTTTGGTGAGGTACAGAGGGTTAGGGTGAGGGGAAAACCTACTCCCCGCGCCCTTTCTTCGCCGCCAGCGATCGCAGCAGCACGCCCAGCGTCGTCCCATTATGCAGCATGGCGCTAGCACCCGGCGACAGCCAGCCTAGCGCCGCCGCCAGCATAATGGCGCTGTTTATCCACTCGGTCAGCTTAATGTTGCTGTTCACCAGCTTCATCGCCTCCAGCGAAAGTTGACGCGCGGTGATAACGCCATACAAACTGTCCTGCAACAGCACGGCATCCGCCGCCTGCTGCGCCAGTTCGGTACTTTGGTTCATCGCAAGACCCACGTCTGCCTGCGTCAACACCGGCGCATCGTTGATACCATCACCCACGAACATCACCTTGTGCCCCGCCTCCTGCAGCGCTTTCACTACTTCGACCTTACTCTCCGGCGTGGCTTCGGCAACGTAGCGATCGATGCCTACACGCTCCGCCAGCTGGCAGGCCTTCTCGGCGCGATCGCCGGTCAGCAACACCACCTGACGAATGCCGGATGCTTTAAGTTGCTCAATCACCTCAGAGGCTTCATCGCGCAGATGATCCTGCAGACCGATCATCCCCACCAGCTGATTATCAAAGCCGATAAACAGCAGATGTCGTCCCTGCGCCGCCAGTTCGTCGATTTCCGCTTCATACGGCGTGAAATCGATGTCGTAGTGACAATCCAGGAAGTGACGACTGCCGATCACCAGTTGATGCTCTTCCAGTGCGCAAAGCAGACCGTGAGCAATGACATACTCCACTTCGCCGTGCGCAATATGCGGCAGTTCGTGGTGCTCTGCCGCCGCCACGACCGCGTGCGCCAGCGGGTGATTACTATGCTCTTCCACCGAGGCGGCGATCGCCAGCAGACGTTTAGCCTGCACCAGCTGGTCGTTGAAGCTGATGACGTCTGTCACCTGCATCTCGTCGTGAGTCAGGGTGCCGGTTTTATCGAACACCACCGTATCGACTTCAGCCAGCTTCTCAATCGCTCGCCCGCCCTTCAGCAGCAGACCGTTCTGCGCGGCCCGATACATAATCGATTTAAAGGCGATTGGCGTACTGAGCTTCAGCGCGCAGGAGTAGTCAACGAGGAATACCGAAGCCAGACGCTCCCAACTGCGGGTCATGGCAAACACCGCCGCGCCCACCCCAAGCGTGATACCAACGCGACGGTCGGCCATGGCCTGCGTAACCTGCTGGGTTTCACTACGCTGGGTCAGCGAGTCGCGGATAAAGCGGCGAATATGCGCCGTCGAGGAAGACTCGCCCACCTGCTCGGCGGTAATCGCCACGTTGCCGTCCTGGATTTGCGTTCCCGCATAAACCCAGGAACCCGGCTCACGACGCACCGGCACGCTTTCTCCGGTCATTGACGCCTGGTTGACCTGAGCAACACCACGCAGCACCGTACCGTCGGCCGGGATATTATCCCCCGGGCCGAGTAGCATTACGTCCCCCGCCACCAGCTCGCTGCTGTTGATCTCCACGCTTTCGCCATCGCGCTCAACCCAGACCGGGTGCTCACGAGGCTGCATCAGATCGGCCAGCAGCGCGTCGGAGTGACGGCTGGTCTCCTGCTCCATATACTCGCCGAGCGTCAGCAGCGACTGCGTCAGCATAGCGGTACGGTTATCGCCGCGCAGCATCGACAGGCTCAGCGCCAGCGCATCCAGCACTTCCACCTTCAACTGCCTCTGGCTCAGGGTATGCGCCCCTTCCAGGATAGTCGGCGCGGTCAGCAGCGCCGCCGGCAAACGCGCCCAGCGGGGCGGCAGCACCTGAGTCAGCGCCAACCCTGCGAGGTTAAGGAGGTTATCACCACCGCAGTATTCGGTTTCGAATTCGCCATCTTCCGCCGCTTGCCAGTTCAGCGCTTCCACCGCTGCCATAATGGCAGCAAGTGAAGTCCGGGTGCGATCCCACTGGATCACCGCGCTGCGCGCCGACGGGCGAATACGCACACCGCTTACGCCGGGAAGCGTCAGGATCTGCTGTTTCAGCCACCCGGCAGCATCAGGGTAGTCACCGAGCGCCGCAATACGCAGGCGCACGCGTCCGGGGATCTGGTGAACGACGGTAACCCGTTCGCCTACCGCACTCACTCGATCTCATCCTTATTCTGGCTACGGTAGTAGTCCAGTTCTGCCTGCAGGTCGGCAATACGCTCTTTCATCTCTTCCATTTCGCCGCGCACGGTACCCCAGGCTTTACTCGCCGTGTTGGTGATCCCCTGTTGTACGTTACGGTTGGTCAGAAGGTAGGTGATTGCGGCACCAGCCACCAGCCCGGTTAGCAGGTGGGTGCGGCTATTGGTTGCCGCAGGCGCCTGTACCGGCATTGCTGCGGGGTTAGGTTCCCACGCGCCGGTCCACGGGTTGTACAGGTATTCAGGCTGATTCATCGTTTCCTCGCTTAGCTATCGCATCCATAAGATAAAGAGAAGCGGCACCCACCCCGATAAGGGTCAGCACGGACTGCAGCGGACGCGTCTTATTGGCATCCGCTATCGCCATCACCGTTCCGCTAATAAGGCTGGCCTTCGCCGTCGCCTTCATTACCGTACAGGCCGCTTCATTCAGCGTTTGTTCATTTTGCTGGTAGCGCTGCCATTCACGCGCGCAGGCAGCGCTTCCCCCGACCAGCGCGCCGGCAATGGCGGCGCGGCCTACTCGGTTTTGTCTGTCACGGCTGTTGTTCATCCGCTACGCCCTCATCATCGAACGGTACAGCGCCCGGCTGGCGATGGCGCTCTACGGACTCCTGAAAGCCCTCTTTACCCGCTTTCATGGTGTCGCGAAAAATAGCCGCGCTGGAGGTTGCCGTATCTTTGATGGCTTCAGAGCTATTCTTCACGCCGTCTTTGACTTTGCTGGAACCGGCTTTAAGCATGTCGCCCGCACCCGCCAGCGTTTGCATCAGCATGCCGCGTACGGAATCGTTGGTCAGCAGCAGCGTCACCGCCGCGCCAACCATCGCACCTTTCCAGAACTCTTTGTCGTCCATGCCGACGGTGCTGATGATATTTTTCAGCAGGCCAGCCTGGTCGCCCATTGCGCCGTCAACCACGTGTTGAGCGTACTGACTCCAGTCCACGCCCTGCTGCGCGGCAGCGTGGTGGTGATGATGGTGATGCGGATGAGCAAACTGCGGTGGTACCGCGCCCTGAGGTGCCGGTGGGAACCCCATAGGCGGGAACCCCATCGCCATTTGCGGTGGCATCTGCATTTGCGGCTGTGGTGGCATCTGTGGCTGAGGAGGCATCTGCCCGTTCTGCGGCCATGCCATTCCCTGCGGCATTGGCGGGTACGGATACCACGGGTAGCCGTATGGCGGATAGTAACCGGCCGGTGGAACTTGCTGTGCGTTGTTGTCATTGGTGCTCATGATGACTGTCCTTTTTCATTTAGTGAGAGGGGCTAAGAATGGCGGCTAGCTGCGCCAGCGCGTGCTGGGCCTGCTCACCATCCTGACCAAACAGCTGGTTGAGGATTTGCGGGCGAATCGCGGCAGCATCGTACTCAAGGACGATAGAGCCGGTTTCGCTATTGATCTGATAACGCCGGAGGTACCCTTCAGGAGAGCAATAAGCATCAAGCTGCCTGAGCTTCCCCTGACTAAGGCTGGCTACGAGCTTGCTGGAAAACCGCAGGCGTAAGCGCCCAGGAATATGGTGTGCCACTTCAACAAAGCGGCGCAAAGTGAGTAAGTCGCCCAAAGATTCGACAGGCATATCATTTAATACCCTGATATTTATAGGTGGCATTAATGAAATCACAGATAGAAAACGTCAGATAGCGCTAATCGCCCTTCTCTTGCGATGTGTCAAAGGGAAGCAGCCGATTCTTTTTTGCGCTGCGTGCGGTGAAGGCTGGACATGGGTGGAATGCAAATATAAATTACTCTCATTACCACTATATAAGTAAAAATGAGGCGGCTATGACTCCTTACCTGCACCAGACCCCCAATCGCATCCGCATCCGCTCCAGCTGGATCCAACGCCATCCGCATGAAGTCGAGAAGCTGATTGAACAACTCCGCACCCGCGACGGTATTAAAGAGGTGATTCACCGCTTATATGCCGGTTCCGTGGCGGTGAGCTTCGATCCCGCCCGTATTTCTGCCTCAACCCTGCTCAATGAGCTGGAACAGGCGCAATGGCTTAGCAGCCAGAAAGATAAAAGCTATATCGAGAACACCCTGCGCGTGGGGGCCAGCCATTTATTAAAAACGCTGGCTTTCGGTGCACTTAAGCGTACAGTCGGTGGCCCAGTGGTTTCACTTGTTAGCGTTTTAACGCGATAGCCTTACAGTGAATCCGGATGTATTGATGGCATGATTTAACGCGAAATAACCAATAATTGCCGAATAATGCGCCAGGCTGTTCACAACCCAACCAAACAGTCACATTCCGGTGAATTTCATTGAAAAAGGTGTTGACGGTATTGGGCTCAATACGCATAATGCGCCCCGCAACGCCGATAAGGTAACGCGAAAAAAAAGATGGCTACGTAGCTCAGTTGGTTAGAGCACATCACTCATAATGATGGGGTCACAGGTTCGAATCCCGTCGTAGCCACCATCTTTTTTTGCGGGAGTGGCGAAATTGGTAGACGCACCAGATTTAGGTTCTGGCGCCGCAAGGTGTGCGAGTTCAAGTCTCGCCTCCCGCACCATTCACCAATAAGCGTTGCACGGATGGGGTATCGCCAAGCGGTAAGGCACCGGTTTTTGATACCGGCATTCCCTGGTTCGAATCCAGGTACCCCAGCCATATTTTCTTCGATATTTGCGGATAGCCGCGACGGTATTGGGGTATCGCCAAGCGGTAAGGCACCGGTTTTTGATACCGGCATTCCCTGGTTCGG
>NZ_JAPKIB010000007.1:161490-161589 GCF_036759925.1 Kluyvera sp. CHPC 1.2972 | reverse complement strand
TCGAATCCAGGTACCCCAGCCATCGAAGAATATGTTAGTATCGGCTACGTAGCTCAGTTGGTTAGAGCACATCACTCATAATGATGGGGTCACAGGTTC
>NZ_JAPKIB010000007.1:161256-161395 GCF_036759925.1 Kluyvera sp. CHPC 1.2972 | reverse complement strand
TTAGAGCACATCACTCATAATGATGGGGTCACAGGTTCGAATCCCGTCGTAGCCACCAAATTCAGAATCTATCGAGTTATCGATATATTCGAAAAAAAATTGTTGGGGTATCGCCAAGCGGTAAGGCTCTGGTTTCTGG
>NZ_JAPKIB010000007.1:0-161164 GCF_036759925.1 Kluyvera sp. CHPC 1.2972 | reverse complement strand
GTTTCTGATACCAGCATTCCGAGGTTCGAATCCTCGTACCCCAGCCATTTTCAAAAAGTCGTTCACTTTTGTGGACGCACCCGTTGGGGTATCGCCAAGCGGTAAGGCTCTGGTTTCTGATACCAGCATTCCGAGGTTCGAATCCTCGTACCCCAGCCATTTTCAAAAGCTCGCTTCGGCGAGCTTTTTTTGTTTTTGTCCCTTTAAATCCCCGGGGTCACTGCGTTCGCCCGGGCTACCACTTCAAGGTCGCCCGAGCCAGCAAACTATAACCCCAGCGCGTACTTCAGCGCCTGACGCTTCAACACGCCCGCGCGCTGCGCCGCCATCAGCCCCACATTACGTAACACACGCAGCGGGCCGAGATCGTTACTAAAACCGGCGTAAAACAGATCCATCCCACTTTGCATCAGCAGGTTATCTACTCGACGGCGCGCCTGGTAGCGCTCAAGCACCGGTAGGCTAGACCAGTTTTCGCCGATGCCGCGCGCGTTAGCCAACACATCCAGCAGCGCATCGACGTCGCGATAGCCAAGGTTTACCCCCTGCCCCGCTAACGGATGAATGGTGTGCGCGGCATCGCCAATCAGCGCCAATCCCGGCTGCACATACTGCTGCGCATGGCGGCGAGTCAGCGGAAATGCCCCGGCAGCAACCGGAGTGATGGTTCCTAAACGCTCCGGAAAATGACGCGTGATTTCCCGCTGAAGCTGCGGCATCGGCAGCGACTGTAGCTGACGGATCCGCGCCGGGGTGTCGTACCACACCAACGATGCCCAGTGATCAAACAGCGGTAAGAAAGCGCGCGGCCCGGTTGGCGTAAACTGTTGCCAGGTGCTGTCACCCGGTTCATTGTCGCACCGTACGGTAATCAGCATGCAGGACTGCGGATACTGCCAGCCGTTGGTGCCAATTCCCGCCTGCTGACGCACCTGCGAAAGCGCACCGTCAGCGCCCACCACCAGGCGAGCCGCAACCTGACGGTCATCATCAAGCTGTAAAACATGGCTATCGCCCTCGGCCCGCATCTCATCAAGCGACGTACCGTGCAGCAGCGCCACCTGCGGATGCGTCTCCAGCGCTTGCCACAACGCCAGTTGCAGCACATTGTTCTCCACCATATAGCCAAGATTGGGCAGCTTCAGCTCGCTGGCATCAAAAACAACGTGCGCGGTTTGCCACTCCCAGGTCTCCAGTCGACGCCAGGGATGCGCACGCATCGCCAGCACGGCGTCCCAGACACCGAGGCTACGTAACAGCTGCACCGAAGAGGCGCTGATGGCCGAAATTCGGACATCAGGCTGCGAGTTCGGGTCAAAGTCTGGCGGCAGACTCTTTTCCAGCACCGCCACGGAAAAACCCTGCTGCGCCAACCCTAACGCCAGCGCGCCACCGACCATCCCGCCGCCAACCACCGCAACGTCTTTATGTAGAATTGTCATTATTTATTATCCTTAAAGCCGAATACCTTCAGTTTACCGGACTTTTGCCCTTTGAGGCCAATAACCGTCAAGCTGGTCACAACCGCACCAAAGCATTACAATACGCGCCCTGCAATGTGGGCTATTCATAATTGAGCAAGAGCAAGTCGATGACAAAAAAACTCCATATTAAAACCTGGGGCTGTCAGATGAACGAATACGATTCATCAAAGATGGCCGATCTGCTGGATGCCACTCATGGGTATCAACTGACTGAAAACGCAGCAGAAGCCGACGTCCTGCTGCTGAATACCTGCTCAATCCGTGAGAAAGCCCAGGAGAAAGTCTTCCACCTTTTAGGCCGCTGGAAATTACTTAAAGCAAAAAATCCTAAGCTGATTATTGGTGTGGGCGGCTGCGTCGCCTCACAGGAAGGCAAACTTATCCGCCAACGTGCACACTACGTGGATATCGTTTTTGGCCCGCAGACCCTTCACCGCCTGCCAGAAATGATCGATGCCGTGCGTAATAACCGCCGCCCGGTGGTGGACGTCAGCTTCCCGGAAATCGAGAAGTTTGACCGCCTGCCAGAGCCGCGCGCCGACGGCCCGACCGCGTTTGTCTCGATCATGGAAGGCTGCAATAAGTACTGCACCTACTGCGTGGTGCCGTACACCCGTGGTGAAGAGGTCAGCCGTCCGTGCGACGATATTCTGTTTGAGATTGCCCAACTGGCCGCTCAGGGCGTGCGCGAAGTCAACCTGCTTGGGCAGAACGTTAACGCCTGGCGCGGTGAAAACTTCGACGGTACCACCGGCAGTTTTGCCGAACTGCTGCGTCTGGTGGCGGCAATTGACGGCATCGACCGTATCCGTTTCACCACCAGCCACCCGATCGAATTTACCGACGATATTATCGAAGTCTACCGCGATACGCCGGAGCTGGTGAGCTTCCTGCATCTGCCGATTCAGAGCGGCGCTGACCGCGTGCTGAACATGATGGGGCGTACCCATACGGCGCTGGAATACAAATCCACCATCCGTAAGCTGCGCGAAGCGCGCCCGGATATTCAGATAAGCTCTGACTTTATCGTCGGCTTCCCGGGCGAAACCGACCAGGACTTCGAGCAGACCATGAAGCTGATTGGCGACGTGAACTTTGACGTCAGCTTTAGCTTTATCTTCTCCGCGCGTCCGGGTACGCCAGCGGCCGATATGGTCGACGACGTGCCGGAAGAGGTGAAAAAACAGCGGCTCTATATTCTGCAGGAACGTATCAACCAGCAGGCGATGGCCTGGAGCCGTCGTATGCTCGGCACCGTGCAGCGCATTCTGGTAGAAGGCACTTCCCGTAAGAGCATTATGGAGCTGACCGGGCGCACCGAGAACAACCGTGTGGTCAACTTTGAAGGTACGCCGGACATGGTCGGTAAATTCGTCGATGTGGAGATCGTTGATGTCTACACCAACTCACTGCGCGGCAAACTGGTGCGCACCGAGGACGAAATGGGCCTGCGTATCGTTGAATCACCGGAGTCGGTGATTGCGCGTACTCGCAAAGAGAGCGAGGCGGGCGTCGGGATTTATCAGCCATAATCTCCCTGGCCCGTCTCCCCTGACGGGCCTTGTATTTCCTGCCGTCACCCCCATATTTATTGCAATGCTTGCGCCTTTTTACTGCGGCGTGAATAATTCCTTTATCAGCCGGTCACGTCTTACTACCGGCAACTCATGCATAAGAGGAACAGTTTGAACATAGACACTCGCGAAATTACCCTGGAGCCAGCCGACAATGCCCGTCTGCTGAGCCTGTGTGGCCCGTTTGATGACAATATCAAACAGCTGGAGCGACGACTGGGCATCGAGATCAACCGCCGCGATAACCATTTCAAACTGACGGGACGCGCTATCTGCGTGACCGCCGCTGCCGACATCCTGCGCAGCCTGTACGTTGATACCGCGCCGATGCGCGGCCAGCTTCAGGATATTGAGCCGGAACAGATTCACCTGGCGATTAAAGAAGCGCGCGTGCTGGAACAGAGCGCGGAGAGCGTGCCGGATTACGGCAAAGCCATCAATATCAAAACCAAACGCGGGGTGATTAAACCGCGTACGCCGAACCAGGCGCAGTATATCGCCCATATTCTCGACCACGACATCACCTTCGGCGTGGGCCCTGCCGGTACGGGTAAAACCTACCTTGCCGTCGCCGCCGCCGTTGATGCGCTGGAGCGTCAGGAGATTCGTCGTATTCTGCTCACCCGTCCTGCGGTGGAAGCAGGCGAGAAACTCGGCTTCCTGCCGGGGGATTTAAGCCAGAAGGTTGACCCGTATCTGCGCCCGCTGTACGACGCACTGTTCGAGATGCTGGGCTTCGAGAAAGTCGAGAAGCTGATGGAGCGTAACGTCATCGAAGTTGCGCCGCTGGCCTACATGCGCGGCCGTACGCTGAACGATGCCTTTATCATCCTTGATGAGAGCCAGAACACCACCATCGAACAGATGAAAATGTTCCTGACCCGTATCGGCTTCAACTCCAAGGCGGTGATTACCGGCGACGTCACCCAGATTGACCTGCCGCGCAGCACCAAATCCGGCCTGCGCCACGCTATTGAAGTGCTGGCTGAAGTCGATGAAATTAGCTTTAACTTCTTCCACAGCGAAGACGTGGTGCGCCACCCGGTGGTTGCCCGCATCGTTAACGCCTATGAGGCGTGGGAAGAAGCCGATCAAAAACGTAAAGCCGAGCAGGCCGCGGAACGTAAACGCGAAGCTCAGGCGCAGGAGCAGAAATGAGTCAGGTGATCCTCGATCTCCAGTTGGCCTGTGAAAATAACACCGGTCTGCCAGAAGAAAGTCAGTTTCAGACATGGCTGGATGCCGTCATCCCGCAGTTTCAGGAAGAATCAGAAGTCACGATTCGCCTGGTGGATGAGGCCGAAAGCCACGAACTGAACCTCACCTACCGCGGCAAGGATAAGCCAACCAACGTGCTGTCATTCCCGTTTGAAGCACCGCCGGGAATGGAAATGCCGCTGCTGGGCGATTTGATCATCTGCCGTCAGGTCGTTGAGCAGGAAGCCGTTGAGCAAGGCAAGCCGCTGGAAGCCCACTGGGCGCATATGGTGGTGCACGGTAGCCTGCATCTGCTGGGCTATGACCATATCGAAGATGAGGAAGCGGAAGAGATGGAAAGCCTTGAGACAGAGATAATGCTTGCTCTGGGCTATGAGGATCCGTACATTTCCGAGAAAGAATAAACGGTAGGGCTTCGGCCCTACCTTTATAGACTTGAAGTACGACGAGTATACATGCCGTCCGGCGCTGACTTTACGCGTGACGAGCGACAGTTAAATCAACATGAGAACCCAAACGACGCCATGAGCGACGACAATTCACACAGTAGTGACACAGTAAACAGCAAAAAGGGATTCTTCTCCCTCTTACTCAGCCAGCTTTTCCACGGTGAACCGAAAAACCGTGACGATCTCCTGGCGCTGATCCGTGATTCCGGGCAGAACGAGCTTATCGATGAAGATACGCGCGATATGCTTGAAGGGGTAATGGATATCGCAGACCAACGTGTCCGCGACATCATGATCCCGCGCTCCCAAATGATTACCCTGAAACGCAACCAGACCCTGGACGAATGTCTTGATGTGATCATCGAGTCCGCCCACTCGCGCTTCCCGGTGATCAGTGAGGATAAAGATCACATCGAAGGGATCCTGATGGCCAAAGATCTGCTGCCGTTTATGCGCAGCGACTCCGAAGCCTTCAGCATGGATAAAGTGTTACGCACCGCGGTTGTCGTGCCGGAAAGCAAACGGGTTGACCGTATGCTGAAGGAGTTCCGCTCCCAGCGCTACCATATGGCCATCGTTATCGATGAGTTTGGCGGCGTGTCGGGTCTGGTGACGATTGAAGACATTCTCGAACTGATTGTCGGCGAAATTGAAGATGAGTATGACGAAGAGGACGATATCGACTTCCGTCAGCTCAGCCGCCACACCTGGACGGTACGCGCGCTGGCCTCTATTGAGGACTTCAACGACGCGTTCAGCACCCACTTTAGCGATGACGAAGTCGACACCATTGGCGGTCTGGTGATGCAGGCCTTTGGCCACCTGCCTGCCCGTGGGGAAACTATCGACATCGATGGTTACCAGTTTAAGGTCGCTATGGCGGACAGCCGTCGTATTATTCAGGTTCACGTTAAAATCCCGGACGATTCCCCACAACCGAAACTGGATGAATAACCTTCATGGCATTTGCCTCACTGCTTGAACGCCAGCGCATTCGTCTGCTGCTGGCGCTACTTTTCGGAGCCAGCGGTACGCTGGCTTTTTCTCCCTATGACTTCTGGCCAGCGGCGATTGTTTCGCTGATTGGGCTGCAGGCGCTGACGCTTAACCGTCGTCCCGTGCAGGCCGCCGCCATTGGTTATTTCTGGGGCTTTGGCCTGTTTGGTACCGGCATTAATTGGGTCTACGTCAGCATCGCGCAGTTTGGCGGTATGCCGGGCCCGGTCAACGTCTTCCTCGTGGTACTGCTGGCCGCCTATCTCTCACTCTATACCGGCCTGTTTGCCGGCATTCTGTCGCGCCTGTGGCCGAAAACCAACTGGGTCCGCGTCGCTGTTGCCGCGCCGGTTGTCTGGCAAATCACCGAGTTCCTGCGCGGCTGGGTGCTGACCGGCTTCCCGTGGCTGCAGTTTGGCTACAGCCAGATTGACGGCCCGCTGAAAGGGCTGGCGCCGCTGATGGGCGTTGAGGCCATCAACTTCCTGCTGATGGCAGTAAGCGGCCTGTTAGTGCTGGCATTGGTGACCCGCAACTGGCGTCCGCTGGTGGTGGGCGTCGTGCTCTTCGCCCTGCCGTTCCCGCTGCGCTATATCCAGTGGTATACCCTGCAAACCGACAAAACCACCCAGGTTTCACTGGTACAAGGTAATATTCCGCAGGCCATGAAGTGGGATGAAGGCCAGCTGATTAATACGCTGAAAATCTACCTTGATGCCACCGAACAGGTCATGGGTAAATCGCAGCTGATTATCTGGCCAGAGTCGGCAATTCCGGATCTGGAAATCAACCAGCAGCGCTTCCTGAGCATGATGGATGATTTACTGCGCGCCAAAGACAGCACGCTTATTACCGGTATTGTCGACCAGCGACTCAACAAGCAGAACCGCTACGACACTTACAACACCATCATCACGCTGGGTAAAGACAGCCCGTACAGCTACGAGTCGACCAACCGTTACAACAAAAATCACCTGGTGCCATTTGGTGAGTTTGTGCCGCTGGAATCGATTCTGCGCCCGCTAGCGCCGTTCTTTGACCTGCCGATGTCGTCATTCAGCCGTGGGCCGTACGTCCAGCCGCAGCTGCAGGCGCATAATCTGAAGCTGACTGCCGCTATCTGCTACGAGATTATTCTCGGCCAGCAGGTGCGCGACAACTTCCGCCCGGACACCAACTTCCTGCTGACTATCTCTAACGACGCGTGGTTTGGTAAGTCTATCGGCCCGTGGCAGCACTTCCAGATGGCACGTATGCGCGCGCTGGAGCTGGCGCGTCCATTGCTGCGTAGCACCAACAACGGCATTACCGCCGTGATTGGCCCGCGTGGTGAAATTCAGGCGATGATCCCGCAGTTCACGCGTCAGGTACTGACCACCAAAGTGACGCCAACCACCGGGTTAACGCCGTATGCACGTACCGGCGACTGGACCGTGTGGCTGATTACCGCGCTGTTTGGTTTTGGTGCGCTGGTGATGAGCCTGCGTCAGCGTCGCAAGTAAAACACCGCACTAGTGAATGTAGGCCGGATAAGGCGGTACGCCGCCATCCGGCAACCGTCCGTATGACGCCTGATGGCGCGGGGCTTATCAGGCCTACACGATTTCCCCACCCACTACCTTCCCTCACCAAGCCATTCTGGCACGCCAATTGCTTAATATAATCAAGAGGCTGCACACCACCGACTGGCGCAACTGAGTTGCACCACAACAACACATCGGTAGCACCAAAATCGTGCAAACTGCGATTTTTGCCTCAAATCGGTGCGGCGCGCTTCGCAAAAATAAACAATAAGACAGCAAAATCTTTACATTAAGCCAAACTAAATGCTAACAAACACACATAACGCTGCACGCTAAAGACGCAGCGAGAACAACACAACAATCACAATGGGTATCAATGCATCTTTGCCGATGCAGAGGATAAAGGAGTTGGATATGCAATTACGTAAACTGGCCGCCGCCATGCTGGTCATGGGTGTGACCGCTGGCCTGGCGCATGCAGAAGACGCACAGCCTGCCGCCGATGCCGCGCAGCAATCGACGCTGGATAAAATTGCTAAAAACGGCGTTATCGTCGTTGGCCACCGCGAATCATCCGTGCCGTTCTCCTACTACGACAACCAGCAGAAAGTGGTCGGTTACTCTCAGGACTACTCCAACGCCATCGTTGACGCTATCAAGAAAAAGCTCAACAACCCGAAACTGGACGTGAAGCTGATTCCAATCACTTCCCAGAACCGTATTCCACTGCTGCAAAACGGCACCTTCGACTTTGAGTGTGGCTCTACCACCAACAACGTCGAACGCCAGAAACAGGCGGCGTTCTCCGACACCATTTTCGTGGTCGGTACGCGTCTGCTGGTGAAAAAAGGCGGCCCGATTAAAGACTTCCCGGATCTGAAAGACAAAGCGGTGGTCGTCACCTCCGGTACCACCTCTGAAATTCTGCTGCACAAGCTGAACGACGAGCAAAAAATGAATATGCGCATCATCAGCGCCAAAGACCACGGTGACTCCTTCCGTACGCTGGAAAGCGGTCGTGCGGTAGCGTTTATGATGGATGATGCCCTGCTGGCAGGTGAACGTGCGAAAGCCAAGAAACCAGATAACTGGGAGATCGTCGGCAAGCCGCAGTCTCAGGAAGCTTACGGCTGTATGCTGCGTAAAAACGACCCGGACTTCAAAAAGCTGATGGATGACACCATTGCTCAGGCGCAGACCTCAGGCGAAGCAGCGAAATGGTTTGATAAGTGGTTCAAAAATCCAATTCCACCGAAAAACCTGAACATGAACTTTGAGCTGTCAGAAGAGATGAAAACGCTGTTCAAAACGCCAAACGACAAAGCACTTAACTAATTAAAAAAATGGGGCGGATAAATCTGCCCTCTCGATTGTAGTTCAGCACGGACAGACTATACGTCAGGTGGTCGTTCCCCACCTGGCCTGAATACCGCAAAACGCTGTTCAACAATCTTCGAGGGTAGCAGGTCGTACTGCTACCCTTTTTTTTCTGGAGTTCATTATGTCAATAGACTGGAACTGGGGTATCTTTTTACAACAGGCCCCCTTCGGCAACACCACCTATCTCGGCTGGCTGTGGAGCGGCTTTCAGGTCACCGTCGCACTCTCGATTACCGCCTGGATTATCGCTTTCCTCGTCGGATCGCTGTTCGGTATCCTGCGTACCGTTCCAAACCGCTTTTTGTCCTCGCTCGGCACCTGCTACGTCGAGCTATTCCGTAACGTCCCGCTGATTGTTCAGTTCTTTACCTGGTATCTCGTGGTGCCGGAATTACTGCCGGAAAACCTCGGCATGTGGTTTAAGTCGGAGCTGGATCCAAACATTCAGTTCTTCCTCTCTTCAATGATCTGTCTGGGTCTGTTTACCGCCGCCCGCGTCTGCGAGCAGGTGCGCGCCGCCATTCAGTCGCTGCCGCGCGGGCAGAAGAACGCCGGTCTGGCGATGGGGCTGACGCTACAGCAAACCTACCGCTACGTGCTGCTGCCGAACGCTTATCGCGTTATCGTGCCGCCGATGACCTCCGAGATGATGAACCTGGTGAAGAACTCGGCCATCGCCTCCACGATTGGTCTGGTCGATATGGCCGCGCAGGCGGGCAAGCTGCTGGATTACTCCGCGCACGCCTGGGAATCCTTTACGGCGATCACCCTCGCCTACGTCTTCATTAACGCCGTGATTATGCTGGTGATGGCGCTGGTGGAACGCAAAATCCGCCTGCCAGGCAATCTGGGAGGTAAATAATGTACGATTTTGACTGGAGTTCGATTGTTCCGTCGATGCCTTACCTGCTGGCAGGTCTGGTTATCACCCTCAAAATTACCGTTACGGCGATTATCATCGGTATCGTCTGGGGTACGCTGCTGGCGGTGATGCGCCTGTCGGCGTTTAAACCCGTCGCCTGGTTTGCTAAAGCCTACGTCAATATCTTCCGCTCCGTGCCGCTGGTGATGGTGCTGCTGTGGTTCTACCTGATTGTGCCTGGCTTCCTGCAAAACGTGCTCGGGCTGTCGCCAAAAAGCGATATCCGCCTGATCTCAGCGATGGTGGCGTTCTCGATGTTTGAAGCCGCCTACTACTCCGAGATTATCCGTGCGGGTATTCAGAGCATCTCGCGCGGGCAGTCCAGCGCCGCACTGGCGCTGGGGATGACCCACTGGCAGTCAATGAAGCTCATCATTTTGCCGCAGGCCTTCCGCGCCATGGTGCCGCTGCTGTTAACCCAGGGGATTGTCCTGTTCCAGGATACCTCACTGGTGTACGTCCTGAGCCTGGCGGATTTCTTCCGCACCGCCTCCACGATTGGTGAGCGTGACGGGACTCAGGTAGAAATGATTCTGTTTGCTGGTTTTGTCTATTTTGTGATTAGCCTTAGCGCCTCGCTGCTGGTCAGCTACTTGAAGAAAAGGACCGTATAATGATTACCCTGAAAAACGTCTCTAAATGGTATGGTCACTTTCAGGTGCTGACCGATTGCTCCACGGAAGTGAAAAAAGGCGAAGTGGTGGTGGTGTGCGGGCCGTCCGGCTCCGGCAAATCCACGCTGATTAAAACCGTTAACGGCCTTGAGCCGGTACAGCAGGGCGAAATCCTGGTCAACGGCACTAAGGTCAACGACAAAAAAACCGATCTCGCGAAGCTGCGTTCTCACGTCGGCATGGTGTTCCAGCACTTCGAGCTGTTCCCGCACCTGTCGATCATCGAGAACCTGACGTTGGCGCAAGTTAAAGTGCTCAAGCGCGATAAAGCCGCGGCCCGCGACAAAGGCTTAAAGCTGCTTGAGCGCGTAGGGCTTTCCGCGCACGCCAACAAGTTCCCGGCGCAGCTCTCCGGCGGCCAGCAACAGCGTGTGGCAATCGCCCGTGCGCTCTGCATGGATCCGGTCGCAATGCTGTTTGATGAACCAACATCAGCGCTCGATCCTGAGATGATCAACGAAGTGCTGGACGTGATGGTCGAGCTGGCCCATGAAGGGATGACCATGATGGTGGTGACTCACGAAATGGGCTTTGCGCGCAAAGTGGCCAACAGAGTTATCTTTATGGATGAGGGCAAGATCGTTGAAGATGCCGACAAAGAGGCCTTCTTCGCGAACCCGAAATCTGACCGCGCAAAAGATTTCCTCGCCAAAATTCTGCACTAACCTCTCCCTCATGTCGCCCGGCCGAGCAAAGCGACGCCGGGTCGGGCACTGAGCTATCCCGGCGTCGCTTTGCTCGGCCGGGCTACCCTTTTGCGCGCTGCGTCACGCTTTGGTGTCTCTATTCTCGTCCCTTCTTCATTCAAGCTTTACTCTTGTCACAAAATAATGCTGACAAGGAACCGCTATGGCACTGCCAATTATTCTTGATTGCGACCCGGGTCATGATGACGCGATCGCTATTGTTCTCGCCCTCGCCTCCCCAGAGTTGGAGGTGAAAGCCATCACCTCTTCCGCCGGCAACCAAACGCCGGACAAAACCCTGCGTAACGTGCTGCGCATGTTGACGCTGCTCCAGCGCCCGGATATTCCGGTCGCCCGCGGCGCGGTGAAGCCGCTGATGCGCGAGCTGATTATTGCCGACAACGTACACGGCGAGAGCGGGCTTGATGGCCCGGCGCTACCGGAGCCGTCCTTTGCGCCGCAGCCGTGCACTGCCGTTGAGCTGATGGCCAAAACCCTGCGTGAAAGTCCGCAGCCGGTCACGGTTGTCTCTACTGGTCCGCAAACCAACGTCGCGCTGCTGCTCAACGGCCACCCGGAACTGCACGAGAAAATCGCTCGTATCGTTATCATGGGTGGCGCGATGACGCTCGGTAACTGGACGCCCGCCGCCGAGTTCAACATCTTCGTTGACCCGGAAGCAGCGGAAATCGTCTTCCAGTCGGGAATTCCGGTCGTCATGGCAGGGCTTGATGTGACGCATAAAGCCCAGATTCACGCCGCCGATACCGAGCGTTTCCGCGCGATTGGCAACCCGATTTCAACCATTGTTGCCGAGCTGCTCGACTTCTTTATGGAGTACCACAAGGACGAAAAATGGGGCTTTGTTGGCGCACCGTTGCATGACCCATGCACCATTGCCTGGTTGTTGAAGCCGGAGATCTTCACTACCGTTGAGCGCTGGGTTGGCGTGGAGACTCAGGGGAAATACACGCAGGGTATGACGGTGGTGGATTACTACTTCCTGACTGGGAATAAACCAAATGCGACGGTCATGGTCGATGTGGACCGTGAGGCATTTGTTGATCTGTTGGCTGAGCGGTTAGCGTTTTACCATTGAGCAGGTCCCGGCGGCGCTTCGCTTGGCCGGGCTACATGT
Source organism: Kluyvera sp. CHPC 1.2972 (assembly GCF_036759925.1). Lineage (NCBI taxonomy): Bacteria > Pseudomonadati > Pseudomonadota > Gammaproteobacteria > Enterobacterales > Enterobacteriaceae > Kluyvera > Kluyvera sp. CHPC 1.2972. Next base: position 149,120 of record NZ_JAPKIB010000007.1, on the reverse strand, counting down.
CGCTTGTAGCTCTGCCAAGCGAAGGCCACCGGGAATACCCATTACGGCTCGAACGGCCGACGCTGGAACTGGTCATGCCCGCACTTCGGGCAGCGCGGCAGTACGTCTGGCGTATACACTGCCAGATGATAGTGGCACTTCTCGCAGACCAGGTTTCCTAGCCCCACGACTTCCCCACTGTGATAAACCCCGTGATGGTTCAGATCCTGGAACACCTCGCGCCACTCCAGCTGCGTTTTGTCGGTGATATCCACCAGCTCCTGCCAGATACTCTCCTTAATCACCCGCAGGAACACGCTGTCGGAATCATCTTCCTGACTTTCGCTGTAGCTCATCGCAAACTCTTCGAGGTCACGACGAACGGCGCGCAGCAGTTCATCCATTTCAGTACGCGTTAACTCGCTGGTTTGTGCGACCTTCGCCCGCGCCTGTGCGACCAGGGCGTCGATATCGCGTTCACCATTGCGCAGACGCTCCGTTAGCGAGCCCACCAATTCACGGTAAATTTGAGCAACCTTGTTCATTGTTTCCTCTCCCAGCCAGTTAACCTCTTATAATAATAGCCGTTATTTGATTTCTGCTTTGCCAGCTTCACCACAGAGTTGATAAATGACGCTCGGAGCTTTTCGCCGCCTTAACGTGCGAAAGGCTGTTTTGACGTGAACGTTTGGGCTATGCTATGCGGATCTGAAATACCACATCTATAGGCTACATCTGTAGCTGTATTGAAAACAGGATCACTGGCTGCCATGCAAGAGCAATACCGCCCGGAAGAGATAGAATCGAAAGTCCAGCTTCACTGGGATGAGAAGCGCACATTTGAAGTTACTGAAGACGAGAGCAAAGAGAAGTATTACTGCCTGTCGATGCTTCCCTATCCTTCTGGTCGACTACACATGGGCCACGTCCGTAACTACACCATCGGCGACGTTATTGCTCGCTATCAGCGCATGCTGGGCAAAAACGTTCTGCAGCCTATCGGCTGGGATGCGTTCGGCCTGCCGGCTGAAGGGGCGGCGGTAAAAAATAACACCGCGCCTGCGCCATGGACCTACGACAACATCGCGTACATGAAAAACCAGCTCAAAATGCTGGGCTTTGGCTATGACTGGAGCCGCGAGCTGGCTACCTGCACCCCAGAATACTATCGCTGGGAGCAGAAGTTCTTCACCGAACTGTATAAAAAAGGCCTAGTGTACAAGAAGACCTCTGCGGTGAACTGGTGCCCGAATGACCAGACCGTACTGGCGAACGAACAGGTTATCGACGGCTGCTGCTGGCGCTGCGATACCAAAGTTGAGCGTAAAGAGATCCCACAGTGGTTTATCAAAATCACCGCTTACGCTGACGAACTGCTGCGCGATCTGGACAACCTGGATCACTGGCCTGACACCGTGAAAACGATGCAGCGCAACTGGATCGGCCGTTCCGAAGGGGTTGAAATCTCCTTTGACGTTAACGACTACGCCAACAAGCTGACCGTTTACACCACCCGTCCAGATACCTTTATGGGCTGCACCTACCTGGCCGTTGCTGCGGGTCACCCGCTGGCGCAGCAGGCTGCGGCGAACAACCCAGCCCTGGCAGCTTTCGTCGACGAATGCCGCAACACCAAAGTGGCTGAAGCCGATATGGCGACCATGGAGAAAAAAGGCGTCGACACCGGCTTTAAAGCCATTCACCCACTAACCGGTGAAGCTATCCCGGTATGGGCGGCAAACTTCGTCCTGATGGAGTACGGTACTGGCGCAGTGATGGCCGTTCCGGGCCACGATCAGCGCGACTATGAATTTGCCACTAAATACGGCCTGAACATCAAGCCGGTAATCCTTGCTGCAGATGGCAGTAAACCGGATCTCTCCGAGCAGGCGCTGACCGAAAAAGGCACCCTGTTTAACTCCGGCGAGTTCGACGGCCTGAGCTTTGAAGACGGCTTCAACGCGATTGCTGACAAACTGACGGCGATGGGCGTGGGCGAGCGTAAAGTGAACTACCGTCTGCGTGACTGGGGCGTCTCCCGCCAGCGCTACTGGGGTGCACCAATCCCAATGGTGACGCTGGAAGACGGCACCGTGCTGCCAACCCCAGAAGATCAGCTGCCGGTTATCCTGCCGGAAGATGTGGTCATGGACGGTATTACCAGCCCAATCAAAGCCGATCCAGAGTGGGCAAAAACCACCGTTAACGGTATGCCTGCGCTGCGTGAAACCGACACCTTTGATACCTTCATGGAATCTTCATGGTACTACGCGCGCTATACCTGCCCGCAGTATCAGGAAGGCATGCTGGACGCTAAAGCGGCGAACTACTGGCTGCCGGTTGATATCTACATTGGCGGTATCGAACACGCCATCATGCACCTGCTCTACTTCCGCTTCTTCCACAAATTGATGCGTGATGCGGGCCTGGTCAACTCTGACGAACCGGCTAAACAGCTGCTCTGTCAGGGCATGGTGCTGGCAGATGCCTTCTACTACGTGGGCGTCAACGGCGAGCGTAACTGGGTTTCCCCGGTTGACGCTATCGTTGAGCGCGACGAGAAAGGCCGTATCGTGAAAGCGAAGGACGCGGCAGGCCATGAGCTGGTGTATACCGGCATGAGCAAAATGTCCAAGTCCAAAAACAACGGCATCGACCCGCAGGTGATGGTTGAGCGCTACGGTGCGGATACCGTACGTCTGTTCATGATGTTTGCTTCTCCAGCGGATATGACCCTGGAATGGCAAGAATCCGGCGTTGAAGGGGCGAATCGCTTCCTGAAACGCGTCTGGAAACTGGTCTATGAACACACCGCTCAGGGCCCGGTTGCGGCGCTGAACGTCGATGCGTTAACGGAAGATCAGCAGGCGCTGCGCCGCGACGTTCATAAAACTATTGCTAAAGTTACCGATGATATCGGTCGTCGTCAGACCTTCAACACCGCTATCGCGGCGATTATGGAGCTGATGAACAAGCTGGCGAAAGCCCCGCAGGAAGGCGAGCAGGACAGAGCGCTGATTCAGGAAGCACTGCTGGCCGTCGTACGTATGCTTAACCCGTTCACCCCACACGTTAGCTTCACTCTGTGGCAGGAACTGGGCGGCGAAGGCGATATCGACAACGCACCGTGGCCGGTGGCTGACGAGAAAGCAATGGTGGAAAACACCACGCTGGTCGTCGTTCAGGTCAACGGTAAAGTTCGCGGTAAAATCACCGTTGCGGTTGATGCAACTGAAGAACAAGTGCGTGAACGTGCAGGCCAGGAACACCTGGTTGCGAAATACCTTGAGGGCGTAACCGTGCGTAAAGTGATTTACGTACCGGGCAAGCTGCTTAACCTGGTCGTTGGCTAAGCGCGGGAGGAAGCGTGCGATACCTGACAACATTGTTGTTATCTTTGGCGGTGCTGGTCACCGCCGGATGTGGCTGGCATCTGCGTAGTACCACGCAGGTACCAGACGAAATGAAAACATTGATCTTCCAGTCTAGCGATCCAAACGGCCCTCTGAGCCGCGCGGTCCGTGAACAGCTGAGAACGAATGGCATTACCGTGCTTGATCAAAGCACAATGCGTCAGGACGTGCCGTCACTGCGTCTGGGTTCAACCAGCCTCCAGAAGGATACGGCTTCCGTCTTCCAGAATGGTCAGACGGCTGAGTACCAGATGGTGATGACGGTTCACGCTACGGTGCTGATCCCAGGTCAGGATATTTTCCCTATCTCGACCAAAGTGTATCGTTCATTCTTCGACAACCCGCAAAAAGCGCTGGCGAAAGACAACGAGCAAAGCATCATCGTACAAGAGATGTACCAGAAAGCGGCCGAACAGTTGATTCGTAAGCTGCCAAGCGTACACATTGCCGATGTTAAAGAGAGTGAGGCAAATCAGGCGACTCAGCCTGCAGCAAGCTCTCGTGTTTCAACCACTCTGGGTAACTGATGATTCGGTTGTACCCAGAACAACTCCGCGCGCAGCTCTCTGAAGGGCTGCGCGCGGCGTATCTCCTGCTCGGTAATGACCCCCTCTTCCTCCAGGAAAGTCAGGACGCCATCCGGCATGCTGCCGTCAGCGAAGGCTTTATCGAGCACCATACCTTCACGCTTGACGCCAGCACCGACTGGAACGAGCTTTTTTCCCTCTGCCAGGCGATGAGCCTGTTCGCCAGCCGTCAGACGCTGCTGCTGTTGCTGCCTGAAAATGGCCCTAACGCGGCGATCAACGAACAGCTCGCCACGCTGGTAAACCTGCTGCATGACGATCTCCTGCTGATTATCCGCGGCAACAAGCTGACCAAAGCGCAGGAAAACGCCGCCTGGATGACCGCGCTGGCGACCCGCGCCGTGCAGATTAGCTGCCAGACGCCGGAACCCACGAATTTACCGCGCTGGCTGGCTAACCGCGCAAAACAGAACAACCTGCAGCTTGATGAACCCGCGAGCCAGCTGCTCTGCTACTGCTATGAAGGCAATCTGCTGGCGCTGTCGCAGGCGCTGGAGCGACTGTCGCTGCTGTGGCCGGACGGCAAACTGACGCTGCCTCGCGTAGAGCAGGCCGTCAACGATGCCGCGCACTTTACCCCCTTCCACTGGGTCGATGCCCTGTTAGCCGGTAAGAGCAAACGCGCGCTGCATATCCTGCAACAGCTGCGTCTGGAAGGTAGCGAGCCGGTTATCCTGCTGCGCACCGTACAGCGCGAACTGCTGCTGCTGGTGACCTTAAAACGTCAAAGCGCGCACACGCCGCTGCGTTCGTTGTTTGATAAGCATCGGGTCTGGCAAAACCGTCGTGGTATGGTGGGCGATGCGCTCAACCGCCTTAGCGCGCCACAGCTTCGTCAGGCGGTAACGCTATTAAGCCACGCGGAGCTCACGTTGAAGCAGGATTACGGTCAGTCGGTCTGGGCTGAACTGGAAAGTTTGTCGCTGCTGCTTTGTCATAAAGCACTGGCCGACGTTTTTATCGATGGATGATATGGCAAAACTACAGGCGCTTTTCGGCGGGACCTTTGATCCCATTCACTACGGTCACCTAAAACCGGTAGAGATTCTGGCTAACCAGATAGGCCTGTCTCGGGTCATTATTATGCCCAACAACGTACCGCCGCACCGTCCTCAGCCGGAAGCCACCAGCGAACAGCGCAAGTTTATGGTCGAGCTGGCCATTGCCGATAAGCCACTGTTTGTGCTCGACGAACGCGAGTTGCGCCGTGATACGCCCTCCTGGACGGCAGATACGCTGCAGGAATGGCGACAAGAACAGGGACCAGAGCAACCGCTCGCCTTTATCATCGGCCAGGACTCGCTGCTGACCTTCCCAAGCTGGGAGCGCTACGAGACGATTCTCGACAACGCTCACCTGCTGGTTACCCGCCGGCCAGGCTATCCGCTGACCATGAAGCAGGAAGAGCACCAGCAGTGGCTGGATCGCCATCTCACCAGCAATATCGAAGACCTGCACAATCAGCCAGCGGGGAAAATATACCTCGCGGAAACCCCGTGGTTTGATGTTTCCGCCACGCTGATTCGCCAACGCTTAGAGCGCGGTGAGTCCTGTGAAGAGATGATGCCGGAGGCCGTGCTCTCTTACATCATCAACCAGGGGCTGTATCACCACGGCGCTTAGCGTCATACACAAGGGGAGACGCGATGAAAATCTGGCTGGTACGTCACGGTGAAACCGAAGCCAACGTGGCAGGACTGTACAGCGGCCACGCGCCGACCCCGCTCACCGTTAAAGGTCAGCAGCAGGCCGAACGTCTCGGTGAGATGCTGCATCAGGTTCACTTCGACCGCGTGCTATGCAGCGAACTGGAACGCACCCAGCACACGGCGCGCCTGCTGCTCGACGAGCGAAATATCCCTATCACCCCTCACCCGTTGCTGAACGAGATGTTTTTCGGCGACTGGGAGATGCGCCATCACCGCGATCTTCAGGTTGAAGATAAAGACAACTATGCCGCCTGGTGTGCCGATTGGCAGCACGCCGCCCCCACCAATGGCGAAAGTTTCCCCGATTTCTCCCGCCGCGTTGCAGCGTTTGCCGCCGAGCTTGCCCGCTATGATGACCACAACCTGCTGATCGTCAGCCATCAAGGCGTGCTCAGCCTGCTGACCGCGCTGCTGCTCGGCATGCCGATGGCCGGAATGTGGCATTTCCGCATCGACCACGGCGCGTGGAGCGTCATTGATTATTCAGCGGAATTTGTCACCCTTCGGGTGCTCAATAGTCGCGCAATCTGGCTGCCGGAAGCGGAATAAAACGGATTTCTGCACCAGACCTCCGTCCACCCATTGACACGCGTTGCAAGGCTGTTATCCTCCGCAGCCAGAATCATCCCCCTCCAACACTTGTGGACAGAAATTGTTTTACAAAAATGGCGATGCAATCGGCGCTAAGGGATGGGATGATAGCCCGCCAGAACGCCCGTTCGGTGATTTTTTGTCCCGATAATATTTTCAATTCGGGTATACTGTCTGGCTGTTTAATACCGTTTATCTTCACACCCCAGGGGGAACACTTGCAGGGTAAAGCACTCCAGGATTTTGTTGTCGACAAAATTGATGATTTGAAAGGTCAGGACATCATCGCTATTGATGTTAAAGGTAAATCCAGCATCACTGATTGCATGGTTATCTGTACTGGCACCTCTAGCCGCCACGTAATGTCCATTGCCGACCATGTGGTCCAGGAATCCCGCGCCTCAGGTTTGCTGCCGATGGGCGTTGAAGGCGAAAATGTCGGCGACTGGATTGTTGTTGATTTAGGCGATGTCATTGTCCATGTCATGCAGGAAGACAGCCGTCGCCTGTATGAACTGGAAAAGCTCTGGGGTTAAGTTGTGAAGCTGCAGTTGGTCGCCGTCGGCACCAAAATGCCGGATTGGGTACAAACCGGATTTACCGAATACCTTCGTCGTTTTCCGAAAGATATGCCGTTCGAACTGGTGGAAATTCCTGCCGGCAAGCGCGGTAAAAACGCGGACATCAAACGTATTCTGGAAAAAGAGGGCGAGTTAATGCTCGCCGCCGCAGGAAAAAACCGTATCGTCACGCTGGATATTCCAGGCAAACCCTGGGATACGCCTCAGCTTGCGCGTGAACTGGAACGCTGGAAAGGTGACGGTCGTGACGTTAGCTTGCTTATCGGCGGCCCAGAAGGTCTTTCCCCGGCATGCAAAGCCGCAGCAGAACAAAGTTGGTCGCTCTCCACGCTGACGCTCCCGCACCCGCTCGTGCGCGTGCTGGTAGCCGAAAGCCTTTATCGGGCGTGGAGCATCACCACCAACCACCCTTACCACCGCGAGTAATGAGACCTAGGTAGATTAAGCAGCGAATGAAACTACAGAATTCTTTTCGCGACTATACGGCAGAGTCCGCGCTATTTGTGCGCCGGGCGGTGGTCGCTTTTTTGGGAATTTTGCTGCTTACCGGCGTGCTGATTGCCAACCTCTACAATTTGCAGATCGTTCGTTTTACCGACTACCAGACGCGCTCTAACGAAAACCGTATCAAGCTGGTGCCTATCGCGCCAAGCCGCGGCATTATTTACGATCGTAACGGTACGCCGCTGGCGCTTAACCGCACTATCTACCAGCTGGAAATCATGCCGGAAAAAGTCGACAGCGTGCAGGAGACCATTGATGGCCTGCGCAGCGTGGTCGACCTTTCCGATGACGACATTGCCGCCTTTAAAAAAGAGCGTGCACGTTCGCACCGCTTTACCTCTATCCCACTGAAAACCAACCTCACCGAAGTGCAGGTGGCGCGCTTTGCCGTCAATCAGTACCGTTTTCCGGGCGTTGAGGTTAAGGGCTATAAGCGCCGCTTCTATCCGTATGGTTCTGCCCTGACCCACGTCATCGGCTACGTCTCCAAAATTAACGATAAAGACGTCGACCGCCTCGATAAAGACGGCAAACTCGCCAACTATGCGGCGACCCACGATATCGGCAAACTCGGTATCGAACGTTATTACGAAGATATGCTGCACGGGCAGACCGGCTACGAAGAGGTTGAAGTCAACAACCGCGGCCGCGTTATCCGTCAGTTGAAAGAGGTGCCGCCGCAGGCTGGGCACGATATCTACCTGACGCTCGACCTCAAACTGCAGCAGTACATCGAAACGCTGTTGGCCGGTAGCCGTGCCGCCGTGGTGGTCACCGACCCGCGCAACGGCAGCATTCTGGCGCTGGTCTCGATGCCAAGCTACGACCCTAACCTGTTCGTTGATGGCATCTCCAGTAAAGACTACAGCGGCCTGTTAAACGATCCGAACACGCCGCTGGTTAACCGCGCCACCCAGGGGGTTTACCCTCCTGCCTCTACGGTGAAACCGTATGTGGCGGTCTCCGCCATGAGTGCAGGCGTAATTAACCGTAACACCAGCCTGTTTGACCCAGGGTGGTGGCAGCTTCCAGGCTCAGAAAAACGCTATCGTGACTGGAAAAAATGGGGCCACGGCCACCTGAACGTCACCAAAGCGCTGGAAGAGTCCGCGGATACCTTCTTCTACCAGGTCGCCTATGATATGGGTATTGACCGTCTATCAGAGTGGATGAGCAAGTTCGGCTACGGCGACTATACCGGCATCGACCTTGCGGAAGAGCGCTCCGGCAACATGCCAACCCGCGAATGGAAGCTTAAACGCTTTAAAAAGCCGTGGTATCAGGGTGATACCATTCCGGTGGGGATCGGCCAGGGTTACTGGACGGCGACCCCTATCCAGATGAGCAAAGCGCTGATGATCCTGATTAACGATGGCATTATCAAAACGCCTCACCTGCTGGCTAGCACCGTCGAAGAAGGCAAGAAAGTGCCGTGGATACAGCCGCAGGAACCGCCTATTGGCGACATCCATTCCGGCTACTGGGAAATTGCCAAAGACGGGATGTTCGGCGTTGCCAACCGTGGCAACGGTACCGCGCATAAGTATTTTGCCAGCGCACCGTATAAGATTGCAGCTAAATCAGGTACTGCGCAGGTCTTTGGCCTGAAGGCCAACGAAACGTATAACGCCCACCGTATTGCGGAGCGTCTGCGTGACCACAAATTAATGACCGCGTTTGCGCCGTATAACGACCCTCAGGTTGCGGTCGCGATTATTTTAGAAAACGGTGGTGCAGGCCCGGCGGTCGGTACCATCATGCGTCAAATTCTTGATCACATCATGCTGGGCGATAACAACACCGATTTACCGGCTGAAAACCCAGCGGCCGCCGCGGCGGAGGACCAATAAACATGACGGATAATCCGAACAAAAAGTCGTTCTGGGATAAGATCCACCTGGACCCAACGATGCTGCTCATTCTGCTGGCGCTGCTGACCTACAGTGCGCTGGTTATCTGGAGCGCTAGCGGCCAGGACATGGGCATGATGGAACGTAAAATCGGCCAGATTGCGATGGGCATCGTCATCATGATTGTGATGGCGCAGATCCCACCGCGTGTGTACGAAGGCTGGGCGCCGTGGCTTTATATCTTCTGTATTATACTGCTGGTCGCGGTAGACGCCTTCGGGGCGATATCCAAAGGGGCACAGCGCTGGCTGGATCTCGGTATCGTCCGTTTCCAGCCGTCTGAAATTGCCAAAATCGCGGTACCGCTGATGGTCGCGCGTTTTATCAACCGCGATGTTTGCCCACCGACGCTGAAAAACACCGGCATTGCGCTGGTGCTGATCTTCCTGCCGACCCTGCTGGTTGCCGCGCAGCCTGACCTTGGTACCTCAATCCTGATCGCCCTGTCCGGCCTGTTCGTGCTGTTCCTGGCGGGCTTAAGCTGGCGCCTGATTCTGGTCGCCGTCCTGCTGGTCGCCGCCTTTATCCCGATTCTGTGGTTCTTCCTGATGCACGACTATCAGCGGCAGCGCGTCATGATGTTAATGGATCCGGAATCAGACCCACTCGGCGCGGGCTACCACATTATTCAGTCTAAAATCGCCATTGGTTCCGGCGGCCTGCGCGGCAAAGGCTGGCTGCACGGCACGCAGTCGCAGCTCGAATTCCTGCCAGAGCGCCACACCGACTTTATCTTCGCGGTGCTTTCTGAAGAGCTGGGGCTTATCGGTATCCTTATCCTGCTGGCACTCTACGTCCTGCTGATTATGCGCGGGCTGTGGATTGCCGCCCAGGCGCAAACTTCCTTCGGCCGCGTCATGGCCGGTGGTTTAATGCTGATTTTATTCGTTTATGTCTTCGTAAATATTGGTATGGTAAGTGGCATCTTGCCGGTGGTTGGCGTGCCGCTACCGCTAGTCAGCTACGGGGGCTCCGCCCTGATCGTACTGATGGCCGGGTTCGGTATCGTGATGTCGATACATACACACAGAAAAATGTTGTCAAAAAGCGTCTAAGGGGTGCTCAATGCGTAAGCAATGGCTTGGGATCTGCATAGCGGCAGGGCTGCTGGCGGCTTGTTCGAGCGATGATGGTCAGCAACAAACCGTATCTGCACCACAACCTGCGGTATGTAACGGCCCGTCGGTAGAAATCAGCGGGGCAGATCCGCACTTTGAACCCCTGAATGCGACCGCAAATCAGGACTACGAGCGTGACGGCAAGAAATATAAAGTCGTTCAGGATCCGTCAAACTTTAGCCAGGCGGGTCTCGCTGCCATTTACGACGCCGAGCCGGGCAGCAACCTGACCGCCAGCGGCGAAGCGTTCGACCCGACGCAGCTGACGGCAGCGCACCCAACGTTGCCAATCCCAAGCTACGCTCGCATCACCAACCTGGCTAACGGCAGGATGATCGTCGTGCGCATTAACGATCGCGGCCCTTATGGCAACGATCGTGTCATTTCGCTCTCCCGTGCAGCAGCGGATCGCCTGAACACCTCCAATAACACCAAGGTCCGCATTGACCCGATTATCGTGGCACAGGACGGTTCACTTTCCGGTCCGGGCATGGCCTGTACCACCGTCGCTAAACAGACCTATGCGCTGCCTAGCCGCCCAGACCTGAGCGGCAGTATGGGCAGCGTCTCTTCCGCCCCGCAGGCGGCAGCACCGCAGGGTGATATCCGCGCTATCAGTAACGATACGCTGACCCCAGCCAACAGCGGTGATGGTGCTCCCGTTAAAAGCGGCGGCTTCCTTGGCGCGCCTACGCCCTTGAATAACGGCGTGCTCGAACAACCAGAACCGACGCCAGCCCCAGTGACAACCCCATCGGCAACAGCGCCAGTAACGGCACCCGCAGCGGCAGTAGCAGCACCGGCTGCTGCTGCAACCGCCGCGCCTGCCGCCACCGGCGATTTCGTCGTACAGGTTGGCGCCGTAAGCGATCAGGCGCGCGCTCAGCAGTATCAGCAGCGTTTAAGCCAGCAATTTTCCGTACCGGGTCGCGTTACGCAAAACGGCGCGGTATGGCGTATTCAGCTAGGCCCGTTCAGCAGTAAAAACGAAGCCAGTACCATACAGCAACGTTTGCAGAGCGAAGCTCAGCTGCAATCGTTTATTACTCGCGCCAACTAGAACGCTCAGAGGTATCCGAATCTTCGTATATGTAAAAGTCATTAACAAAGTCATATGCGATGTCGGATGCCTGTCTGTAGGGCATTTGCTATAGTAAGGCACTTTTTTAACTCCATCACGGATGTCGTTGTTTTGACCATGAAGACCTCTTTTTTCGCTCGCTTACTCATTCCGGCGCTCTCCGTCGCAGCACTCTCTTCCGCTGCCCACGCCGATGACCTGAACATCAAAACCATGATTCCAGGCGTTCCGCAGATTGACGCGGAGTCCTACATTCTTATTGATTACAACTCCGGTAAAGTTCTGGCTGAGCAGAATGCTGACAGCCGTCGCGACCCGGCGAGTCTGACCAAAATGATGACCAGCTACGTCATCGGCCAGGCGATGAAAGCAGGTAAATTTAAAGAGTCCGATCTGGTCACCATCGGCAACGATGCCTGGGCCACCGGCAACCCGGTATTCAAAGGCTCTTCCCTGATGTTCCTGAAACCAGGCATGCAGGTTCCGGTATCCCAGCTTATCCGCGGGATTAACCTGCAGTCCGGTAACGATGCCTGTGTCGCAATGGCTGACTACGTCGCCGGTAGCCAGGACGCTTTCGTTGGGCTGATGAACAGCTACGTGACCGCTCTGGGCCTGCAGAACACTCACTTCCAGACCGTTCACGGCCTGGACGCAGAGGGTCAGTACAGCTCCGCACGTGATATGGCGATGATCGGCCAGGCGCTGATCCGCGACGTGCCGAACGAATACACCATCTACAAAGAAAAAGAGTTCACCTTTAACGGTATCCGCCAACTGAACCGTAACGGCCTGCTGTGGGACAACAGCCTGAATGTCGACGGCATCAAAACCGGTCACACCGATAAAGCAGGCTACAACCTGGTCGCTTCCGCAACCGAGGGTCAAATGCGCCTGGTGTCTGCCGTCATGGGCGGTCGTACCTACAAAGGTCGTGAAACCGAAAGTAAAAAACTGCTGACCTGGGGCTTCCGTTTCTTCGAAACCGTGAACCCAATTAAAGCCGGTAAAGAGTTTGCCTCTGAGCCAGCCTGGTTTGGTGACACTGACCGTGCCTCCCTGGGCGTGGATAAAGACGTATACCTGACCATCCCACGCGGCCGTATGAAAGATCTGAAGGCGAGCTACGTGCTGACCACCAGTGAACTGCACGCGCCGCTGCAGAAAAACCAGGTTGTCGGTACCATCAATTTCCAGCTGGATGGCAAAACCATCGATCAGCGTCCTCTGGTGGTGCTGCAGGAAATTCCTGAAGGCAACTTCTTCGGTAAGATCATTGATTACATTAAATTAATGTTCCACCACTGGTTTGGTTAAAAATCACCCACTTGAAAGTGTGATTTCCATCCCCATATACTATGCATAGTAAAAACAACTCCCGCACATTTGCGGGAGTTGTTCTTTTTCAACACTGGAGCTGACATGAAAACCAAACTGAACGAACTGCTTGAATTCCCTACACCATTTACTTACAAAGTAATGGGTCTGGCGAAACCTGAGCTGGTTGACCTGGTGGTTGAAGTGGTACAGCGCCATGCGCCAGGTGACTACTCTCCGCAGATAAAACCGAGCAGCAAAGGCAATTACCACTCGGTGTCCATTACCATCAATGCAACCCACATTGAGCAGGTAGAAACGCTGTACGAAGAGCTGGGCAATATCGAAATCGTCCGTATGGTGCTGTAATCGCATCACCGTTACCCGGCACTGCCGGGTAACGCCTCTCCCCTCCTCCCTGTGATATACTCTGCGTCCATCATTTCCCCTCTCTGCGGAGACGCTGTTTTGGACTTAAATACCCTCCTGATCCGTCAACTTGGCCTGCAACCTTACGAACCGGTTTCCCAGGCAATGCATGATTTCACCGATAGCCGCGATGAGTCCACGCTGGATGAAATCTGGCTGGTAGAGCATCAGCCCGTCTTCACCCAGGGCCAGGCAGGTAAAGCCGAACATGTGCTGGTGCCAGGCGATATTCCGGTCATTCAAAGCGACCGCGGTGGCCAGGTGACCTATCACGGGCCCGGTCAGCAGGTGATGTACGTCCTGTTAAACCTCAAGCGCCGCAAGCTTGGCGTACGCGAGCTGGTCACACTGCTAGAGCAGACGGTGGTCAATACGCTGGCGGAGGTGGGTATTGAAGCGCACCCTCGTGCTGATGCGCCCGGGGTTTACGTGGGGGAGAAAAAAATCTGTTCGCTGGGGCTACGTATCCGTAAAGGCTGTTCGTTCCACGGCCTGGCGCTGAATATCGCGATGGATCTGTCACCTTTCCTGAGAATTAACCCTTGCGGGTATGCGGGAATGGAAATGGCCCAGGTATCGCAATGGGTGAATGACGCAACGCCGGAAAATATCTCGCCTCGATTGGTCTCCCACTTTTTAGCCTTGCTAAATAATCCGCCACATGAATACATTCACGCTTAATATATGATACATCCTGACCCAATAATCTGTTGGGTCATTCACTATCTTTTCATTTCCCCCTTTACAATAACGGCAAGTTTCTCTATTTTTTCTGATTAATTTCGCCTTAAAGTGCATCGCAACACTCACTTTTTCGCAATGACACGCATAAAAACATAGAGACCAACAATGTATTAGCAACGTTAATGCATTGAGTACTAACGTAAAAATCACGTTTTTATCTTGCGATTCTGTGTTTCTCAGAATAATAATAAAATTATTATTATCAACTATCATTCATGGAGTGAATGAATACGGAGTAAGCAGTGTGGATTATAACGATAAGCCTGAAAATAAAATCAACCTCAACGTTGAAAATGAGACACCACAAATCTTCCGCACGCTGCGTAATATTGACCTCAATTTATTGACCATATTTGAAGCGGTTTATGTGCATAAAGGTATCGTCAACGCCGCAAAAATACTGAATCTCACCCCTTCAGCGATAAGCCAATCGATTCAGAAACTTAGACTACTCTTCCCCGACCCTCTCTTTATTCGTAAAGGCCAGGGCGTCACCCCAACGGCATACGCTACCCATCTTCATGAATATATCAGCCAGGGTCTGGAATCGATTCTCGGCGCGCTGGATTTGAACGGTAGTTATGACAAGCAGCGGGTGATCACTATCGGCACCGCCGCCTCGGTGGGCGCTATCGTGATGCCGGTTATCTATCAGATTGTGAAGAAGACCTATCCCCAGGTGCTGCTGAGAAACGTCGCCGTGACCGATGCCAACGCGCAGCTCAGTCAGTTTCAGACCGATTTAATTATTGATAACCACGAGCACAACAACCCGCGCACGCTGGGCCGCCATGCGCTGTTCAGTGACAAGCTGGTATTGGTATGCCGCAACGATCACCCGGCCCTGGAGGAGTCCCCCTCTCTGGACACGCTGATGCAGTACGAACACACGCTGCTGACGATGGACGGCGCGGGACAAAACGACCAGTACCGGCGGATACGCGATATGCTTCCCGATCGTCAGGTCAGCGTGAGCAGTTACAATTTGTTCACCATCGCGTCACTGATCGCCTCAAGCAACCTGATTGGCATTATGCCGCTGCGCTTTTACCATATATTCAAACAGTGCTGGCCGCTGCAAACGCTGGACTTTGCGCCACTCCAGCAGGAACGCGTCGACTTTTCATTGCATTACAATAAGCTCAGCCTGCGTGACCCGGTAATGCAAAACATTATCAACGTCATCCATCAGGCGTTTTAAACCTCGTACTCCCCATCTTTGCTAGCCGGCAAAAAAGCATTATTCAACAACTATTTTACAATTTGCCGGCACAGTAGGCTGCTTTGTACCCCATTTAAATGGTATACTGCCTGCCATAAATTCAAAAATAGTTGATAAATACAACATTCCCTTGAATTGAAACGCTTTCCCTCGATACTCGGAACTGGAACACGTACGCTATGAGTAAACCCATTGTGATGGAACGCGGTGTTAAGTACCGCGATGCCGATAAAATGGCCCTTATCCCGGTTAAAAACGTGGCAACAGAGCGCGAAGCGCTGCTGCGAAAACCGGAATGGATGAAAATTAAACTTCCGGCAGACTCCTCCCGTATCCAGGGTATCAAAGCAGCCATGCGTAAAAATGGCCTGCACTCCGTCTGTGAAGAAGCCTCCTGTCCAAACCTGGCAGAGTGCTTTAACCACGGCACCGCGACCTTTATGATCCTGGGCGCGATTTGTACCCGTCGCTGCCCGTTCTGCGACGTTGCCCACGGTCGCCCGGTAGCCCCAGATGCTAACGAACCGCAAAAGCTGGCCCAGACCATTGCGGACATGGGGCTGCGTTATGTGGTTATTACCTCAGTGGACCGTGATGATCTGCGTGACGGCGGCGCTCAGCACTTTGCTGACTGCATCTCCGCGATTCGCGAAAAGAACCCAACCATTAAGATTGAAACGCTGGTACCAGACTTCCGTGGCCGTATGGATCGCGCGTTAGAGATCCTGACTGCAACCCCACCAGACGTCTTCAACCACAACCTGGAAAACGTACCGCGTATTTACCGTCACGTGCGCCCGGGCGCTGACTATAACTGGTCGCTGAAGTTGCTGGAACGCTTTAAAGAAGCGCACCCGGAAATTCCAACCAAATCTGGTTTGATGGTGGGTCTGGGCGAAACCAACGCCGAGATCGTTGAAGTGATGCGCGACCTGCGTCGCCATGGCGTCACCATGCTGACGCTCGGCCAGTACCTGCAGCCAAGCCGCCACCACTTGCCGGTACAGCGTTACGTCAGCCCGGATGAATTCGAAGAGATGAAAGCCGAAGCGCTGGCGATGGGCTTCACCCACGCAGCATGTGGCCCATTCGTGCGTTCGTCCTATCACGCCGACCTTCAGGCCAAAGGCCTTGAAGTGAAATAAGGTCTCTGATTCCTACGCTAAAAAGCCGCTCTCTATTGATAGCGGCTTTTTTTATGGTGAAATGTGAAATATATTGTTGCAATAAGACAATATTTGAAATGTTATTTTCATGAAAAAGGGCTACAACGTACTTACGCTGTAGCCCCTTCCGCAGGTGGCTAAACCTGCGCATGGCGCGCTACATCAGCACACCATGTGAAACGCTGCCCTGCTTACTCTTTATGAGAGAGTTTTTCGGCCGGGGTTTCATCTGCGCTTTTCTGCGCCGTGGTTTCATCATCATTCATGGCTTTCTTGAAGCCCTTGATGGCTGAACCCAGATCCCCACCCAGAGTCCGTAATTTTTTGGTACCAAACACCAGAACAATCAGTGCTGCCACTACCAGCAGTTTGGTAATACTAATCTCACCCATAGATACCTTCTTCTCAAAAACAGGCTGCAGAATGCGCCACATCACTGTCATTTATTAACGGTCATCCGGCGCGTGCACACAATAGCAATCTGTAACAAGGTGAATCAAGCGTTGTTTAAAAAAACGTCACGTTAATTGCGGTAGCGCAAAGCGTCGATTCGCCAGTACCGGAAGCTGCTGGCGAACGTTCAAAAGATGCTCACGCTGAATCTCAGAAACGATCAGCTGCGGCTCTGTCGTCGCACCTGCCAGCGTTATACCAAGCGGATCGATAATTCGGCTTTGACCAATATTTCGCGTACCGCACTCCCCGCTCGCCACCATGTAGCAGGTGGTATCCAGCGCGCGGGCCGCAAGCAGCGTCGCCCAATGATGCTCTTTCAGCGGCCCACGCACCCAGGCTGCCGGCAGCGCCAGGATCTCAGCCCCCTGGAGCGCCAGCGTCATCGCCAGTTCAGGGAAGCGCAGATCGTAGCAGGTCATCAGGCCAACCCTAAAACCTTCAACCTCAATCAGCGGTGGCAACGCCTCACCGGCATCCACCCGCTTTGACTCCTGAATAGAGAAGGCGTCATAGAGGTGGAGCTTGTGATAGTGAGCAATAACTTCGCCACCACGTAGCACCACCAGCGTGTTTCGCGCACGGCCTTCCCCTGACGGCGTGTGGATAGTCAGCACGGTGGTCAATGCATCACTACGGCTTTGCGCCAGCAGTACCTGCATAAAGCCACCGTCCAGCGTCTGAGCCGATCTGACGGACATATCCGGGTCGCTATCGCTGCGGGCCAGTAGCGCTTCCGGCAGCACCAGCAAAGACGCTCCGGCTTCGGCCGCCGAGCGCATCTGCGCTACGCAACGTTGCGCATTGATCTGCCACTCTGGCGTAACGACAAACTGCCCTGCAGCTACCCTCATCTATACACCCCAGGTTTTACCAATATATCAATATGATGAATACTGATGAGTATATAGCCAGATTCACCCGTTCAGCGCTACACTGGCAGCATTAATTGAAAATGGCAGGAAACTCGCATGATGCAACTGTTGTTGGCCGTTTTTATCGGCGGAGGTACCGGCAGCGTCGCTCGCTGGCTGCTGAGCCTAAGATTTAATCCTATGCACCATGCCATTCCGCTGGGCACGCTGACGGCTAACCTGGTCGGAGCGTTTATTATCGGCGCGGGGTTGGCCTGGTTTAACCGTCTGCCGCAGATTGATCCGGTCTGGAAACTGCTTATCACCACCGGTTTTTGCGGCGGGCTGACAACCTTCTCCACCTTCTCGGCCGAAGTCGTCTTTCTGCTACAGGAAGGGAAATTGAGCTGGGCACTGCTGAACGTTGCGGTGAACCTGCTGGGTTCATTCGCCATGACCGCTGCGGCATTCTGGCTGTTTAGCGCCAGTCGCTAGAAAAAAGGATAAAAAAAACCCGCATTTAAGCGGGTTTTGAATTCTGAACTGCTATTTTTCGCTTAGAGAGCGATGACGTTAGCAGCAGAAGGGCCTTTGGCACCGTTAGTGATTTCGAACTCTACGCGCTGACCTTCAGCCAGAGTTTTAAAACCATTGGTCTGGATTGCAGAGAAGTGTACGAATACGTCTTTGCTGCCATCTTCCGGAGTAATGAAACCGAATCCTTTGGACTCATTAAACCACTTAACGTTACCTTTAATCTTAGACATCAAAATTACCTTTATATGAAAAAACGACACTAATCTGTGTCAGTTAACAGTACAACAATTGTCGTCGGTTTTGTCCAGCCTAACTTCGTTAAAAAGTGATAAATGTCTCTAACTTTTATTTGCGGGTTGACTTTATCGCCCGCTGTGCTGCGGGCCGGTTTCAGAAGTCGAAACGGAGCCAGGCGAAGTAGACGTTACCGTTGTTATAGGTGCCTGGAATGTAGGTCATCTGGAACGTCGCCGGGCCGTAACCGATAGAGGCCATCGGCAGCGCTACCGGCAGCGGGATGTAGTTCCAGTTATCGCGCGCAGTCACCCCAATCGTGTAACCCAACCCAACATGGAATTTATCGTCCGCCAGCGGTCGCCAGGTCGCTTCCCAGCCGTAGCCGCCAATCGGTTCCCACTTGTTAAAGGAGTCTTTAAACGCCATCAAATAGATGCCGTGCCAGTTACCTTTATCATCCCAACGTGAAACGCCAAAACCGGCCCCCCAGGGACGTTCATTGTATTTGTCCGTTTTTTCTTTATCGTAGGCAAAACGCGCGTGCCACGTAATCACCGGCACATACAGATCGTAATTCTGCGGTTCATCCCAGGTTTGTACGATGTTATTGCTCAGCGTGTTATAGCCATCCTTGATCGTCTCGGTAAAAGACGCATGTGCAGGCAGAGCGGTACCAGACAGCCCTACCATCACAACCAGCAGTGCGAAAAATCTATTTAGTTTTAACACGATAGTCTTGCCAAAAAATGATTAATTAAGAATATTCTATCAAGCGTATGCTTAATGATATCGTAACCGCAGCAGCGGCTTTGCCTTTTTCTTCATCTGAATTACAAATTAGAATATTCCTAATCAAACCGTCAAGCTAACCTAACAGCCTAAGCTAAATTATAATGCATGATTACCGCCAACGATACGCATTATCGTCTATGACCAGAAAACCATAAATTAAAAGTGCCTTCTGGTTATATTTAAAAAAATGCTTCCCATATTATTTTCGTAATATGAGAATAAATGCTTAATCATTAAATAAAGATTTATTCTGCACATATTTTATGCGGTTTTATCTTTCCCTATTTTATTTCGTACATCCGCCCGCTAAAAGGTAACATCAACACCGCACCTCCCCACCACGACTAGAGCTGCCAGCCTTTCACCTTCTCGCTCAGCAAAGCAGCATTTCATTTCCTCTGGCTGTATAGTATTCCACCAGCGCGCTATACTCATTGGGGTGACAATGTTCAGCTTTGTGAGTACACCGAGTAAATGACAACTTCGCCATCTTTAATTAATCTTTTTATTGATTTTCATCAGCTAAATTTGTCGTTTTTTTCGGCACATTTCATCCCTTACTTTTGATGCAGCACTGCGTCAATTTTTACAACTGGGCGATAGGTGTTAATAATGTTAACGTTCTTTGAACTCCTGATTGGTGTTGTGGTTATTGTGGGCGTAGCCCGCTACATCATCAAAGGTTATTCCGCGACGGGAGTCCTCTTCGTCGGTGGCTTACTGCTACTGATTGCCAGCGCATTGATGGGCCACCAGATTTTACCTGGCAGCGCAACCAGCACGGGTTACTCTGCCACCGATATTGTTGAATACATCAAGATCTTATTAATGAGCCGCGGCGGCGACCTCGGCATGATGATTATGATGCTCTGTGGTTTTGCCGCTTATATGACGCATATCGGCGCGAATGATATGGTCGTTAAGCTGACCTCTAAACCGCTGAAGTTTATCAACTCACCTTATTTACTGATGATTGCGGCCTATTTCGTGGCCTGTCTGATGTCACTGGCCGTCTCTTCGGCAACCGGCCTTGGCGTACTGCTGATGGGTACCCTGTTCCCGGTGATGGTGAACGTCGGCATCAGCCGCGGCGCGGCGGCGGCTATCTGCGCCTCCCCAGCGGCCATTATTCTCTCCCCAACGTCCGGTGACGTCGTGCTGGCAGCGAAAGCCGCAGAAATGCCGCTGATTGATTTCGCCTTTAAAACCACGCTGCCTATTTCCATCATAGCCATTGTTGCCATGGCGATTGCCCACTTCTTCTGGCAGCGCTACCTGGATAAAAAAGAGCATATCTCTCACGAAATGCTGGATGTGAATGAAATCACCACCAGCGCACCTCGCTTCTACGCCATTCTGCCGTTCACCCCTATTTTCGGCGTACTGATTTTTGACGGCAAATGGGGTCCGGAACTGCATATCATCGCCATTCTGGTTATCTGTATGCTGCTGGCGGCGGTGCTGGAATTCTTCCGCGGCTTCAATACCCAAAACGTCTTTGCTGGCCTGGAAGTGGCCTATCGCGGGATGGCCGATGCCTTTGCCGGCGTAGTGATGCTGCTGGTTGCCGCGGGCGTCTTTGCCCAGGGCCTGAGCACCATCGGCTTTATTAACAGCCTGATTTCCATTGCCACTTCGTTCGGCTCGGCCAGCATTATTCTGATGCTGGTGCTGGTCATCCTGACCATGCTGGCAGCGATGACCACGGGTTCCGGTAACGCACCGTTCTACGCCTTCGTGGAGATGATCCCGAAACTGGCGCACTCCTCCGGCATCAACCCGGCATACCTGTCGATTCCGATGCTGCAGGCGTCCAACCTTGGTCGTACCATCTCCCCGGTTTCCGGCGTAGTGGTGGCGGTTGCCGGTATGGCAAAAATCTCCCCGTTTGAAGTGGTTAAACGCACCTCGGTACCGGTCATTATTGGTCTTATCGTGGTGATTATCGCCACCGAGGTCCTGGTACCCGGCGTCGCCGGATAATCATTTATCGGATAAATAAAATAAGGCGCCTGAAGGCGCCTTATTTTATTATGTAATAACGTCACTAAATGATTAAAAACGTGGAGTCAGGAAAATGTTAAGGAAGAATATTGTGTCAGGATGCGCGTTGCTGCTCTGCGCTGGCAGCCTTCAAGCAGCTCCACTGGCACCCACACAATATGGCGATTTCGACCGTTACGTCCTGGCACTCTCCTGGCAAAACGGGTTTTGCCAGAGCCAGCATGACAGAAACCGCAAAGAGCCGCTGGAATGTCTGCGGACAACTGAGGCCGCCAATAAGGCCGATTATCTGACGGTACACGGCCTATGGCCCGGCCTACCGGGCTCCATTGCCTCACGCGGCGTGGACAACAACCGCTGGATGCGTTTCGGCTGCGCTTCGCGGCCGATCCCTAATATGCCGGAAGCGAAAGCCAGCCGGAAATGCGCCGCCGATGAGACGGGGTTATCGCTGGAGATGGCCAATAAGCTCAACCAGGTGATGCCGGGCAGCGGGGGGAGAACCTGTCTTGAACGCTACGAGTACGCCAAGCACGGCGTCTGCTTTGGTTTCGACCCGGACGCCTATTTCGGTACCATGGTACGTATGAATAGTGAAGTGAAGCAGAGCGCAATAGGTCAGTTCCTTGCCGCTAACTACGGCAAAACCGTTACCCGCGCGAGCTTTGATGATGCGGTTGCCCGCGCCTTTGGCAAAGAGAACGTGAAAGCAGTCAAGCTGACCTGCGACGGTAACCCGGCCTATCTGACCGAAATGCAGATTACCATTAAATCCGCCAGCATCAACAACCCACTCAGCGCAGATTCACTGCTTCCGCAGCCACACCCCGGCAACTGCGGCAAACAGTTCATCCTGGATAAAAACGGCTACTAACGGTTTGATTACGCCCCCGGTTTTCGGGGGCGATTCACACTACTGCTCGATAAACGACAACAGATCGTCGTTGATCTGATGCTTATGCGTGGTACAGATCCCATGCGATCCGCCGCGATACACCTTCAGCTCCGCGTCAGGCAAAATTTCCGCCGCCACTTTCCCGCAGGTCTCAAACGGCACAATCTGATCGTCATCGCCGTGAATGACCAGCGTTGGGATCGTCATTCTGCGCAGGTCCTCGCGCAGGTCTGTCTCTGAAAATGCCTTGATGCAGTCATACAGCGCCTTAATCGAACCCTGTAATCCTTGTTCGACAAAACCTTCACGCACCGCTTTTGATTCCTTCGCCCCTGGACGGTTATAGCCGTAAAACGCCGCCGTCAGCTCATAGAAAAACGCGCCTCGATCGTTAATCACTCCGTCACGAATACCGTCGAAGACCTCCAGCGGCACGCCGTTCGGGTTAAAGTCCGTTTTCACCATTATGGGCGTCACCGCACCAATCAGCACCGCTTTGGCCACTCGCTGCGTGCCGTGACGGCCAATATAGCGTGCCACCTCACCGCCGCCGGTTGAGTGCCCAACGTGCACCGCATCCTTCAGATTCAGATGGGCGGTCAACTCCGCCAGATCATCTGCATATTGGTCCATATTGTGCCCGTCCCAGGGCTGCGCCGAGCGTCCATGGCCTCGTCTATCGTGGGCGATAACCCGATACCCCTTCGACCCCAGATACAGCATCTGATCCTCAAACGCATCAGACGTCAGCGGCCAGCCGTGGCTAAATACAATAGGCTGTCCGCTCCCCCAATCTTTAAACCAGAGATAGCTACCATCTTTCAGGGTCAGTTTATCGAAACCACTCATACGATCTCCTGTACTGGAAGGACGCTGCCAGATGCAGCCTAAAAAGAATAATCCAGATTTATAGGTTGCGATGTATTTCGCACAAAATTCACACAACACCGATCGTTGCCATTCTCGAATGTGCGCTGTATCACTTCAAACCTGACCTCAGGATCAGTATGATGGGATGAGATGAACCCTTGCCGCTGGCGGTGAGGGTTTTCTTTTGGATAATCGATAGACATGGAGTAAATAATGACCAGACCTGCCATCATTATTAATGAGTTCGATGCCGAGCGTATCGACCGCCTGCTTGAGCAACCTGCTTACGCAAATTCCCCGGTGGCGAACGCGCTAAACGACGAACTGGATCGTGCCCAGATGTGTGCCCCAGAGGACATGCCGCACGATGTAGTGAGTATGAATAGCCAGGTCAGATTCCGCGATCTCACCACCGGCGAAGAACGCGTCCGCACGCTGGTCTTCCCGGCCCAGATGACCGACAGCAGCAGCCAGCTTTCCGTGATGGCGCCGGTTGGCGCGGCACTGCTTGGTCTGCGCGCAGGCAGCGCCATTCACTGGGAACTGCCGGGCGGTACTTCTACCCATCTCGAAGTGCTCGAGCTGCTTTACCAGCCGGAAGCGGCAGGCGAATTTCATCGCTAATCTCCCGCGCTAACCTATTAAGAGGATGTTCTGCATCCTCTTTCTGTTTTGTCCCTTCGGCTACTTCCTGCCTCACGAAACTTTACAACTCCCTTCGCCTCGATAAACTATTTTGCGAACTAAATGACATATTTAGAACCTATTATGTGTTCTGATAGTTCCACAAAGACAAGGAGGAGCCATATGTACAAAACAATCATTATGCCAGTTGATGTTTTTGAGATGGAATTGAGTGACAAAGCCGTTCGTCACGCGGAATTTTTAGCCCAGCAGGATGGCATTATCCATCTGCTTCACGTGCTGCCCGCGTCGGCCAGCTACACCATGAGCCGCTTTGCCGCCGACCTGCGCCGCTTTGAAGAGCATCTGCAGCAGGAAGCCGAAAGCCGTCTGACCACCATGGTGAGTCATTTCAGCATCGACCCTTCGCGTATTAAGCTTCACGTTCGCCTCGGCAGCGTCCGCGATGCCGTGAACGAACTGGCGGAAGAGCTGAACGCTGATATGGTGGTGATCGGTTCACGTAACCCGTCTATCAGCACGCACCTGCTTGGCTCCAACGCTTCCAGCGTTATCCGCCACGCGCATATCCCAGTATTAGTCGTCAGATAATGTAGCCCGGCCAGGCGAAGCGCCGCCGGGAAATAGCAGCCACAAAAAAAGGCCACCTTTCGGTGGCCTTTGACATTGCAGGCATTGTCTTCTTTTTATGCAGTTTTGGTACGAATCAGGTAGTCAAATGAACTCAGTGACGCCTTCGCACCTTCGCCAGCGGCGATGATAATCTGTTTGTACGGCACGGTGGTGCAGTCGCCCGCGGCGAATACGCCCTTCACGTTGGTCTCGCATTTCGCATCAATGATGATTTCACCCATGCGGTTACGCTCAATCGCGCCTTCCAGCCAGTTGGTATTTGGCAGCAGGCCAATCTGGACAAAAATCCCCGCCAGTTCCACGTGATGCTCGTCGCCGCTGACGCGGTCACGATACTGCAGGCCGGTGACTTTACTGCCGTCACCTTTCACTTCTGTCGTTTGTGCGTTGAGAATAATGTCGACGTTTTTCAGGCTGCGCACTTTATCCTGCAGCACCTGGTCGGCCTTCATTTCTGGCGCAAACTCAAGCAGGGTCACGTGTTCAACCACGCCAGCCAGATCGATGGCCGCTTCAACGCCGGAGTTACCGCCGCCGATGACCGCCACGCGTTTACCTTTAAACAGCGGGCCGTCGCAGTGTGGGCAGTAGGTAACACCCTTAGTACGATACTGATCTTCACCCGGTACGTTCATGTTACGCCATTTGGCACCGGTCGCGATGATAACGCTGCGCGCTTTCAGCACCGCGCCAGAAGCGGTTTCAATCTGATGCAGGCCGCCTTCAACCGAGGCAGGAATCAGCTTAGACGCGCTCTGGGAGTCAATCACATCTACGTCATAGTCGCTCACGTGCGCCTTCAGCGCGCCTGCCAGTTTCTGGCCTTCGGTTTTTGGCACGGAGATGTAGTTTTCGATATCGACGGTGTCCAGCACCTGGCCGCCAAAACGTTCACCCATCAGGCCGGTACGAATACCTTTGCGCGCAGAGTAAACCGCCGCTGCTGCACCGGACGGGCCGGAACCGACGATCAGCACATCGTAAGCATCACGTTTATTCAGCTCTTCCGCCGCACGTTTTTCCGCGCCGGTATCCACTTTCGCCACGATTTCAGTCAGCGTCATACGACCCTGACCAAACTCCTGACCGTTCATATAGACCGCCGGAACGCCCATCACATTACGATCGGTAATTTCATTCTGGAACGTACCGCCGTCAATGGCCGTATGCTTGATGCGCGGGTTCAGTACCGACATCAGGTTCAGCGCCTGCACCACATCCGGGCAGTTGTGGCAAGAGAGCGAGTAGTAGGTTTCAAATTCAAAGTCGCCGTCGATATCGCGGATCTGCTCCAGCAGAGACTGCGCTTCTTTCGATGGGTGACCACCGGTCCACAGCAGCGCCAGCACCAGCGAGGTAAACTCGTGGCCAAGCGGAGAGCCTGCAAAGCGTGGGCCCTGGTCGGAACCTGGGTTAGTAATCAGGAACGATGGCTTACGTACCGCGAGCGTGTTGTCTTCTTTAAAGGTCACTTTATCTGACAGTTCAGCGATTTCAGCCAACAGTTCCTTGATCTCTGCCGATTTAGCGCTGTCATCCAGCGTGGCAATCAGCTCAACAGGTTTGGTCAGCTTCTCAAGGTAGGCCTTGAGCTGGGTTTTCATGTTGGTGTCGAGCATTTTTATCTCCTGGGCTTAAAACATCATCATGCAAGCAGCCACATACGAGCTGCCTGTAAGCAACTTGCATCATGATGCTGGGATTAAACAGGCGCAGAAGCGCGCCTGTTGGATGCCGGATGGCACTGCGTTTATCCGGCCTACATGCGGTAGGCCAGTGCAGCGCCGCCGGCAGAAGACGACTTAGATTTTGCCGACCAGGTCCAAAGATGGAGCCAGAGTGGCTTCGCCTTCTTTCCATTTAGCCGGGCACACTTCGCCTGGGTGAGAAGCAACATACTGAGCTGCCTTGATTTTACGCAGCAGGTCAGAAGCATCACGGCCGATACCTTCGGCGGTAACTTCGATTGCCTGGATGATACCCTGTGGGTCAACAACGAAGGTTGCACGGTCTGCCAGACCTTCATCTTCACGCATGTTGTCGAAGTTACGGGTCAGGGCGCCAGTCGGGTCGCCGATCATCGCGTATTTGATTTTCGCGATGGTGTCAGAGCTGCTGTGCCATGCTTTGTGGGTGAAGTGGGTGTCGGTAGAAACAGAGTACACGTCCACGCCCAGTTTCTGCAGCTCTTCGTAATGGTCAGCTACGTCGCCCAGTTCGGTCGGGCATACGAAGGTGAAGTCAGCCGGGTAGAAGAAGAAGACGCTCCAGCGACCTTCGGTATCTTTCTCGGTAACTTCTACGAATTCACCGTTTTTGAACGCCTGGTTTTTGAAAGGTTTGATTTTGGTATTAATTAAAGACATCGAGTACTTCCTCCGTGTTTTCGTTGAGGTCTAAGTTAACGACTTTTTCCTGATTCGACCAATGCGTTTACATTATCAAATCAATAAGCGTTATCTAACAACCGGAACAAGACAGCTTTGTGAACCTATGACGAGGACGGGCACAAATCGCTCATCCCCAGACGTAAAAAGGCCGCATCAGCGGCCCCGTTACCTGAATCCCCAGCAGGTGAATTCAGCGCCAGCCAGGCTGGCTTATTGTTGCGCTCTACATCACCTTAACAAAGGTGGTAACAGCACCTGGATTACATCACCCTGCGCCGCGAAGGGCAATCGACCTGGCGTCGGTCTTATCTATGGCTGTGATAGCCTACGCCGTTCGTTGTTCATTACCCACTGATTTTACAGATTTTTTCTATTGCAGAATATTATTTACCCAAACGAACAGTATGTTCATCCTATTCCTATTAGGTCTTTCGAATCTGAATTCAGAATCATCAACAACAAGGAATTGATTGGCATAATTCAAGGTGCGACAGGCGGTCAGATATTTATTCTCTGAAACAAAACAGCAGACATCAGAGAACTGTTCATCCCGATAATAAAAAGATAAAAATGATAATAAGCAGTAAACAATAGTCATCCCAATGAATATTATTCACCAAATGGATGTATATTGTTTTAACGAAAGAGTGGATCGACACCCCCGCCTGTTATATATTCAGAATAGATTAATTTTCAATGTAGTTTTTCGAACACATGGATGGTTTCGAGAAGACATGACAGAGGTTTTGTCATGTATATATTTTGTAAAAATAAAGGACTTCATCATGGCTAACCTTTACAACCTCAAACGATTTGATCTTAACCTACTCATCATTTTTGAGTGCATATATCAGAACCTGAGTATTAGCAAAGCGGCGCAAACCTTATTTATCACCCCGTCCGCGGTCAGTCAGTCGTTGCAGCGCCTACGCGTCCAGTTAGACGACCCCCTATTTGTTCGTTCCGGGAAAGGTATTTCCCCAACCACCGTGGCGGAAAATTTACATCTCCATCTGGAAGAGAACCTGAATAGTATTGAAAAAACAATTAACATTATGGGGAAAACCGATCTCAAAAAGCGTTTTGTCGTTTACGGCCCACAGTTTCATGCCTTGCCAAAGCTGACCAACTTTATGAACATCCTTCTTGATGAACCCAATCTTGAGGTGGTTTATCATGACACGGCAGCTGACACGGATGAAATCGAAGAGATTATGAACTACCGCAAAGCTGACGTGGTGTTCACCATGGAGCAATGCCACAACCGAGCGCTGGTGAGCGTGCCGTTTTGTGAATGCCCAGTCGCACTGGTGTGCCGTAAAGATCATCCCCGTTTAGGCGATACTGCAACGCTAGAAGAGCTTGAGAAGGAAAGGTTTACTCTATTTCAAACCCGCGAGCATCAGGTCAAAGAATTTCAGAAGGCCCCCAATACCGTACGTTTAGCCGAAAGAGATTTTGCATTCACCTCACCCTCGCTAATGACTATTTTCAACGTCATTCATCAGAGTGATTTAGCAGGCTTAGTTCCTAAACTAATTTATGATTTATTAAAAGACACCTTAGGATTAAAGGAAATATCGAGTCCTTTACCACTGCCAACGTTTACGTTGTACATGGTTTACAGTCGTGCATCGATGAGCTCCCCTTTCTTTGCCGATATTATCAGGAAGGTTAAACACAATAATTTCATTCATGAAATGGATGAAATTTAATAATTCATAAACAGATTATATACATTATCTTATTTATTACTTCTCATAATAGCGTACTATAATCAGCACCTTTTTAGACATCATCGCCATAAAGGATTGCTGATTTATGTCAATCGTCAAACTCCCCTTACCTCTCTCCGTACTGGAGGCAAGTCGGGAACGGATAAGCTGGACGCTGAATAATTTACCCCGCGTTTGTATCTCTTTTTCCGGCGGGAAAGATTCAACGGTCATGCTGCATTTAGCCGCGGAACTGGCACGTCAATCAGGGAAAAAATTTAGCGTGCTGTTTATTGATTGGGAAGCGCAGTTCTCCTATACCATCAATCATTGTGAGAAATTGCGCAGACGGTATAGCGACGTCATTGAGACCTTTTATTGGGTTGCTCTACCGCTGACCACCCAAAATTCGCTGACCCAATTTAACCCCGAGTGGCAGTGCTGGGAGCCGGGGGCAAAATGGGTCAGACAACCGCCTGAAGATGCGATTACCGACCCCAATTTTTTCTCATTTTATGAACCGGGTATGACCTTCGAACTGTTTGTGCAGAAATTTGCCGACTGGTTTTCGCAGCAGCGCCCTGCCGCCGTGATGGTTGGTATTCGCGCCGACGAATCTTACAACCGCTTTTTGACCATAGCCTCGCAGCGCAAGCGCCGTTTCGCCGACGATATGCCCTGGACGACCGTCGCGCCGGGAAATCATGCCTGGTATGTCTATCCGATCTATGACTGGAAAACGGCAGATGTCTGGACCTGGTTTGCCAAAAGTAAGCTGCCCTACAATCCACTCTATGACCTGATGTATCAGGCGGGCGTGCCGCTGCGCTACATGCGTATATGTGAACCCTTTGGCCCGGAGCAGCGACAGGGGCTGTGGCTCTATCACGTCCTTGAGCCTGAACGCTGGGCCGCAATGTGCCAGCGGGTGAGCGGCGCGCACAGCGGCGGGATCTATGCTGGGCAGGATAACCAGTTCTACGGTCATCGCAAAATCGAAAAGCCGCAGCATCACAGCTGGCGCAGTTACGCCCATTTCCTGCTGTACAGCATGCCGGAAGCCACCGCCGACCACTATCGCAATAAAATCGCCGTCTATCTGCACTGGTACCAAAAACAGGGATGGGAAGATATCCCTGACAGTCAGGAAAAAGATCTCGGTTCTAAAGACATTCCGTCGTGGCGACGAATCTGCAAAGTCTTATTAAACAATGATTACTGGTGCCGGATGCTCTCTTTCAGCCCAACAAAAGCCAGCCACTACCAACGGTATCGCGCGCGCATGGAACAGAAGCGTCAACAATGGGGATTACTATGCAACAAAAACTGATTGCACAGCTGCAAGGCTATCTAAAAACCTTATCGGATGATGCGAAAATCGACGCGATTAACCAGTTTCGACAGGCCTTACACGAGGAAAGCCCGTTTCGCGACCAGCCGATTGACTGCGTACTGTGGGTAAAAGAAGAGCAGGTTTCACCGAATGACTACAACCCGAACAATATGGCCCCGCCAGAAAAGCGGCTGCTCACCAAATCACTGGAAGCCGACGGTTTTACTCAACCGATTGTGGTGATTGCGAAAAACAGCAACGCCTACGAGATTGTCGATGGTTTCCACCGCCATCTGCTGTCGCAGTCAAAAGCCGCGCTGAAAAAACGCTTCCACGGCTATCTGCCGATTACCCAGCTAGAAAATAGCGACCATTCGCAACCCTCACGGATGGCGGCCACCATTCGCCATAATCGCGCGCGCGGTCGCCACCAGATAGGCGCAATGTCCGATATCGTGCGTGAGCTAAGCCAGCTTGGCTGGGATGACGAGAAAATCGGTCAGGAACTGGGCATGGATGCCGATGAAATTCTGCGTCTTAAGCAGATTAATGGCCTGTGCGAACTATTTGGCAATCGCCAGTACTCACAGGCCTGGACGGTCAAATAGCTACAGACGGCACAGACGCTCGGCGGCGGTCAGCAGCGTCGCTTCCTGCTTGGCAAAGCATAGGCGAATCAGCTTATACGGGAACGGCGCCGCACAGAAGACCGACAGCGGGATCGCCGCCACGCCCACTTCGGTGGTCAGCCACTGGCAAAAGCTCACGTCATCCAGCTCGGAAATGGCGCTGTAGTCCGCTAGCAGGAAGTAGGTGCCTTCGCAGGGCAGCAGCTTCAGTCGGCTTTGGCTTAGCGCATCGATAAACAGGTCACGGCGCGCCCGATAAAAATCAGGCAACTGGCGGTAGTGCTCAGGTTCAGCACGCAGCATATCCGCCAGCGCCAGCTGTGCCGGGGTATTGACGGCAAAGGTCAGATATTGATGCACCTTCCGCAGCTCGGCGCTTATCGGCGCGGGCGCGACGCAGTACCCCACCTTCCAGCCGGTCATATGATAGGTTTTGCCAAACGATGAGACCGCCACCGCCCGCTCACGAAGCTGCGGATGCGCCAGCACGCTGGCGTGCCCGGCTTCGCTAAAGCAGATATGTTCATACACTTCATCGCTGAGCACGTAGATTTCTCGCTCAGCAATGACCTGCCATAGCGCCTCAAAATCGGCCGCCTGCCATACGGTGGCGGAAGGGTTATGCGGGGTGTTGAGAATAACCAGCCGGGTTTTATCACTAAGCATGTCGGCAAATGCCTGCCAGTCGACACGGAAGTGCGGCGGCTGCAACGCGATACGCTTCACGATGCCGCCGGAGAGTTCGACCGCCGGTGCATAGCTGTCATAGCTTGGATCGAAGCAGATAACCTCATCGCCTTTGCGCACCAGGGCAGTAATCGCCGCGTACAGCGCTTCGGTTGCCCCGGCCGTGACCGTAATATCGCTATTCACATCCGGCGAATGGCCGTACAGCGCCTGCGTTTTTTCGGCAATCGCTTCACGCAGCGCCAGCGCGCCGGCCATCGGCGCATATTGGTTTGCGCCCGCGGCGACATGATGCGCCAGCCGCGCCTGAAGATAAGACGGGCCGTCAAAATCAGGGAACCCCTGCGAAAGGTTAATCGCCTGGTGCTGCTGCGCCAGCGCGCTCATCTGAGTGAAAATAGTGGTGCCGAGATGGGGTAACTTGCTCTGTGGGATGAGTTGCTTATTCGTCATTCTGCGTCTGCCGCTCGTGATGCCAAAGTTAACATCAATATAACACGGCGAATGGGTTTGGCAATCGAGACGTTTAGATGTCTAAATAAACATTAACAGCATTTTGCGCCGCCCTTGCCACCGTAGCGCGCGTCCTGACGGTCGCGGAAAAATTCTTCATAGGTCATCGGCGTCTGGTCCGGGTGCGTGATGCGCATGTGTTCAACATAATTGTCGTAGTCCGGCACGCCAATCATCATTTTGGCAGCCTGACCGAGGTATTTTCCGGCTTTCGAAAGCGTATCAAACATCGTTTTATCCTTTGGGTAATCCCGGCGTCGCTACGCTCGGCCGGGCTACAACATCATCAAACTACGCGCAAATGAGATTAATGCGCGCGTTTCGCCTGTGCGACCAGATTCTCCGCATCCGCCGGCATCGGCTCATACGGGGTCTCTTTCGCCGTCGGTTTGTCCTCTTTCAATGCCGCCAGCGCGGTTTTAAGGGAGAACAGCGCCAGCACCACGACCACCACCATAAAGAAGATGGTCAGGCCGGCATCAAGACGGTTGTTAAACACCAGTTGCGCCAGCTGCGATTCAGTGTACTGCGGCGGAATATTGCCGCTGTCGATCATCGCTTGGAACTTGTTGGCAATCGCCAGGAAGCCCACGCGGGTATCTTCGCTGAACGACTTCTGCCAGCCCGCCACCAGCGTACACACCAGCAGCCACGAGGTTGGTACCAGCGCAACCCACGCGTAGCGCTGACGTTTCATCTTAAACAGTACCACCGCGCACAGCATCAGCGCCATACCCGCCAGCATCTGGTTAGCAATACCGAACAGTGGCCACAGGGTGTTAATGCCGCCCAGCGGGTCAACCACCCCTTGGTGCAGGAAGTAGCCCCAGGCCAGCACGCAGAGCGCCGTGGCCAGCAGGTTAGCGGGCAGAGAATCCGTACGTTTAAGCCCTGGATTGATAACACCCAGCAGGTCTTGCAGCATAAAGCGCGCCGCACGGGTACCTGCATCCACCGCCGTCAGAATAAACAGCGCTTCAAACAGAATGGCAAAGTGATACCAGAACGATACATCCATCAGGCCGCCCAGCGCCCCGTGAAGGATATAGGCCATCCCCACCGCCAGCGTCGGCGCACCGCCCGCACGAGAAATAATCGACTGTTCGCCGACTTCGTTGGCAATCTGATGCAGCAGGTCCGGCGTCACCGCAAAGCCCCAACTGCTGACGACCTGTGCCGCAGAAGCCACCACGTCGACGGTACCGGCTGGTGCCAGCATCGCCATTGGGCTGTTCATCGCAAAGTAAACGCCCGGATCGATAATACAGGCAGAAACCAGCGCCATAATGGCGACGAAGGATTCCATCAGCATACCGCCGTAGCCGATAAAACAGGCCTGATTTTCGTTCGCCAGCATCTTCGGCGTAGTGCCGGAGGCAATCAGCGCGTGGAAACCAGAAACCGCGCCGCAGGCGATGGTGATAAACAGGAACGGGAACAGATCGCCGGTCCACACCGGGCCGGTACCATCAATGAATTTGGTCAGCGCTGGCATCGTCAGCGTTGGACGCATAATCAGAATACCAATCGCCAGCCCGACGATGGTGCCAATTTTCAGGAAGGTAGAAAGGTAGTCGCGCGGTGCCAGCAGCAGCCATACCGGCAGCACAGACGCCACAAAGCCGTAGCCCACCAGCATCCAGGTCAGTTGTACGCCGGTATAATCAAACCACGGCGCCCAGGTTTCGCTTGCCGCTACCCAGCCGCCGGAAATAATGGCAAACACCAGCAGCACCAGACCAATAACCGACACCTCGCCAATGCGTCCCGGACGCAGATAGCGAATATAAATGCCCATAAACAGCGCCAGCGGAATGGTAAAGGCAACGGTATAGGTTCCCCACGGGCTGTGGGTCAACGCTTTCACTACGATCATCGCCAGCACCGCCAGAATGATCACCATGATCATAAAGGTCGCCACCAGCGCAATCACGCCAGCAACCGGCCCCATCTCCTCTTTCACCAATTCGCCCAGCGAACGGCCATCGCGACGGGTAGAAACAAACAGCACCATAAAGTCCTGGACCGCGCCGGCCAGCACCACCCCGGCTAACAGCCAGAGCATGCCAGGCAGATAGCCCATTTGCGCCGCCAGCACCGGCCCTACCAGCGGGCCCGCCCCGGCAATCGCCGCAAAGTGGTGACCGAACAGTACTTTTTTGTCCGTTGGTACGTAATCCAGACCGTCGTTATGACGCACGGCAGGCGTCATGCGCGTCGGGTCAACCTGCAGCACCTTTTTCGCAATATAGAGGCCGTAAAAACGGTAGGCGATGAGATAAACGCAGACCGACGCCACGACGATCCACAGCGCGTTTATCTGTTCACCACGGTTAAGGGCGATGTAGCCCAGGGCAAACGCTCCGACAATGGAGAGTAACGCCCATATAAGGTATTTCCCTGAATTGTTCATAGTTATTGTCCGTATCAGTAGCAGAGGATGTTACATTTTGTGTCCATAGCAAGCACACTTGATTTAACAACCTTGAAACGAATATGAACAGGAACAACACCTGACATTTACATCACATTGTTAACGGGATCACTTAAGTCAGAAAAACAGATGAGAGAGGGTGGAAGAAATTGAGAGATTCCCGGCGGCGCTTCGCTTAGCCGGGCGACCACTGAATTGTAGCCCGGCCAAGCGAAGCGCCGCCGGGATCGGGCACAAAACCTAACCGAGCACCGCCGTCCCTAACCGGCAGGTACAGCAGCGTCGCCCCTGCTCGTCAAAAACAACAATCTCCCAGCTCTGGCTTTGACGCCCGAGGTGCAGCGGCTGGCACACCGCGCGCACCTGCCCTTGAGAAACCGGGCGGTGGTGCGACGCATTCAGTTCGGTGCCCACCACGCACTGCCCCTCGCGGGTCATCAGAAAACCAGCCATCGAGCCCAGCGTCTCCGCCAGCGCCGCCGATGCGCCGCCGTGCAGCAGGCCAAACGGTTGATGGGTGCGGCTGTCCACCGGCATCACCGCTTCCAGACTGTCGTCGCCGATATGGGTATACACGATCCCCAGATGCGCCACCATGGTGTTTTCACTGGTGGCGTTCAGCTCATCAAGGGTTAAATGACGTTTCCAGATCATCTTACGCTCCCAGCGTTGAGCCGCCGTCCACCACGATATCCTGCAGCGTGATATGGCTGGCGCTGCTCGATGCAAGGAACAGAATGGTGTTAGCAATCTCCTGCGGACGGGCAATTTTGCCCAATGGAATGCCGAGCTTAAACTGCTCGCCAAAGCCGCGAATGCGCTGCTGTTCAGCATCGTCACTGACCCACAGCACCCGCTGCATATCGGTGTCGGTCGACCCCGGAGAAACGATGTTACAGCGCACGCCCGCGCTGGAAAGCTCCAGCCCGACGGTCAGCGCCAGGCTTTTTAGCGCCGCCTTCGACGCGCCATAGGCGCTCATGCCGATACGCGGCGTATGCGCCGCATCGGACGCGACGGTAACAATCGCCCCGCCCCGCTGACGACGGAACTGCGCCATCGTCTGCTGGAACAGGTTAAAGGCACCGCCAACGTTAACGGCAAAGGTCTGCTGCCAGTCTTCCAGGCTTAATGCATCGGTTGCGCCCATCCGCAAAATCCCGGCCGCGTTGACCAGCACATCCAGCCGTTCGGTGGCGGCGAGCAGACGCTCACACACCTGCGCCACCTGCTGGGCATCCGCCACGTTCAGCACTTCGGTGGTGAACGGATAATGCTCGCCATCAAACGCCAGGTCGAAGCCTGTCACCTTCGCGCCGGCTTCCACAAACGCCAGCGCGGTAGCGTGACCGATACCTTTCCCGGCCCCGGTCACCCACACGGTCTGACCGTTAAAATCGAACCCGGCCATTACTTCACCTCGCGGGAGAGCAGCGCCCACCAGGCATCGATGCTTGGATTTTTTGCCAGCATCACGAAGTCGATATCGCCGTGCGTCTTACGCCAGCGTGCCGCCAGCGCCATCATGCGTACGGAGTCGAGACCGTAATCAATCAGGTTATCATCGTCGAGCGGTTCGTCAGACTCATCCAGCAGCGGCAGCACCAGCGCACGCAACGCCTCTTTACTGGTTGGGATGGACGGCAGCAGTTCATCGGTCATCACCACGCGCCCGCTACGACCGGCAACGTATTTCAGCGACATCAGGTGCTCGTCGCGGCTGAAATCCGCCAGCGCGTCGGCGACAAAGAACGGCTTAATATCGCGCATAAAGGCGTCGGTGGCGGTGGTCATGCAGCCAATGTGCGCATAGACACCGGTGATAATCAGCTGATTACGCCCGGTCTCTTTCAGCATCTGCTCCAGCGGCGAGCGGTGGAATGCGCTGTAGCGCCACTTCACCAGCACGGTATCCTGCGTATCCGGCGCCAGCGCCGCAATCACCCGCTGCTGCTCCGGCGAGCGAGTCAGCCCCGGCCCCCACATATCGTTCAGCAACGCACGATCTTCATCGCTCTGCTCTTTCGGCTGCGCGGTGTAGTAAACCGGAATATCGTTTTTCTTACAGAAGTCACGCAGCGCAGCAATGTTCGCCACCACGGTCTCCATCATTTCGCTGTCCTCGCCCCAGAAGTTGAGGAAATACTCCTGCATATCGTGGATCAGCAGCGCGGCGCGCGACGGCTCAAACGCCCAGTTGACCTTGTTCTCGGGAAGTTCCAGCGCGGTTGGCAGCGCGTAGCCCTGTAATTTTGGAATCGCCATGTTGTTCTCTCCTTCAGCCCTGCGAGCGGCTCGCCAGCCACTGGCGTAATTGTTTTTTATCGACTTTCCCGACATGAGTCAGCGGCAGTTCATCTACACACTCGACGCGGTCAGGCAGTTTAAATTCGGCCACGCCCTGCTCGCGCAGGAAACGGCGGACAGCCACGGCACGCAGCGGTTCTTTCACCACCAGATAGGCGCAACTTTTCTCACCAAGCAGGCTGTCTTCCATGCTGACCAACGCTGCGTAGACCACCGCCTCATGGCGCAGCAGCAGGTTTTCAATCTCTTCAGCGGCAATCTTCTCGCCGCCACGGTTAATCTGATCTTTCTCACGCCCTTCAACGGTGATGTAACCGTCTTCGTCGATGGAAATAAGATCGCCCGAGCAGTAAAAGCCGTCGGCATCAAAGGCGCTGCCGTTATGCTGCGGGCTCTTGTAGTAACCGCGGAAGGTGTATGGGCCACGGGTCATCAGTCGGCCAACTTCGCCTCGCGGCAGTGGGTTACCGTCGGCATCCGCCACCCACACTTCGTCGTCCGGGCACATCGGGTAGCCTTGGGTGTTGAGGATCTTGTCTTCTGAATCGTCCAGACGGGTGTAGTTCACCAGCCCTTCCGCCATGCCGAAGACCTGCTGCAGCTGGCAGCCGATCTCCGCCGGAATACGCGCCGCCAGGGTCGCAGAAAGACGCGCACCGCCCACCTGTAACAGCGTCAGCGAACGTAGCTGGGCGTTGCTGCCCCACTCGGTAATTGCCTGCAACCACAGGCTAACCGCGGGTGGCACCAGCGCCGCGACGTTAACCTGATGCTTTTCAATCAGCGGGAAGCAGAGCGTGGCGCTTGGGTCCGCCGCTAGCACTACCGTCCCTTGCGCCAGGAAGACACCCAGCGCGCCTGGCGAGCTCATGGCATAGTTGTGCGCCGACGGAATCGCACACAGATAGCGCGTCTGCGCATCAAAGCGGCAAATCTCATTACTGCGGCGAATGCTGTAGTAATAGTCGTTGTGGGTGCGGGGGATAAGCTTCGGCGTGCCGGTACTGCCGCCGGAGAGCTGAAAAAAGGCCACTTCGTCAGCAGCGGTTGGCGTTGGGGTAAAGTCGACTGCCGGGCGAGCAATCGCCGCCTCCAGCGCGTGTTCCCCCTCGCCTTTGCGCAGTAGCACCATTCGCAGGGAGCGATGCTGTTCGCAAAACGCGTTGAGGAAACTATCGTCCCCAAACAGCGTATGCGAACGGTCGGCAATCAGTGCCGCCGGGGCAATCTGCTCGGCGTAGGCATTCAGCTCGCTGCGCTGATGGCTGAACAGCGCGTTCACCGGCGCGACGCCAAGTTTCAGCAACGCAAACAGCGTAATGTAAAACTCAGCGATATTGCCCAACTGCACCAGCGCGGTTTCTCCACGCTTCAGCCCTTTACGCTGCAGCGAGGCCGCCAGGTTATCGACGTAGATATTCAGTTGCTGATAGCTAATCTGATGGTCGCCATCAATCACCGCAATTGCGTCGCGGCCTGCGTGGCGGGTCAGCATTTCAGTGAGCGGCAGATCCTGCCAGTAGCCTTTTTCACGGTAGCGCGCCGCCAGCGCGTCCGGCCAGCGGGTAAATTCCACGGTCATTCTGATTCCTTAATGCAGGCCGAAAACGTTCAGCATGGTAGATAGCTTGACGCCGGTTTCGCGCCACTCGGACTCCGGCGATGAAGCAGGCACAATGCCCGCCCCGGCAAACAGGCGCACGCTATTGGCTTTGACGCGCGCGCAGCGGATAGTCACCACCCACTCGCCGTTACCTTCGGCGTCACACCAGCCGACGATGCCACCGAACAGGTCGCGCTCGAACGGCTCCAGCTCGGCAATCAGCTGTTTCGCCGCCTGATGCGGGAAACCGCTCAGCGCGGGCGTTGGGTGCAGCAGGCAGGCAAGCGTCAGCGCGTTTTCTTCCGCTTTGGCCTGGCCTTCAATTGGCGTAGCGAGGTGCCACAGGGTGGGTGTGGTGACCAACTGCGGGGTGCTCGGCAGCGAGAGCTGCAGGCTGCGCGGCGCCAGCGTTTTTTTCATCGACTGGGTCACCAGCTCATGCTCGTGACGGTCTTTTTCCGAAGCCAGCAGGCGGTTGCCCGCTTCGCGATCCAGCATGTCGTCCGGCTGACGACGCGCGGAACCGGCCAGCGGCAGCGAATGGAACAGCGAACCCTCTTTACGCAACAGCAGCTCAGGGCTGGCGCCCAGCAGCACGCCGCCGTCCGGCAGCGGCACGTGGAAGTTAAAGCTCGCCGGGTTTTGCGCCACCAGACGCTCCAGCAGCGCGCCGCTGTCCAGCGTCTGCTCGGCTTCAATATCAATCAGGCGGGAAAGCACCACTTTATTAACCTGCGGGGTCGCGGTCAGCGCCGCCGCGCGGGCCACCATATCGAGGAACACCGGGCTTTCGGGGATTTCGCGGCGCGCCACCACCGCCAGCGGATCGCGCGAGGCGTGATAGCGGGAAGCGTGTTGTTTTGCGGTACGCGAAAACGCGTCACAGCGTTCAGGGATATACAGCGCGGAAGGCTGCGTGGTGTCAAACGGGATGGCACCGACCATCACCGGATTGGCAATCCCGGCGGCTTTGGCCGCGGCAAACGCCGAGGCTAGCCCCTGCTGGAATGCGCTATCTGGCGCATCACCGCCTTCAGCCGGGCAGGTGAAGCGCTGAAAGCAGCCCGAGGTGGTAAAACTACGGAACGGCGACATAAAGAAAAAGCTATCGGCCGAGAGCGTAGCCTGATGGTGTTGTTCTTGTGTATCCGCAGCAAGTGACGTTTCCATATCATCCTCCAAAAACGATAAAGATATTACGAATAATTATCATTTATATTTTGGTTGGGTAACCTAAAAGTAAACGCCCCGTATGTCAACAGCGCTAAGCAGCATCTTGTGCTTAATAAAAAGCGCGTAGCCCTGATATTGCCCTGCCCCGGCGATGGAAGAGGGCTTGCATCCAGCGCGAACAATAGTTGAAAATGAGAAGCATTAACCAATGACAATCAGGACGCATATCCGTGAACTTCTCCGCTTTATGGCGCACCGTGGCGCTCATCGCAGGTTTCAGTGTTTTAGGAATATCCTCAACCCAGGCCGCCGAATGGCCGCGCCAGATTAGCGACAGTCACGGCGTTCACACACTAGAACAAAAGCCGACGCGCATCGTCTCCACCAGCGTCACCCTCACCGGCTCTCTGCTGGCGATTGATGCGCCGGTGATTGCCAGCGGCGCTACCACACCCAATAATCGCGTGGCCGATGCCCAGGGTTTTCTGCGCCAGTGGGGTGACGTGGCGAAAGCGCGGCGGGTTTCCCGCCTTTATATCGGCGAACCGAGCGCCGAGGCCGTCGCCGCGCAGTTGCCAGATCTAATCCTGATTAGCGCCACCGGCGGTGACTCCGCGCTGGCGCTGTACGACCAACTCTCCACCATCGCCCCAACGCTTATCGTTAACTACGACGATAAAAGCTGGCAGGCGCTGTTGACTCAGCTCGGTACTATCACCGGGCACGAGAAGCAGGCTACGGCGCGTATTGCCGAGTTTGATAAGCAACTGGCGACGGTGAAACAGCAGATGAAGCTGCCACCGCAACCGGTGAGCGCACTGGTTTATACCGCCGCCGCACATAGCGCCAACCTGTGGACCAGCGAATCCGCGCAGGGGCAGTTCCTCTCCCAGCTCGGCTTTACCCTCGCCACGCTGCCGGAAGGCCTGCACGCCAGCCAAAGCCAGGGCAAGCGTCACGACATCATCCAGCTTGGCGGCGAAAATCTGGCGACCAGTCTGAACGGCAACAGCCTGTTCCTGTTCGCCGGTGACCAGAAAGACGTGGACGCGATTTACGCCAACCCACTGCTGGCGCACCTGCCGGCGGTGAAAGAGAAACAGGTTTACGCGTTAGGTACCGAGACATTCCGCCTCGACTATTACAGCGCAACGCGCGTGTTAGCGCGGCTGTCGGCGCTGTTTGGTTAATCGCCGAGCCAGTCCCCGCGGCGCTTCGCTTGGCCGGGCTACAGGAAACGTGTAGCCCGGACGAGGCGGTTACGCCGACTCCGGGAGGTCGCGCCGGAACCGCCGCAGTTCGCCCAGCACCAGCAGTAAAATCCCGCCCATGATCGCCAGCCCCCAACCGCTGACGCTTGCCGACGCCACCGGGGTCAACATCGCCCCCAGTCCGCCGAGCAGCGCCGCACCGATGGCATCACCGGTCACGTTCTGCGCCGTCCACAGCCCGTTAATACGCCCGAGCATGGCTTCCGGCGTCTGGGTCTGAATCAACGTATATTGCAGCAGCGAACTGATAGCACTCAGCCAGCCAAACAGCGCCAGACAGACCATCCCTAGCGCCCAATGCGGCATCATGGCAAACAGACCGATTGCCACAAACGCCCCGACCGTCGCCAGCAGCATCACCCAGCCCGGACGCTCGTTCTGCGCCAGCCGTCCGCTAGTTAACGCACCAAAAGCCGCCCCCAGCGGGATTGCCGCATACAGCAGGCCAATCTGTGCTGCTGACATCTGCCAGCCCTGCGCCAGCGCGGGATAGAGCACGCGCACGGCGCTGGCCATCGTCACCAGTCCGCCCAGCAGCGCAATGCCGCCAATCAGCGGGCTACCGAGCAGAAAACGGAACCCGGCCACCAATGAAGTGAACGGATGTTCGCGCTTCTGCGGCGGCGGCGGTAGTTGCGGTAAACGCAGCAGCGTTAATGTGGTAATAAAGGTGCCCAGCGCTGCCAGCAGGTAGTTCCACGATACGCCGCCGGAAGCCAGCAGCAGGCCGCCGACCATCGGCGAAATCACCGACCCCAGGCGCACCGTCAGCATGGTGATCGCCCCGGCCTGCATCAGATTCTCACGCCCAACCAGCGCAGGCGTCGCCGCCAGCAGCGCCGTCACGCCCAGCGAAGCAAAGAAGCCATCCCATAATCCCAGCAGATAAATCGCCACCAGCGACG
The DNA here is from genome assembly GCF_036759925.1 of Kluyvera sp. CHPC 1.2972. NCBI lineage: Bacteria > Pseudomonadati > Pseudomonadota > Gammaproteobacteria > Enterobacterales > Enterobacteriaceae > Kluyvera > Kluyvera sp. CHPC 1.2972. The sequence goes on along the minus strand of NZ_JAPKIB010000007.1, from coordinate 107,889 downwards.
GCTCCGGCAGCAGCGCGTTTAGCCACAGGCCGATAAACCCAATACCGCAGGTGCCACGCGCCAGCAGAATCAGTTTGCGGCGCTCGTAGCGGTCAGCCAGCACGCCGCCAACCATCAGCCCGACGAACATCGCCCCGCCGGTCAACGTGACCGAAAGTCCCACCTGCCAGGTGGAGTGGGTCATCATCTGGATTTGAACAGGTACCGCTACGCCGAGCAGGCCAAGCGAAAGAATGGAGATAAAGCGAGCAATAAAGACGGCGCGAAAGGCCGGATGCGTTTTTAGCAGGCTCAGATTCAGCAGCCAGGATTGTCGATTCATTACAAAACCTTGAACGTTTTTTCTTACCCTTTCCGAGGGCGCTCATGCTAACATAAGCGAATAAGATAGATAACGATAATTACTATCATTATCAAATCAGGGATGTCGCCATGTCGTTTTCCACCCCGGTGCTGCGCGCCCTTGCGCTGCCTGGATTGTTGATACTGCTGTTTCTCGCCGCCACGCTCAGTTTATTGATTGGTGCCAAACCGCTCCCGGTTCACGTCGTTATCGACGCGCTTAGCGGCACCTGCCAGAGCGCCGACTGCACCATTGTGCTCGATGCCCGACTGCCGCGAACGCTGGCCGGTCTGCTCGCCGGTGGCGCGCTGGGGCTTGCCGGGGCGCTGATGCAAACCCTCACCCGCAACCCGCTCGCCGATCCCGGCATTCTTGGCGTTAACGCCGGAGCCAGCTTTGCCATCGTGTTAGGCGCGGCGCTGCTTGGCATCACCTCGCCGCAGGAACAGCTGGTGATGGCCTTTTGCGGCGCGCTGGTGGCCTCATTAATCGTTGCCTTTACCGGTAGCCAGGGCGGCGGTCAGCTTAGCCCGGTACGCTTAACGTTGGCAGGCGTGGCGCTCGCCGCCGTACTGGAAGGTTTCTCCAGCGGTATCGCCCTGCTCAATCAGGATGTCTACGATCAACTGCGCTTCTGGCAGGCAGGGTCACTGGATATTCGCACCCTGCAAACCCTGAAAACGGTGCTGCTCCCGGTGTTGATTGCCGGAGCCATCGCGCTGATGATGAGCCGTTCGCTTAACAGCCTGAGCCTCGGGGCCGACACCGCCACCGCGCTGGGCAATAAAGTGGCGCGCACGCAAATCATGGGGTTACTGGTGATCACTGTTCTGTGCGCCAGCGCGACCTCGGTGGTAGGCCCTATCGCCTTTATCGGCCTGATGATGCCGCACATTGCGCGCTGGCTGGTCGGTTCAGATCACCGCTGGTCGCTGCCGGTCACCCTGCTCGCCACGCCGTCGTTGCTGCTGTTTGCCGATATTATTGGTCGCCTGCTGGTGCCCGGCGAACTGCGCGTATCGGTGGTCAGCGCCTTTATCGGCGCACCGGTGCTGATTTTCCTCGTCCGCCGTAAATCGAACGGAGGTGGCCGATGAACGCCCCTTCTCGCCGTCTGGTCGCCAGCTGTCTGCTGCTGGTCGCCGCATGCCTGGTGCTCACGCTGCTGAGTCTGCGCAGTGGTGCGGTCACGCTGGAATTTTCACAGATATTCGCCGCCCTGTTCGGTGATGCGCCGCGTGCCATCACCCTGGTGGTTACCGAATGGCGTCTGCCGCGCGTGCTGATGGCGCTGTTGATTGGCGCCGCGCTCGGCGTCAGCGGCGCAATTTTCCAGTCGCTGATGCGCAACCCGCTGGGCAGCCCGGACGTGATGGGCTTTAACACCGGCGCGTGGAGCGGCGTGCTGGTGGCGCTGGTCTTCTTCGGCCAAAACCTTACGACTATCACCCTCGCCGCCATGGCAGGCGGCATCGCCACCTCGCTTATCGTGTGGGCGCTAGCGTGGCGCGACGGTATCGAAACCTTCCGGCTGATTATTATCGGCATCGGCATCCGCGCGATGCTGATGGCCTTCAACACCTGGCTGCTGCTGCGCGCGTCGCTGGAGACCGCCGTCTCCGCCGGGCTATGGTTTGCCGGTTCGCTTAACGGCCTGACGTGGGCCAAAATCTGGCCTGCCGCACCAATGATGGTTGTCGCCCTCGCCTGCTCGGCGCTGCTGGTGCGCCGTCTTCGCCTGTTAGAAATGGGCGACGACAGCGCCTGTGCGCTGGGGGTTCGCGTCGAAGTTTCCCGACTGCTGCTGATGCTGGTCGCCGTGGTGCTGACCGCCGCCGCCACCGCGCTGGCCGGGCCGATTTCCTTTATTGCGCTGGTCGCGCCGCACATCGCCCGCCGCCTCAGCGGCACCGCGCGCTGGGGGCTGACCCAGGCGGCGCTCTGCGGCGCGCTGCTGCTGGCCGCCGCCGACTATTGCGCCCAGCAGCTGTTCTTGCCTTACCAGCTTCAGGTGGGCGTCGTCACCGTTAGCCTTGGCGGTATCTACCTCATCGTGCTGCTTATTCAGGAGTCTCGTAAAAAATGACCGACACCGTCGCTCGCCTGCGCGGCGAGGCGTTAACCCTTGCCTACGGGAAAAAGACCATCGCCGAGTCGCTGAACGTCACCATTCCTGACGGCCATTTCACCGCCATTATTGGCCCTAACGGCTGCGGGAAATCGACCCTGCTGCGCACGCTTAGCCGCCTGATGACGCCGGTTCACGGCCACGTCTATCTCGACGGTGAAGAGATTCAGCGCTACGCCAGTAAAGAGGTGGCGCGTCGCGTCGGCCTGCTGGCGCAGAACGCCACGACGCCGGGTGATATTTCAGTACAGGAGCTGGTTGCGCGCGGGCGTTATCCACATCAGCCGCTGTTTACCCGCTGGCGGCAGGAAGATGAGGACGCGGTGCAGCGTGCAATGAAGGCCACCGGCATTGTTAATCTCGCAGGTCAGAGCGTGGATACCCTCTCCGGCGGCCAACGTCAGCGCGCATGGATTGCGATGGTGCTGGCGCAGGACACGTCGATTATGCTGCTTGACGAGCCAACGACCTGGCTTGATATCAGCCATCAGATTGATCTGCTGGAACTGTTAAGCGAACTGAACCGCGAGCGCGGCTATACGCTCGCCGCCGTGCTGCACGATTTAAATCAGGCGTGCCGCTACGCGACGCACCTGATTGCCTTGCGCGATGGGAAGATTGTGGCAGAAGGCGCGCCGAAAGAGATTGTCACTCCGGCGCTGATTGAAGCGGTGTACGGCCTGCGCTGCATGATTATTGATGACCCGGTGGCGAATACGCCGCTGGTGGTACCGCTCGGGCGAGGCTAAGCGAAGATTTTGCCAGTGGGAGAAGGCTGGCAAAGCGCAACTCAAGGCACGCGGCGAATCTTCTCCAGGTCTTTCAACATCTCTAGCAGTAGCTCGGCCTTTTTCTGCCCATAGCGCGTAAAGATATCTTCATGAATGATCTGTGCTTCCTCAACCGCTTTTTCCGCCACCTCTCGTCCTTTATCCGTTAATAACACGGTATAGGCGCGCAGATCGCTGGCGGATTTGTGTTTTTCTATCCAGCCCATTTCGCTTAAGGCGGAGACAATTCGCGCCATACTGACCTTATGGATACAGCTTAAACGACACAGCTCCACAAACGGAATCTCGGCGTACTCATAGGTAATACGCAGAACGCGCCACTGCTGCTCGGTTATTTTTAGCTTTTGTAACATGGGAGAAAAGTTGGATACCACCGCTTCCCGACCGCGCAAACAGGCTAACGCTAAGGAGTGTTCCGCATATTTAAAATCAAGGTCGTATTTTTTAACGGTCATACTTATTCCGGCACCCAATATACAAGAAAAGAATCATCCTGAATCATAGCATTATGCAATCTCAAAGCAATATGCTTTTCAGCGCCTGAGATCCATCAGCTAACGCCTGTTTATTCATAATAATCTGCCCCACAAATTTCCGCCCCAGCATAAATGCCTTCGCGTCATTAATGGCATCGACGGCAATTAAGACATCGTCATTAAAATACCAAAAACTGGCGTTATTGTCGCTTTTCGATACGCGTGATATAACACAATTATAATCATATGCCAGCCCGGCAATCTGAATTTTCAGGCTTCCTTGATCGGACCAGAACCACGGTTTTGGCTGATATTCCCGCATATTGCCTATAATATCCTGCGCGACAATCTCAGCCTGTTCCAATGCATTTTGCACCGACTCCAGACGAATCATTCGGCCATTAAAGGAAAAACTGCTGCAATCACCGATCGCATAAATATGCTCAGCCGACGTCTGACAGCGGTGATTAACTCTGACTGCTGACAACGCCAGCTCCATACCCGCCTCCTCGGCCAGCACGCTATTAGGTAGCACACCAATTCCCACCACAACGACATCAACATCAACCTGACGGCCGCTCTGCAAATAAAGGCGTTCAACGCACTGCCCTTCAAGCGCATAGTGCGCCACATTTTCATTAGTCAATATCGTGACCTGATTTTCCCGGTGGTAGCGCGTGACATATTCCGCCGTCTCTTCGCAGGCCACGCGCTGTAAGATGCGCGACTCACGCTCCAGCACCACCACGTTCATCCCCTGCCCGCGCGCCACGGCAGCCAGTTCCAGACCGATATAGCCACCGCCGATAATGCACATGGTTTTTTGCGGCTGCATATAGGCCGCCAGCGCCTGGCAGTCATCCAGCCCACGGAAGGTCAGCACATTCTCGCAGTGCATCAGTTCTTCCTGCGGTAAGTGTCGAGGCGTCGCTCCGGTCGCTAGCACCAGCTTATCGTAAGCCACCTGCTGCCCTTGCGCGGTCAGCAGTATTTTATTAGCCGCATCAATGGACTGCACCGATGTATTTAGCTGCACCGCGATTTTCTGCTGTGCGTAATAACCGGTTTCCCTGATCAGTAGATCGTCCATAGAGGCCGACCCCTTGAGGAACTTTTTCGATAATGGTGGACGCTGATACGGATAATAAGCTTCCTCACCAATCAGCGTAATACCGCCGCTAAAGCCCAACTCCCGCAGCTTACAGCCTAACGTTGCCGCCGCCTGCCCGGCGCCAATAATCACCACATTCATACTCTTTTCACTCCTGTCAGCCAGCTATCGTCAAACTCCCCAAACGTCACTTTCACGCGTATCTCATCGATATAGCCCAATTCCAGAAAGCACGACCCCGACAGTAAATCTGCGTCCAACAGTGCCTTCAGCTCATCGGCATACCGCAGCGCCGTTGGTTTATCCATGCGCCAGATAAGCCCAGCCCCGGTTTCGACTGCCCGGACAACCCCAGACCGTTCATGATCGGCGCACCGCGATATCGTGATCGGGCCAGTACTGTGCACTACGCACGATAACTCGCTAAGCGTCACGGGAATTCCATTTTCCGCAAAACGTGAACACACTGCCGCTAGCGCCGGAATATCCGTACGCTCGCCGACAATAAGCAATAGAGGATGAAAGTCGCTGGGTAAATCATGGCAGCGTAACATTTTGACCTCTCTTAATTTTTTAAGACTTCAAGAATATCCTGACTATGAATTAATTCACTGCCATCGGCTCCTGCCACCTCAAGCCACTGGCCATCATTCATATTTTCAATGCATTCCACCTGACGCCCATCTTTAATTAAAAGTTTATCGCCGGGTTTAACTTCATATAAATTAATCATAATGTTAGAAGAACGTCGTAAGGTTTTTAACTAATAAAACATTCTGATCCAGAATGATTTCTCGCTTTAATATCTGATAACCATTATCCGTCACCACCAGCGTGTCATAGCGTTTACCCGCGAGGGTATTGACCTCATATTCCACCCGATTTAAATACATCAGGATATTACAACTGGTGGTAATCAGGCACTGCCCTTGTTCATTGATTGTTTGGTCAAGAACCCGCACATTTGTAATAAAGTGAGTGGTTCGTGACAGCGGTTCTTCCGCGTAGTGTACCCCCGTCAGAATCTGCTCTACTCGCTTAGTCAGCGTCCATTTCCCTTCATCGAACCAGCTAATATCGTCACCCTGAACGGTATTTTCTCTGGCCGCGTGCTGGCCAAACTTCACGTTGCGACGCATTGGCATAAAATAGACGATGTCTTCATGTAATAGGTCGAGCCACTGCTGGAATTGGCGTTCATCAATCAGGCTGGCTTCAGTGTAAAAGAACTCCGCAATTTCAGGCGTAAGCTGTAAACGTTCGTTCATGTTCATACGTTGACTCCTGGAGGGGTTGACGATCCCTGATGGAAGAAACAGCCAATATCAATAATCGTCCCGCTGATAGCGGTAGCGTCATCGGAAATCAGAAAGCGGATAGCTGCCATCATGTCTTCACCATTGACCGGGCGCCCCGCTACACTGCCGATATATTTCTGCGCCACACCTGCGCCATAGTCGTTATTACGTCCCTGCGTAATGCCGCCAGCGATGCCGCCGCCACCGGGAATCACCATGTTCACGCGAATATGGCCGGCAAAGTAATCCAGCGCCATCGACGCATTAAAGGCCGTTAAGCCCCCCTTACTCACGCCGTAGGCCAGCATGTTGGCCTTACCCCAACCAGCCCCCGAACCCACATTAACGATGCTGCCGCCATTCTGTTGACGCAGGTGCGGAATCACTGCCCTGGCCAGCAAATACGGGCCTTTCAGATTCACCGCAATAACGCGATCCCATAATTCCGGGTCGGTATCCATCGCTTTGCCTAGTGGGCCAATCGCCGCGTTATTCACTACCGCGTCAATTTTGCCGAAACGATCAATCGTCGCGCTGACCACCGCCGCAATATCCTGCTCATTGGTGACATCCGCCTCGAGCACCAGCAGCGGCAGCCTTTCCACCTCTGCCAACGTACGCAGAGCCGAAATACTGTTCTTAGCAATGCTGGCAGGCTGTTTTGAATCCAGGCCAAACGCCACAACCTCATACCCCGAGCGGGCCAGTCCTAGCGCAATATCTTTTCCCAGGCCAAAAGTGCCGCCAGAAATTACGACCGTTTTCGCCATTATGTTGTCTCCCGCTGAAACGCCGGATCGTCAAGACCGCTCAGTACATTCCAGTTCGCGCCCTGCATATAATCATTCCAGCGACGATAGAAACCACGCGCCATATGTTCAGTCACCGAGGTGCTGACATCGCCTTTAATCACAATGCCGTTGACGGTAGGATTCAACTGCGTCTTATTCAGCGACTGCTGATAGTTGAACGGATACCGTTTCGAGATGGTGCCGCCGCAGGCTTTCGTGGCGTATAGCCAGTTCTCCATATCATCCTGCTCGGTCATCCCGGCCGGCCCGGAGTAGCGCATATAGTAGTGGCGAAGGAAATCCTTCACTTTTTTCGGCGCGTCGGCATCAACAAGGAAGAAGCGCCAGCCTTCGGTTTCCGTTGAGCTATGTGGATGCCAGACGCACAGACTGCGCGGCTGCGTGCCGTGGAATGAGGTGTTCGGGAAAATAGTGCCGACAAACGGCCGTAAACGATAATCGTCACCTTTCGCCGCCTTACGTTTTTCAAAGCAGGAACGGAAATACTCTTCAATTTCCGGGTCGTTTTTAAACTGCTCAACGTATTCCTGCCCCTCGGGCATGACCGCAGAATGGATGCCGTGGCCGTGCGGGAAGCTAACCCACACATGCTTTGAGAACTCCAGCTCATTATCCCGACGCCCTTTAACGCCTTGCTCTGCCGATGGGCCAATGCCGATCAGGTCAACTGAACGGTGGCTCGGGTTGTGATAGGTATCGCCAAGAAAGTTTTCCGCCGCATATTTCCAATTGGCCGGGAAAATCCATTTATGCACCCCCACTACCTCTGAACCACCTGGACGGCCGTCGCGGCAGTCGAGCGCCAGATCGAGGTGCGTTACCGCATCGCCCAAATAGTCGAGTAACTCTGGTGCCTGCGCGTCCCAGGTTGCCCACACGGTGCCTTTATAAACAGCCAATTTAGCCACTTCAATTAATGACCACTCTTTTTTATCAAAACAGTCGCCATAAATATCTTTCTGCATCGGCACGCCGCGTAATTGACCATCGGTCGAAAATGTCCAGCTATGATACGGGCAGGTAAACAGGGCGGTATTTCCCGACTCATAACGACACACTTTCATCCCACGATGCCGACAGGAGTTCAGAAATACATGAATATCACCGGCCTTATCACGCACCAGAATAACCGGCTCCTCACCCATTCTGGAGGAGAAAAAATCGCCAGGGTTCGGGATTTGACTTTCATGGCCGATAAACAACCAGGCGCGTGAAAATACGTTCTCAAGCTCGCGTTTATATATTTGTTGATCGGAGAATATTTTTCTGTCGACGACGCCTAACTCGTTATCAATGTACTTATCCTGCGTAGTGATAATCGTCATAATTTTACCTGTATGTTCCAAAACCAGAGGTTGCATTCACCTGATGAAGCCATGCCGCGAATAACCACAAAGTTCATATCGATATTCATTGTGTCGATGATGCCTTTCAGCAAATACGGCCCTACAAGACAAATCGAGTCTATGTTTTCTGGCAAAATTTTGTCAACATGTTTACATAAATGCAAAATCAGCAAAAAAACAACCAAAAAGCCATTCAATATGAACAAGTTGCTAAACAATCAACTGAACAACAAGTAATTAATATGTTGCATTTTTGTGATCAACCTCCAGAAAGCGCGGTTACCCTTCTTGTCATGTAGGATTCTCTCACGTTAAATAAATCAACATGTTTACAACACGGAAATTAAAAATGGCAAAGGTAACGTTTATCGAACCCGACGGCACGCAGAAAACCCTTGAGGCCGTCAACGGCCATTCATTGATGGATGCAGCAGTCAGAAATGGAGTAAAAGGTATTCAGGCAGAATGTGGTGGCGCATGTTCCTGTGCAACCTGCCATGGCTATATTGAAAATAACTGGATTGAAAAAGTTGGCTTAGCAGAAGGCGATGAGTTGGATATGTTGGAATTTGCTTCCGACGTACAACAAAATTCGCGTTTATGCTGCCAGGTAAAAATAACGGCAGATTTGGAAGGCATTGTTATTCGCTTACCAGAAACACAAGGCATGTAGTATTCATAAGCCATAATAAAAATAATGTTATTTACAAATACACTTTGTATATCAATATGAAGACGGCACAGTACTGACGGCAATAATTAAATACTTTATCCAGCCAGGAAACGAGCGCTGTTCCCTCTCACCCTACATTATTTTAAGTGCAGACTATGAACAATACTGAGACGCTAGACCAACGTTTATACGCTGAATCTGATTTTGTCTGGAAAAAAGCACTGTACCGCGTCATGCCAATCTTATTTTTGGCCTATTTATTCGCAAATCTGGATCGCGTGAACATCGGTTTTGCGAAAGCCCAGATGAGCGCCGATCTCGGGTTCAGCGAAACCATTTATGGGTTTGGTGCGGGTTTACTGTTTATCTCTTATTCATTGTTTGGCGTACCCAGCAACCTGGCGTTACAGCGCTTTGGCTCACGGCGATGGGTCGCGATTTTGATGCTCGCCTGGGGAAGCTTATCCACCTGCATGTTTATGGTGACAGGCCCCACCGAGTTTTACATTCTGCGCTTTTGCCTGGGGGCAGCAGAGGCGGGCTTCACGCCGGGTATTATGTATTTCATTAGCAAAAACTTCCCCTCCCATTTCCGTGGTCGGGTCACCGCTATCTTCGCCCTTGCAGTCCCGTTCTCCGGTATCGTCGGCGGCCCGCTCTCCGGCTGGATTATCGTTGGACTGCATGACTATTTAAATATGAATGGCTGGCAGTGGATGTTCCTGATTGAAGGTATTCCGGTAATACTACTGGGGTTTGTGGTGCTGGCAGCGCTGCCGGATCATATTTCACAAGCAAAGTGGCTGGATAGCCATGAAAAACGCTATGTCATTGCGTCGCTGGCGGAAAAAGAAGAGACAAAAAAGAGCACATCGAACGTCAATATTCTGTTCAATAAGTACATCTGGATGCTGGTAGCCATCTATTTCTGTGTGCGACTGGCGGTGAATACCGCCTCATTCTGGATGCCAACTTTCATCCACAGCAGCGGTATCAAAAATGATGCCATGGTCGGCGTGCTCACTGCGGTTCCCTATATTTTTGGCGCGATCTTCATGTACTACCTGGCCCGCTCTTCCGATTTCAAAAATGAGCGGCGCTGGCACCTGATTATTCCACTGGTGATGTCGTCCATCGGGATGCTGATCGCTGGGGCTTTTGATACCAATTTGTGGATGGTGATGTTTGCACTCACCCTACTGGGGATGGGAGCAACCACCGCGCTATCCATGTTCTGGCTACTGCCGCCGCAGTTCCTCTCTACGGGGGTGCTAGCAGCAGGTCTCGGGCTTATCAGCTCATTTGGCAGTATCGCCTCGTTCCTCGCGCCGCTGCTGATTGGCTGGATCCGCGACACCACCCACAGCTCGTCGCTGGCGCTGTATATCCTGAGCGCGGCGATATTTATTGGCGCAGTGCTGGTGTTCTATACACCAAAGCCGAAAGAGTGAAAGATTTCCGGGATTGATCATACTTGTCCGGCCTACAAATCAGCACTGATTCGTAGGCCGGACAAGGTGGTGTCAGTCAGACTACCCCAATATCTCCCGCATCACCGGCCCAATCGCCTCAAACGCCGCAGGCGTAATGATGTCGACGTGTGCACAATCCTGATGGTAAATCTCCAGCTCGCCCACCCACGGCCCCCAGGCCGCCTGCGGATCCGCCTGACGGGTTTTCTCGGCAACGAACAGCGTCGCTTTGCCATCAAACCTCGCGCTATGCGCGGTAGTCAGCAGGCGCACGGCGTCGGCGTAGTTGCCTTCAATGGCGCTAAACAATTCGCTGGAGCCTTGCCCCTGCTGGGCGGCAATAAATGCTTCGCGCTCGCGGTCAATCTCCGCTAACACCGCAGGATCGAGACCATTCGCCTCTTTTTCCGCCCAGTTCTGCGTTTCCGGCGGCCAGGTATCCAGCAGGCCGAGGAACGCCACCGTTTCACCGCGCTGACGTAAACGCGCCGCGATACCCTGCGCCAGCGTACCGCCGAGCGAATAGCCGAACAGGTAATACGGCCCGTGCGGTTGCTGGGCGAGCAGCGTCGCCAGATGATGTTCGCACACCTCGTCCAGCGTCGCGGCGCTCTGCATTGGCCCTTCCGGGCGCGGCGACTGAATGCCGGTAATCGACCAGCGCGGCGACAGATAGCGCGAGAGCACGCTGAACTGCCAGGCAAAGCCAGACGCCGGATGGAAGCAGAACAGCGTTGGGCCATCGCCGGTGCGCAGCGGCAGCAGCGGCTCATAGCCCAGACGCTGTGCCTGTTCGTCATCGCTGTTCTCCAGCAGTGCACTGAGCTGGCCGACGGTCGATGACACCATCACCTGGCCCGGCGTCACCTTGCGCCCGGTTTGCTGGCTCAGCATGGCTGCCAGGCGCATGGCGAGAAGCGAATGACCGCCGAGGGCAAAGAAATCAGCGTCCACATCCTGAATATCGCAGCCAAGCAGTTGGCTAAACGCCGCAGCAACCTGCAGTTCAGTTGCCGTTTGCGGTGCGCGGCCGCTCGTTTTCTGCGTCAGCGACGGCAGCGGCAGCGCTTTACGATCCAGCTTGCCGTTGGCGCTCAGCGGCAGTGCGCTCAGCTGTAACAGCACCACTGGCACCATGTGCGGCGGTAGCTGTTGGCGAAGCTGCGCCAGCAGGGCTTCGGTGTCGAGCGGCAGGCCGGAAATCGACACCACATAGCCTACCAATTGGCGCGCATCGCCGCCGGTGGCTGCCGCCTGGTTGATCACGCAGGCGTGCGTCACCGCCTGTTCCACGTCCGGCAGGCTCTGCATCACCCGGTCAATTTCGCCAAGCTCAATGCGCTGACCGCGAATTTTGAGCTGATCGTCGCTGCGACCGAGGTATTCCACCGCACCGTTATCCAGCCAACGCGCGACGTCACCGGTACGGTACATGCGTTCGCCGGGAGCAAACGGGTCGGCAATAAAACGGCTGGCGGTGAGATCCGGTCTGCCCAGATAGCCCTGCGCCAGTTGAATACCGGTGAGGTAGAGATCGCCCGCTACGCCAAACGGCACCGGACGCATCATGGCGTCGAGGATACGCAGGCCGGTATTCCACACCGGGAAGCCAATCGGCACGCTGTTGCCGGACACCGCCGCCAGCGCTTCGCCGTAGGCCGGGTACCAGCTCACGTCTACCGCCGCTTCCGTTGGCCCATAGAGGTTGTGCAGCGGCACGTGGGTGAGCACTTCCCACTCACGGCATAGCGCGGTCGGCAGCGCTTCACCGCTGCAGAACACCCGCTGTAGCGAGCAGCAATTGTCTACCGTTTCCGGCGTCAGCGACGCCACAAACGCCGCCAGCATCGACGGCACGAAATGGGTGGTGGTGATGCCATAATCGGCAAAGAAGCGCTGCATCGCCAACGGGTCGCGGTGCGCTTCCGGCTCGGCCATCACCAGGCTCGCGCCGGTGATAAACGGCCACCAGAACTCCCACACCGAGACGTCAAAACTGCACGGCGTTTTCTGCGCCACCACGTCATCGGCGGTCAGCGGATAGTGGTCTTGCATCCACAGCAGACGGTTAACGATGGCCTCATGGCCGACCATCACCCCTTTCGGGCGGCCGGTCGAGCCTGAGGTGAAGATGATATAGGCCGTCTGTTCCGGCGTTGCCAGCGCGAGCGGTTGGTCGTCCCTCGCCGCCAGCGGTGCGCTCAGACACAGACTGTCGATATTGGGGAAACGGTGCAACTGGTCAGCCGCGGTAATCAACAGCGTCGGTCGCGCGTCTTCCAGCATCATCTGCAAGCGGTCGTCCGGATAGCCGGTATCCAGCGGCAGCCAGGCCGCACCGGCCTCAACGATAGCGTGCAGCACCAGCGTCAGGAACACCGAACGCGGCAGTGCGACGGCGACGCTATCACCGGGCTTCACCCCACGTTCGCGCAGCACGTTTGCCAGCGCGATTACCTGCCGGCGCATCTCGCGGTAGGTGAAGCGATAGTTCGCATCCACCAGCGCTACGGCATCTGGCGTTTTCGCCGCCTGCTCGGCCACCAACGAACTGAGCGTGGCGCGCGGCAGGGATTTTTCAGTCGCGTTGATCTGCGCCAGACGCTGATATTCGTCATCCGACAGCAGTTCCGCATCGGCACACATCAGTGCAGGATTATCGGCGAACTGCTGCAAAAGTGAGGTTAAACGAGCAATATGCTGTTGCAACGTTGCTTCGTCATAGCGCTGCTGGTTAGCCAGAATTTCCAGCGACAGCCCGCCCTCTTCATCGGGGAACAGCGCCAGCTCCAGGTCGTTTACCGGCCCGGTGGCTAGGGTATGCGTTATCGCCTCAACGTCGGCGAAACCGAGGCGATAGTCAAACATCTTGACGTTAAATACCGGGCCAAACAGCGCTTCATCACCCGCCGCCTTTCCGGCATCACGCACAATCTTTTCTGCATCGTAGCGCTGATGGCGGCGCATCTTTTTCAGTTGCCCGGAGAGGCGAGTAGCCAGTTCCGGCAAGGTTTCCTGACCGTTCAGCGTCACGCCCAGCGGCAGCACGTTCAGCACCGGGCCGGTGGCCGTCAGGGCGGCAGAGCCCATACGGCGCATAAAGATAAATCCGGCGGCGTAGTCGCTGCGACCGCACAGACGACCGAGCCAAAGCGCCACCAGCGCCAGCGCTAGATCGGCAGGCTGGCATTGCGGCGCAGAGGCGGTTAGTCGAGAAAACGCCCGGCGGTTGGCGGTGAGTTTCAAACGCCAGATAGCGGTGCTTTGCGCACGACCCGGCAGCGGCGCAGAGGAGAGCGAGGCCGGAGACGGCAAGGCTTTGCGTTGCTCGGCCCAAAAGGCTTTATCTCGCTGAAACGCCTCGCTATCACGGTAGCGTTGATATTCGTCCACCACGTCGGCAAACGGTGTGAATGCCGGTTCCGGTAGCGTCTCGCCGGTAACCAGCGCCTGATAAATCAGGCTTATCTGGCGGGCAATCGCCGGGAAGCTGAAACCGTCCACCAGCAGATGGTGATAGCGCTGATACCAGAACCAGCGGTTGTCGCCCACGCGGAAAAGCTGATGGCAATAGAGTGGGTTGCCGCTATCGACGCGGCTATTTTGCGAGAGATCATGCTGCATCAGAGCTAGCGCCGCCTGCTGCGGGTCAGACTCACCGCGCAGGTCGTGGCATGCCGGTTCGGCAATCGCCATACTTTCATCCAGCCACTGCCAGATTTCGCCGTTCTCTTCACTAAAGCGCATGCGCAGCGTGTCGGCCTGGTTCAGGCCCATCACGATAGCGCGCGCCAGCAGGTCGCCGTTAATGTCCCCGTTTAGCTCAACGTAGTGCGCCACGCTCCAGGCATTCGGCAACATCGACAGGGCTTCCGCCATCCAGATGCCCGGCTGGGCGGCAATCAGCGGTAAACGCGGGCTCATGAGCGGCCTCCGCTGACGGAGAAATGGTCAGGATAAATCGTCGTCCAGTTTTGGGTGAGCCAGGCGTTGCACGCCTCAAGCGGCTGCGGTTCGCAGACCACCGTCCAGCCCGCTGGCAGCGAACACTGCTGGGGCCAGAGGCTAAACTGCTGGTGAGGGTTTTGCAGAAGGTAAAACTGCCCTTGCGCCACGTCGAAGGGGTTACTGACTTGCATACCAAACTCCTGTCGTTAATCGCGCGTTGCCGTCTGGGGGTTCCAGAGCGTTATCAGCCCGGCGGTCAGCCCGCCGCGCCAGCAAAGCGCATCATGTCCGCCATCAACCTGATGCCAGAAAATCGGCTGCTGTGTGCGCTGTAACTGCGCCAAAAGCGCCTGATTGGCGCGAAAAATTATCGGTTCACGGATGCCCGCTTCCAGCACAATCCGCAACCCCAGTGGGTTCAACGCACCGCTTTCAAGCTGCTGTAAGATCACCCCGGTCTGCTGCCCGCCTCGGTGTGGCCACCAGTACGACCCCGACTGGCTCAGCACGCAGCCAAAACGTTCCGGCCAGTGCAGCCCGGCGTACAGCGCGGAGAGGCCGCCGAAGCTCTGCCCGGCCACTATCGTCCGATCGGCGCGGTCGCTGAAAGGCACCATCGCCTGTACCTGCGGCAGCAGTTCCTGCTGCACCGCCAGCCAAAAATCCGCATTGCAGGGCAGCTCGACGCTGCGGTGCGCGTTATCAATCACGTCAATCAGCAGATAGACCGCGGGAGGCAGTTTTTTCGCCGTGGTCAGTGAGGTCAGCGCAGGCCATACCGGCATGCTTTCGGCCCAGAACTGGCCGTCGAGCAGCACCGCCAGCGGCCTGTCGGTTTCGTTGGCGTCGCCGGTGGTAAAAATCCACACCCGGCGCTGGTTGCCCAACCGTTCACTGCGCCAGGTAATGCACTGCGGTTCGGGCCAGGCTGTCGCTCGGTCAGACCAGCCGGGCTGTTCCGGGGCCTGCGGCATTTCCAGTGCGGACACCGCATGGCCGCGCCCGCCCTTCCAGCTTTGCGGGTTCAGCGGGTCGGAGATGGCCTTCGGTAACAGCTTGCGCCAACCTTCGCGCAGCTGCTGGCGGTCCGGCTCGGCGGCGGTGAACAGGTCGGGGGAAAAGTCGTCATCGCGCACGCTCGGCGCAAAGCAGTAACTGCCGCGCCAGGTAGGTGGCAACGTGGTCGTCCAGCGCCAGACGTCGGTATCAGGAATACGTTCGAGGGTCTGCGGGGCAGAGTTGTGGTGGTGATCGGTGACGCCGGTAATGTAAATCCACACCCGGCGAACGGACGATGAACGCTCACTGCCTGCGGGGTCGCGCCACCAGAACGTGACGCGATAATTATCGCCAACTCGTTCATATTGCGGGCCTTTTATCGCATCCCACCACGCGTCACTTCCTGTTGTTAACTTCTCCACCACGTTAACCCCATGTTTATTGTGGAATTTATTGTTACAGCTTAAAATTTATTGATAATATTATTGATAACTATTTGCATTTGCAATAGCGTATTGCCGCGCACTTTCCCATGCTTCTGGCATACAACCTTGCCGCGTCTCCCCTTTTGGGAATGGATCACGACGGGACGTTGGCGACGAAAAGCAGGACACACAATGAATAATAAAATCAAATCCCTGGCCTTCCTGGTCAACCTGGGTATTTATGGCGTTGCTTCTCCGGCTTTTGCCGCCGAGACTACCAGCAATAAGGACGCCGACGGTGAAACCATGGTCGTGACCGCTGCCGAGCAGAACCTGCAGGCACCGGGCGTATCGACCATCACCGCCGACGAAATTCGTAAGCGCCCACCCGCGCGCGACGTCTCCGAAATCATCCGCACCATGCCGGGCGTAAACCTGACCGGTAACTCCACCAGCGGCCAGCGCGGGAACAACCGCCAGATCGATATTCGCGGTATGGGCCCGGAAAACACCCTGATTCTGATCGACGGTAAGCCGGTGACCAGCCGTAACTCGGTACGTCAAGGCTGGCGCGGCGAGCGTGATACCCGCGGTGATACCGGCTGGGTTCCGCCAGAGATGATTGAACGCATTGAAGTCCTGCG
Organism: Kluyvera sp. CHPC 1.2972; assembly: GCF_036759925.1. Taxonomy (NCBI): domain Bacteria; kingdom Pseudomonadati; phylum Pseudomonadota; class Gammaproteobacteria; order Enterobacterales; family Enterobacteriaceae; genus Kluyvera; species Kluyvera sp. CHPC 1.2972. The sequence goes on along the minus strand of NZ_JAPKIB010000007.1, from coordinate 91,423 downwards.
TGGCCCCGCGGCAGCCCGTTACGGTAACGGCGCGGCAGGCGGCGTGGTGAATATCATCACCAAGAAAAGCAGCAACGAGTGGCACGGTTCCTGGAACACCTATTTCAACGCCCCAGAGCACAAAGAAGAAGGCTCGACTAAGCGTACCAATTTCAGCCTGACCGGGCCGCTGGGCGACGCGTTCAGCTTCCGTCTCTTCGGTAACCTGGATAAAACCCAGGCCGATGCCTGGGACATCAACGATGGTCACCAGTCAACGCGTACCGGTGCTTACGCGGATACGATGCCTGCCGGTCGTGAAGGCGTTGAGAATAAAGATATTAACGGTCAGGTACGTTGGGACTTCGCGCCAATGCAGTCGCTGGAATTCGAAGCGGGCTACAGCCGTCAGGGTAACCTGTACGCGGGCGATACCCAGAACACCAACAACGATAACGACACCAGCAAGGGCGGCAAAGGTTTGGTGAAAAAATACTACGGGAAAGAAACTAACCGTATGTATCGCCAGAACTATGCACTGACCTGGAACGGTGGCTGGGATAGCGGCATCACCACCAGCAACTGGGCGCAATATGAACATACCCGTAACTCCCGTCTGGGCGAAGGGTTGGCCGGTGGGCTGGAAGGGCTGTTTAACAGCAACCAGTTCAGCGATACGGATCTGGCTGATGTGACACTGCACAGCGAAATCAACATTCCGTTCGATTTTGTTGTTAATCAGAACCTGACGCTGGGTACCGAATGGAACCAGCAGCGTATGAAGGACTCCAGCTCCAATACGCAGACCTTTATGGGCGGCAACATCCCTGGCTACAACAGCACCGACCGCAGCCCGTATTCCCAGGCTGAGATCTTCTCGCTGTTCGCTGAAGACAACATGGAAGTGACTGATAGCACCATGTTGACCCCGGCGCTGCGCTTCGATCACCATAGCGTCGTGGGGGACAACTGGAGCCCGTCACTGAACCTGTCTCAGGGCTTGGGCGATGACTTCACGCTGAAAATGGGCATTGCCCGCGCCTATAAAGCACCGAGCCTGTATCAGCTCAACCCGAACTACATTCTGTACAGCAAAGGCCAGGGTTGCTACGCCACCGGCGCGGCTACCGGCATCGGCTGTTACATGATGGGTAACGATGACCTGAAGGCCGAGACCAGCATCAACAAAGAGATTGGTCTGGAATTCAAACATGAAGGCTGGCTGGCGGGCGTGACCTGGTTCCGTAACGATTACCGCAACAAGATTGAAGCGGGTACCGTGCCGCTAAGCAGAACGTCAATCACCAAAGGTACAACCACCACCTACACCGATATCTACCAGTGGGAAAACATTCCTAAAGCGGTGGTTGAAGGGCTGGAAGGGACGCTGAACGTTCCGGTAAGCGAGACGGTGAGCTGGACTAACAACATCACCTACATGCTGCAGAGTAAAAACAAAGAGACCGGCGAACGTCTGTCAATCATTCCAGAGTACACGCTGAACTCTACCCTGAGCTGGCAGGTTCGTCAGGATGTGTCGCTGCAGTCAACCTTCACCTGGTACGGCAAACAACAGCCTAAGAAGTACGATTACCAGGGCAAACCGGTTACTGGCTCATCAGCGACCGTGGCTAGCCCGTACAGCATTCTCGGCCTGAGTGCGACCTGGGACGTCAACAAAAACCTCAGCCTGACCGGCGGTGTGGACAACGTCTTCGACAAACGCCTGTGGCGTGAAGGCAACGCCCAGACCGTGAGTGACACCAAAACCGGTGACTACATGGCCGGTGCAGGTGCCTACACCTACAACGAGCCAGGCCGTACCTGGTACATGAGCATCAACACGCATTTCTGATAGCTCACTCACTATCCCCCGCCCTCTTTCGAGAGGGCGTCGGGAGGATGAATGCAAACCACTCATTACCCACTCGCCTTCCCTCACCACACCCTGCACGGCGTCGATTTTGATGCGACGACGCTGCGACCGGCCGATCTTCTCTGGCTGCCCTATCCTGCTCTGCTCAACCGCTACGGACACAAGCGTCAGGCCGAACACCTTGCGGGGCGTATCGCCGCCGTCCATGCGCTGCGAGAAGTGGGTGAAAAACACGTACCGCATCCCGGCGACAAAGGCCAACCGCTGTGGCCTGCGCCGTGGTTTGGCAGCATCAGCCACTGTGACAATACCGCGCTGGCGGTCGTCTCCCACGAACCCGTAGGCGTGGATATTGAGCGGCTTTTCGATTGCCGTCTGGCGCAGGAGCTTGAAAACAGCGTGATAACCCCGGCAGAGCGCCTTGTCATTGCTTGTTGTGATTTGGCCTTTGAGCTGGCCCTCACCGTCGTGTTCTCGGCAAAAGAGAGCGTGTTTAAGGCTTTTTCTCACAACGCGTTGGATTTCCCCGGTTTTTTCAGCGCGCAGCTCGTCAATATGAACGCTAGCGCCCTGACGCTGCGCCTGACGGCCAGCTTCGCACCGAAGCTTGAAAATAAACTTATCTTAATCAAATGGTTAAAAATAAACGACCGGATTATCACCTGTACCGCCCCCGCCAACGAAGCGTGATCCTTTTCTCCTTTTAAGAAATTAGCTGTGCAAACAGTAGACAGTTTCATCGCTCAGCCTTATCGTTAACTTGAATAATAAATCATTATTGAATATATATTCAATGTGGAGAAAGAGATGAACACTACCCTTATCAAATCTGTGCTGTTTGCTTCAACGATCGCCGTCTCCGGTTCGCTGTTCGCCGCCGATAACGGCCTGATCGCCATCATCACCCCTTCTCATGACAACCCGTTCTTTAAAGCGGAAGCCGACGGCGCCGCCGCAAAGGCAAAAGCGCTGGGCTACACCACGCTTATCGCTTCGCATGACGACGACGTCAACAAGCAAAACCAACTGATTGAAACCGCCATCGCGCGTAAGGCAAAGGCCATTATCCTCGATAACGCCGGAGCCGATGCCACCGTCGGGCCGCTGGAGAAGGCAAAAGCCGCAGGCGTACCGGCCTTCCTCATCGACCGCGAGATCAATAAAACCGGCGTGGCCGTCGCGCAGATTGTCTCCAATAACTATCAGGGCGCGCAGCTCGGCGCAGAGAAGTTCGCCAAATTACTTAACGGCAAAGGCAAATACGTTGAGCTGTTGGGCCGCCAGTCGGACACCAACGCCAGCGTCCGTTCGCAGGGCTATCACGACGTGCTGGACGATTACCCGGACATGAAAATGGTGGCGCAGCAAACCGCCAACTGGAGCCAGACCGAAGCCTTCACCCGTATGGAGGCCATTTTGCAAACCAACCCGGATATCGTCGGCGTGATCTCCGGTAACGACACCATGGCGCTGGGCGCGGAAGCGGCGCTGAAAGCAGCGGGGAAAAAAGATGTCATCGTCGTCGGCTTTGACGGCAGCGATTACACCCGCGACTCGATCATCAACAAAGGCAATATCAAGGCCACCGTGCTGCAACCTGGCTGGAAACAGGCGCAAATGGCCGTCGAACAGGCCGATTTCTTCCTGAAAAATGGCAAAGCGCAAAAAGATGAGAAACAGCTGATGGACTGCATTCTGATCGATGAGGCTAACGCCAGCAAACTCAACATGTTCAACCTTAGCGAGTAAGGCGGTACGTTATGTCCTTAAAACAATGGAGCGCCGTAGCGATGGGCTGCGCCGCTCTGTTGCTGACGGCCTGCACCGTGGTGGATCTGGATGAAAACGGCAAGCCGATTCTGCCTGCCGACCCCAATGCCAAAGCCAGCTTCGACAACCTGACCCCACAGCAGATCGCGCAACAGACCTGGAAACCCCGCGTTATCGATGCCGCGCATCAGCACGCCCTTGACGCGAATGCGCTGGAGAATTTACGCAAAACCTCCGGCAGCACGCCGCAGAGCGTTTTCGTGCGCCTGACCAGCGAGGTCAGCGCCGTGGATATCAGCAACGAGCGTGAGCAAAAGCTAACGGTAACCCTTAACGGCCAGCCGCTCAGCGTTCAGACCGGCCCGGTAATGCGCGGCAACGCCATCCGCGACGCGACCGGCTTTAAGTTTGACGACTTCACCAACCAGGTGCAGTTCGCGCAGCTTTCCCGCGCCTACAGCCGGGAAGCGGTTAAAACGCTGCCCAAACTCGACAACAGCTGGGTAGGAAAACCGGTCACCCTGCTGTTTGCCGTGACCGTGGTTAACGGCGTGGCGCAGGACGCCGCCGCGTTAGAACTGAAACAGGAGGCCCCGTGATGGCTGAACATTGTGCTGATGACATTATTCTGCGCACCCATGGCATCTCAATGCTGTTCCCCGGCACCATCGCGCTCGACAAGGTGGACTACAACGTCTGGCGCGGCAAGGTTAACGTCATCATTGGCGAGAACGGCGCCGGGAAGTCAACGCTGATGAAGATCCTCGCTGGCGTACAGCAGCCGAGCCTTGGCGAAATGCAGCTCAACGGCAAGCCGGTGAAGTTTGCTAACACGCGCGATGCCGCCTCCCACGGGATCGGCATGGTGCATCAAGAGCTGAACCTGTTTGAAAATCTGAGCGTCGCGGAGAACATTTTCCTCGGCCGCGAACTGCAAAAAGGCGTCACACCGATTAATGAGGCGGAGCAGGAAAAACGCGCCGCCGAACTGCTCAAACGCCTCGATCAGCCGATCTCGCCGCGCGAGCTGGTGGGCAACCTGAAAGTCGGGCAACAGCAGCTTATCGAGATAGCCAAAGCGCTGGCCGAAGATGCCGACATTCTGATCCTCGACGAACCGACCTCCGCGCTCAGCAAAACCGAGGTGGAGATTCTGTTTCGCGTGATCCGTGAGCTAACTCGTCAGGGAGTCTCAATCATCTACATTTCCCACCGGCTGGAAGAGCTAATGGCGATCGGCGACATGATTACTATCCTGCGCGACGGCAGGTTCCAGTCCGAGGCCAGAGTCGCCGATATCGACGTACCGTGGATTGTCCGTGAAATGCTCGGTAGCGACCCGGTCAGCAACTTCCTGGAACCGGGGCGAACCTTTGGCCCACCGCTGCTGGAGGCGGAAAATATCACCTGTATCAACGCTGCGGGCAACGCGGTGGTCAACGACGTCAGCTTTAAGGTCCATGCCGGTGAGATAGTCGGCATCTATGGGCTGATGGGGGCTGGGCGCACCGAATTGTTCGAATGCATGCTGGGCACCGAACGTAACTATCTGGGGAAACTGTGGCTGGACAGTAAGCCGGTGCCGCAGCGCTTAACCCCCGCCGACCGCATCCGCATGGGGATGAGCCTGGTGCCGGAAGACCGCAAGCGCACGGGGATTTTTCCCATCTCGTCGGTAGCGAATAACCTGACCATTGCCAGCCTCTGGCGACGGCTGCGGCGCGGTCTCACCATCGCGAATAATGAAGAAGAGGCGGTAGTGGCCAGCACCATCGGCAATCTGTCGATCAAAGTCTCTTCGCCGGAGGTCGAGATCCAGGCGCTGAGCGGCGGCAACCAGCAAAAGGTGGTGATAGGCCGTTCGCTGCTCACCAATCCAAAGGTACTGTTTCTGGATGAACCCACGCGCGGCATTGATATCGGTGCCAAAGCCGATGTCTTTCGCATGATGGTTCAGCTCTCTTCACAGGGTATCGCCGTGGTGTTTTCCACCTCGGATTTAAAAGAAATTATGGCGGTTTCCGACCGTATTCTGGTGATGTCCGGCGGCAAACTGACCGCCGATATCGTTCGTGAACGGGCGGAAGAGTCCGCGCTGGTTTCAGCAAGTGCTCAGGGGTTCTAGTATGAAAACGACACAATCAGTCGCGTTAACCCAACGCGGCGGGACATCGCTGTCCCGCGAAAATATCCTGCTGCTTCTGCTGAAGCTGCGCACCTTTATCGCCCTGTTCTTGATCGTCGGCTTTTTCACCGTGATGGTGCCCGGATTTTTGTCCGCTGGCAGCATGGTTATTATGATTAAGCATATTGCCATCAACGCGTTTCTGGCGCTGGGGATCACCTTTGTCATTATTACCGCTGGCATTGACCTCTCTATCGGCGCGACGCTTGGGTTATGTGGGATGATAGCCGGGTGGCTTATCACCAAAGGGATTGTCCTGCCGATGTTTGGCATCGCCATTTTCCCCAGCGTCTGGCTTATCGTGCCTATCGTGCTGGTGATTGGCGCGCTTATCGGCGCGGTCAACGGCTGGATTATCACCCGCTATAACGTCGCACCGTTTATCTGCACCCTTGGTACGATGTACGTGCTGCGCGGTGCGGCTATGCTCACCTCGGACGGACAAACCTTCCCGGGGCTGGCGGGTAATCCGCAGTTGGGCAATACCGGTTTTGATGAGATTGGCGCAGGTTCGCTGCTGGGCATTCCCTGGGCCATCTGGCTGATGGTGGTACTGGCACTGGTGATTGCCTATATCGCGCGCCGCCTGCCGTTTGGCCGCCATGTCTACGCCATCGGCGATAACGAACGGGCCGCCGAACTGTCGGGCGTGAAGGTGAAGCAGATTAAAGTGCTGGTCTATACCCTCTCCGGCTTTTGCGCGGCGATTGCGGGCATTGTGGTCTCCGCACAGCTTCTGGCAAGCCACCCGGCGAACGGCACCGCGTTTGAAATGAACGCCATTGCCGCCGTGGTGCTCGGCGGCACGTCGCTGGCCGGTGGGCGTGGCACCATCCTCGGCACGCTGATTGGCGCCTTCGTCATCGGTTTTCTGGCGGACGGCCTGGTGATGATGGGCGTCAGCGAATTCTGGCAAATGGTGATTAAGGGCATCGTGATTATCGTTGCGGTGATTATCGACCAGATGCAAAACCGCATGCAGCAAAAGGCGGCGGTGGTGGCGCAAAAGGCGATGATAGAGAATCAATAATCCTTCGGTAGTTCTCCGTCAGCCCTCAAAAGGTACGGCCAATAGCCGTACCTTTTTACTTTGTTTCCCCGTGAACCTACAACGGCCAACACCTACGGCAGCATGCTGGTGCTCCTCGGAACATCCTCACGGTGTAATAACACCGAACCGTAGGCCGGATAAGGCGTTTACGCCGCCCGCTGAACGACAAAAGCCGGGCATGATTCGCCCGGCATGGTTTGCTATTTTATGCCCTTAGTTCAGCGAAGGCTGCTCAACGGCTCGGGCCTGTTCGCTTGTCAGTTTGAACATCATCAGCAGCACCAGGCTAATGCCGTGGAAGATAACCGGCACCCCGGCAATCAGGAACATGATCGCGCTCATCGACTCCGTTGAGACCGCTTCACCCGCTTTATAGCCGCTGGCCGCCAGCACGAAGCCCACCAGGCCGCCCGCCAACGCCAGGCCAACCTTCATGGAGAACAGCGTTCCCGCCGCGATAGCGCCGGACATTTTGACACCAGAGCGCTCTTCACAGTAGTCCGCGCAGTCGGAAGGCAGCGCCCAGGCGGTAATCGCCCCCAGTTCCGCCAGCAGCACCGACACCACCAGCAACACGCAGGCGAGGGATATCTGCTGCGGGTCAACAAAATAGAGCCCCAGCGCCGCCAGGCCGCCGCCCGCTTGCGCCACTTTCAGCGTGCCCAGTTTTGACAGCACGCCGCGCTTAATCAGTTGGATGGCAATCATCGGCGCGATGATCCCGGCAATCGCCGTCGCTGACAGCAGGCCAGAGACAAAGCTGTCGCCACGGTTCAGGAAGTACTTCACGAAGTAAATGGTCACGCTGCCTTTAATCACGAACGCAATCGAGCTGGTGATTTTGAACAGGTAGAAAATCACCACCGGTTTGGCCTTGAGCATAATGCCAATCTGTTTGGTGAACGGTACGCTGGCGCTGGCCTGCTGCACCTGATAACGCTCTTTGGTGCCCCAGAAGCAGAGCAGCATAAACACCGTTGCCAGCACCGCGATAAAGCTCATGGCGACCATATAGGCCTGCGACTCATTGGTTTTGCCATACCAGGCAACGAACATTGGCACCACGGTAGAGCAAATCAAAAAGGCCATTTTCGCCAGCGGGAAGCGCCAGGAGTTGGCGCTCAGGCGCTCCATTGGGTCGGAGGTTAACGAGGTCAGCAGCGCAACGTACGGCACCACCGTGGAGGCATACATCAGAATCAAGAACAGATAGGTCACCGTGGCATAAATCAGCTTACCGGTCGGCGAGAAGTCTGGCGCCAGAAACACCAGCAGGCAGGAGACGCCGTACGGCAGCGCCAGATAAAGTAAGAAAGGACGATAGGAGCCGTGCTTCGAGCGCGTTCGGTCGGCGACGTTGCCGATAAACGGATCGTAAAAAGCATCCACCAGACGGGCAACCACAAACAGCACCCCCATCGCGGCGGCGGAAATGCCCAGCACATCGGTGTAGAAATAGGGCAAAAACATCATCGTCATACCTAAAAAGATATTCGCGGATGAGTCGCCAAGTCCGTAGCATATCTTCTCTTTAATCGTCAGTTTGTCTTGCTGATTCATAATCCACCCTCGCTCATTGAATATATATTCAGTATCAAATTTATATTCAAAAGCCTAAACCCGAGCAATTCTCACTGGCAAGAAAATAAACACCACATTGTTACCAGTATCACAGAAAGCCCGATTCGGCTTTTTACGCGTTCGAGTAGCAACTGCGATGCAACGGCGCACTCCAGCAGGGTTTTGTGATCCAATACGCAAATCACCGACATCGCCATAGAATGTTAACGGTAACTTCCCTATCGTGATCGTATAAATAATCACATATGAATATATATTCTTACCGATAAGGAAACGAACTATGTCCAGACGTGAAGTGAAGCAATGGCAGCGTTTTGAATATGTGGGACAGGTCAGTGACGACCCGCATCACTTTACCGATTCCTGGCTTACGGCCACGTTCATTCATGATGAACGCGCGCAGACGGTCTACGGCTTCTATAACGATAACGGCGAGTTTATTCTGCGTTTTATGCCGGACAAACCGGGGGAATGGCGCTATACCCTGGCGTCAAATATTCCAACGCTTCACGGCCAGAGCGGCGCGTTTTTCTGTCACGCAGCCCCTGAGGAAAAAGGCCCGGTTCAGCGCGATGGCGAGGGACATTTTTGCCACGCCGACGGTACGCCGTTCTACCCGTTTGGCACGACCGCCTACGTCTGGAACTACCAGAGCGAAGCCGTGCAGGCGCAAACTTACGCCTCGCTTGCCGCCAGCCCGTTCAATAAAATTCGCATGTGCGTCTTCCCGAAGCACTATCGCTACAATCTGGCCGAGCCAGAACATTTCCCCTTCCCCGGCAATATTGAGTCAGGGTTTGATACCCAACGTTTTAATGTCGCCTTCTTCGACCAGCTCGAACAGCAGATAGCCACCCTGGATGAGATGGGCATTGAAGTCGATCTGATTATTTTCCATCCGTACGACCGCTGGGGCTTCTCTGCCCTGCCCGCCGAAGTGGATCGCCGCTATATCCGCTATCTGGTGGCGCGTCTGGCGTCGTTTAAAAATATCTGGTGGTCGCTCGCCAATGAGTTCGATCTGCTGAAAGCAAAAACGATGGCCTTCTGGGATGAAGCGATCGCGCAGATTCAGCGCGAAGACCCGTCCCGCCATTTGATCTCCATTCACAACTGGCATAACCCGCCGATCCACTATCGTTCTAACGCGCATTGGTACGATCACCACAACCCCGCGCTCACCCACGCCAGCATTCAGCATCACGATATGCACTTTGTCCCGGAATGGCGCGAGGCGTTTAAGAAACCCATCGTGATTGACGAGTGCTGCTATGAAGGCAACGTCGACCTCGGCTGGGGCAACATTACGGCGCAGAAAATGGTGGCGCAGTTCTGGCACGGCGTCTGCCTCGGCGGCTACGTGACCCACGGCGAAACCTTCCTCAGCGACGATGAGATTATCTGGTGGTCGCACGGCGGCAAGCTCAAAGGCGAGAGCGTGGCGCGCATTGCGTTCCTGCGCCAACTGCTGGAAGACGGTCAGCCGAAGCGCCTGACCGCGCAGCCGTGGGGCAGCCATTGGGATACGTCGATGGGGCTAAGCGGCAGCGACTACGCGCTGTTCTACTTTGGCGAGTACTGCCCCGGCTTCAAGATGATGACCATGCTCGAAGAGGGCAGCCGCTGGAAAGTGGAGATTATCGATACCTGGGCGATGACCATCACCCCGGTTGAGGGGCTTATCCAGCACGGTGACAAGCTGGAACTGCCGGGCAAACCGTGGATCGCGCTGCGCCTGCAGCGCGCATAACTCATTATACCAGCAGCTCGGTTATCCCATCGGAGCTGAGCTGCACCAGCCCTTTCACCCCATAGTAATAGCCAGTCTTGTAGTGGCGAATGTGGATCTCGCGGATATGCCGGTCCGGGCTGTCGTTGAGCATTCCCTGCGTCAGCGGCAGAATTTCATCGCCATAGTCTTCAAACAGCTCCCCGGTCACAATCACGTTTTTGATGTTGTGGATGGGTGCGGTACAGCAGATAGCGAAATAGAGCGCCTTCGCGGTCGAGAGCAGCGTTTCGGGTTTATTCTCTTCGCTGACGTAAAACGCCTGCTCAATGCCACCTTCATAGGGCAGATGGACTATCTCCGGATAAAAACCGTTCTCGCCGAGGCCGGTTTCACCGTTCATACAATAGCCGTAGCCCAGGCTACCAAAACCCGGCATAAACGCGACCCAGGATGAGCCCGGTGAAAGCTTGGCAAGCATGTGGCTGGTACAGTGCGCAATATTAAAAATCTGCGCCGTAATCCCAATCGCCTCTTCAACGTCACGCTTCAGGTTGACGTTGTTTTCGATAAACAGTGGGCAGTAGCGCACGATGCCGGTGTAGTGTTCAATCCCCCCCTGCAACGCGATGCTAATGATTTTGATACGGGACAGCAGAACGCCTGCGGATTCACAGAGCGATTTAACGCAGTCGACCACAATCTGCACCAGCGATGCTGGCGACATCCCCTCCGCCAGCGCCCCGTCATATTTGGCGAGCGAAGCCTGTTGCGTATTGTAGTCATTGAGCGTCGCCTGCAGATTCCCTCTTCGCAGCATGATATTGACGCTAAACCAGGTTTGCGATTTGACCGCCAGCATCTGCTGCGGGCGACCAAAAGCGATATCTTTGACCTCGCGCTCTTCGATAAGCCGGTCAGCCAACAGCTGAGAGGTCAGCTTGGTGATATACGCTTTGGTCACGCCGAGTCGACGGGTCATTTCCGCCCGCGACTCATTTTCACTGTGCAGAATATTGAGGATCTGCTTTTTATAATCCATGGTGTTAAACCTCGGTGCGCGTGATAACTTCCTGGCGCCGGTATCATAACACCCTGGCGGCGTATTACCTGCTCTTCTCTTTTTGCCGCAAAACGAGTACCCAATCACTTCCCGTTTCCGGCGGATCGATGCTCAGGAAGAAGGTTTCGGAAATATCATCGCTGACCCGGTTCATGATGCCGTATCGCGGGTCAAACCAGGCAATCTCGAACCCCGTCTGGGCGAAATCGCGCACATCGACCACGATATTCTGCTGCTCCGGAACGTAGACCGCTATCCAGCGACGCTTCTCATCACGCATCGCCCGGCAGTGGCGGCTGTCGGTTGGGTTGGCGCTTTGCAGCAGCGTTTGATCCGGCACCCGATGCTGCCAGTCCGGCAGCGATTCCATAAAGCGGCGCAGTTGGCCGATGTTAAACGCTCCCGGATAATCAAGGACGTTAAACCAGTACGGGATAGTGTCGCCCTGATAGGTGCTGGCGGCGCTTTCCGGGATCGCCACGCTGTCGTCCTCCGGGCGACGCATCTGCCAGAGGCTGTAGCAGCCGTAGGTGATCCCTGCCCCGCCGGCAAACACCGACCAGTAGCTGGTACGCCGTATTTCGCGGTCGGTGAAGCGACTGGCATCCTGCGAACGTTTGAACTGATGCTGGCACATGACCGGATGAGCTTCATAGCACGGTTCGCTGTCGAGCACCGGTTTATCCTGGCGTTGGTAGTCCATTTCAATCGGCCGCCATGAGGGATAGGCCTGGCCCATATGGCCGGTTTGCCAGACCACAAAATCGTGCCACGGCCGTTCGCCCAGCATATCCAGGGTGCTGCGTCCTCCCTGGCTGTGCACCGTCAGCAGCGCGTCGCCGCTGGCACCCAGCCGCAGCCCTTTTGCCATCGCCTCCAACAGGTCACGCTGCTCGTCGCTGGCGATGGCGCGATCGCCGCCAATCATCCAGATAAGACCAATATCGCGCATTTTATCGCTAAGATAACGGCAAAATTCTGACACGTTGTGAACATTAAACAGCGGCTTTTTATCGGTTCCCCAGCTGTTATTGACGCTCCAGTGGGAGCCCCACATTGGCACCAGCGCAATAAAGATACCCAGGCGGTTCGCCATTTCGCTCACCTGGCGTACGTGGTCAAAGTAGGCCTCGTTCGGCTCGAGCGTGGTGAGATCATGGAACGGCACATGCCCTCCAGCATAGGTTGGCGTATGCAGCCCATCGAGTTCGCATACCGCCACCGCTTGCACCACGTTAAAGCCCTTCTCCGCCCGGTTACGCAGATAGCGCTCCGCCTCCTCTAGCGTGAGTTTATGAAACAGTTCCCAGGCGGTGCAGGCCGTATAGAAAAATGGCTGATTATCGTCGTCATAAAAGCTTCGGCCATTAATGTGCAGTTTTTTCATAACCTACTCCTGATGATAAAGATGGGCTGTCCTGGAGAAACGCCTGGCAGGCTTTTTCATCCAGTTTGTAGCGAGAGAACAGGAACGCGGCGAGGAACATACAGGCCGCAGGAAGCCAGGCGTACAGCAAGGTGAAAGCGGAAAGCTGGGTCGGTGAGGCGCTGGTCATGGTGTCCGGGTTGTAGCCATACCAGGCGAGAACATAGCCAATAATCGCGCCGCCAATCGCCATACCGGCCTTGGTGGCAAACAGCATCCCGCCGCCGATCATGCCGTTAATACGCACGCCGTAGCGGTGGAAACCATAATCCGCCACGTCGGCCACGGTCGCCCATAAAATAACGGCGATAAGCTCAACGGCCAGCGTCGCCAGAACGAACAGCGCGGCGTGCAGATAGATGGCGTTGGTTGGGGTGAGGCCGATAATCAGGGTGATCACCCCGCCGATAATCTGGCTGGCAACCAGCAGCGGAATGCGCTTCACCCAACCTTTTTTCAGGCAGTAGCCGGTGAGAAGCGGTGCAACAATTCCGGCGATAGAACCGGCGGTCAGCAGCAGGCTGAGGAAAGAAGCCGGCATCTCCAGCACGTATTTCACAAAGTAGGCCGCCGCGCCAAACTTCAGCGTGTTCATGATCATCACCACCAGCTGCGCGGCAAAAACAATCATCGCCTGGTCGTTTTTAAAGACGAACTGCACCTGTTCTTTCAGGCTCAAATGCTGGTCGGTATCCGGCAGCACGCGCTCGGTGGTATTGAAATAGCACAGCAGCACCAGCAGCGTGGATAGCACCCCAATACCGCACATCACCACGCGGTAGCCAAGCACGTCGTTATCAAACAGCGCAATCAGCGTCGGCACCAGCAACGAGCAGATGAGATAGGAGACTTTCGCCAGCGGGAAACGAATGGCGTTTATTTGAATACGCTCTTCGCTGTCGGCGGAAATCGCCCCTAATAGCGAGACGTAAGGCACCACCACCAGGCTAAAGGTCAGCACCAGTATGATGTAGGTGACGTAGGCATACAGCGTGCGCCCGGTTTCTCCGAGGTCTGGCGAAAAGAAGACGGCGGCGCAGCTCAGGCCGTAAGGTACCGCGAACCACAGCAGCCAGGGGCGATAACGCCCGAGGCGCGAACGGGTGCGATCGGAGAGTGAGCCAATCACCGGGTCGCTAATGGCATCAATCAGGCGGGTAATTAAAAACAGGGTGCCCATCGCCGCCGGGTTCAGCTTAAACACGTCGGTGTAGTAAATGGACAAAAACATCATGGTCATGCCCATGAAGATATTGGCGGAGGTATCCCCCAGCCCGTAGCAAAACTTTTCGCGAAAGCGTATTGGGGTTGTGGCGAGTGTTTTCATTGTTGTTCACCATCGAAGTTCGCGCTGTAGGATTCAGCGATCCGCACATTAGTAAACTGCGGAAACAAAGTTAAGCTCATTTAGTTTCTTTTGTGAACTTAGTCAATAAATAAACACCGCCACAAAAAGGGTGATGTTTATAAAATCAATAAATTCAAATAGATGAAGTTACCCTTTGATTAAAGAGCGGGCGGTAGGGTAATCCGTAATCAATACATCGATATATTTTCCCTGCAGCGCACCGCGGATGGCGTTACTTTTTTCCACGCCGCCGGCAAGCGCAACCACGTGCGGGCAGGCGCGGGTTTGCTCAAGCTCCATGCCGATCACCGGGTCTTCTTCACGGCTCAGTACCGGACGACCTTCGGCATCGTAATAGTGCAGACAGATATCGCCCACCGCACCGCGTTCAGCCAGCAGTTCGAGCATGGTTTCGTTGTAGTAGTTACCGGAGTTTTTCAGCAGTTGAGAAGGTTCAAGCTCGCCGATACCGACAATGGCGACGTCCACCTCAGCAAATTTATCCACCACCGCCGCCACGTCCGGGCTGTTGACCAGGCGCTCACGCTCTTCTACCGAGTGTTCAATGCTTTGCGACGGCAGCAGCCAGGCCGGACAGCCGAGGTGCGCCGCCAGCTGCTGCGTCAGAATGGTGGCCTGCACGTTGCCGTTCGGCCCAACGCCGCCCAGCAGTTGAATCACGCCAGCGGCGCGAATATTCTGCGGGTGCATCTCATCCACCATGCAACGGATGGTGCTGCTCCAGGAAGAGATCCCCACAAGGTCTTCCGGACGCAGTCGCGTTTCGACATAGTGCGCCGCCGCGCTGCCAATCGCATGTTTGACCTGCGCATTGCTGGCGTTTTCCCCCACGTCGACGACGATAGCCTGGCGAATGCCGTAACGCTCCTCAATGGCCTTCTCCAGCTCGACAAAAATATTGGTCGGCTGAACGACGGTGATCTTCACCAGCCCCTCTTTCTGACAGCGCGTCAACGCGCGCGAGACAAAAGATTGCGACAGATGCAGCAACGAGGCGATCTCAGACTGTTTTTTATTTTCGCTGTAGTAAAGCGTGGCTATCTTTACCAGCAGCCGTTGTTCATCCTGCTTTGACATGGCATTCCCCTTAATTCCCTGCCCGTTATTTTTATTCATCGCTGAATAGATAACAAGCATGGCCTGTCGGCAGGCCAGAGTGCAAATGTGATCGTTTTCTCTTTTTGTAGAAAATAGTCTGTACAAGTCGTGGACAAACCGGATAGCAGGGCATATCTTACCATTATGAATAATAAATCAGTAGTGAATATATATTCAAGTCGATAGAAAAGAGCGCGTTTACGCAGGATGTAACGGGTTCAGGATAGTCGACGTTTTTTTTCACCCTGATTGAATATTTATTCAAAGTGGAATTAACATTCAAGAGGTATTCTATGAATCCGTTTTCGCTCTCCATCGAGGCGTTAGAGAAGAAAGCACGGGCCATTCGCCGCCGCATCATTGTGCTGAACGCCGAAAGCCCTGCGGGCGGCCATACCGGGGCCGACCTGTCGCAGGTTGAACTGCTCACCGCCCTCTACTTCCGTATTCTCAACTGTTCGCCAGAGCTGAAAAGCAGCGACGAGCGGGACATCTATATTCAGTCCAAAGGTCACGCGGTGGGCGGCTACTACTGCGTGCTGGCGGAAGCCGGATTTATCCCTGAATCCTGGCTTGCCACCTATCAGCACGCCGACTCTCACCTGCCGGGCCACCCCGTTCGTCATAAAACGCCGGGCATTGAATTGAACACTGGTGCATTGGGTCACGGCCTGCCGGTCGCCGTCGGCATTGCGCTGGCCGCCAAACGCGATAACAGCAAACGCCGCGTCTTCGTCGTCACCGGCGACGGCGAACTGGCGGAAGGCAGCAACTGGGAAGCGGCGCTGGTCGCGGCACACTACCAGCTGGATAACCTGTTTATTATCAACGATAAAAACAGCCTTCAGCTCGCAGGCCCAACCAAAGAGATTCTCAATACCGACCCGCTGGATGAAAAATGGCGCGCCTTCGGGATGGAAGTGACTGAATGCAGCGGTAACAACATGGCCGACGTGGTCGCCACTCTCGAAGGGCTTCAGCCGCACGGTAAACCGCACGTCGTCATCGCCCATACCACTAAAGGAGCCGGTGTCTCCTTTATTCAGGGGCGTTCGGAGTGGCACCACCGGGTACCGAAAGGTGAAGAAATTGAACTGGCGCTGGAGGAACTGAAAGATGAGTAATAGCGAACACCTGGCCACCGTCATGGTGAATGCGTTTATCGATGCCGTCGAACGCGGCGTTGACCTGGTTCCGGTGGTGGCAGATTCCACCTCAACCGCCAAAATCTCGCCGTTTATGCAGAAATTCCCCGGCCGCCTGGTCAACGTTGGCATCGCGGAACAGACGCTGGTTGGCGCCGCCGCCGGTCTGGCGCTGGGCGGCAAAGTGGCGGTAACCTGCAACGCCGCACCGTTCTTGATCTCTCGCGCTAACGAGCAGATCAAAGTCGATATCTGTTACAACAACACCAACGTGAAGCTGTTTGGCCTGAACTCCGGTGCCAGCTACGGCCCGCTCGCCAGCACCCACCACAGCATTGACGATATTGCGGTGATGCGCGGCTTCGGCAATATCGAAATCTACGCCCCCTCCTGCCCGCTAGAGTGTCGGCAAATTATCGATTACGCCCTCGAGCACGTCGGCCCGGTCTATATTCGTCTGGACGGTAAAGCGCTGCCCGAACTGCACGATGAACATTACCGCTTTGCGCCGGGGAAAATTGACGTGCTGCGCAAAGGCAAAGATGTGGCGCTGGTGGCGATGGGTTCAACGGTTCACGAAATCGTCAGCGCGGCCGCACAACTGATGGAAAAGGGTATTGATGCTACGGTTCTCAGTGTACCTTCTATTCGCCCTTGTGATACCGCCCAACTGCTGTCGCTGCTCAAGCCGCACCGGGCCGTGGTCAGCGTAGAAGAACATAATATCAACGGCGGCGTTGGCAGCCTGGTGGCCGAAGTGCTGGCCGAAGCAGGCTGCGCCATACCGCTGCGCCGACTCGGCATTAGCGATGGGAAATATGCCCTGGCCGCCGATCGCGCCGCCATGCGGGCCTACCATGGCATTGATGCCGCAGGGATCGTAAAACAAGCCACCGCGCTGTGCCCGGAGCGGGCAATACAATAAAAAAGACGAACATCTTACTGGAGAATATGCAATGTCCCGAATTCCTCACACCTTGACGATGGGCGTCATCATTGGCAACCGTGGATTTTTCCCAAGCTACCTGGTGGCAGAAGCCCGCGAGCAGGCCACCCGACTTTTTGCCCGTCTCGGCATTAACACCATTATGCTGAACGACACGCAGACCGAACTGGGCGGCGTGGAAACGCGTCAGGATGCAAAAATCTGCGCCGACCTGTTCCGCGCTCACCGCGATGAAATTCACGGTGTGGTCGTCCTGTTACCAAACTTTGGTGATGAAAAAGCCGTCGCCGAAACCCTGCGCCTGTCCGGACTCAACGTGCCGGTGCTGGTACAGGCTGAAGAGGATAACCTCGATAAGATGGGGCTGGCGACGCGTCGCGACAGCTTCTGCGGCAAAATCTCGCTGTGCAACAACCTGCGCCAGTACGGCATTCCGTTTACCCTCACCACCCAGCACGTTTGCGCCCTTGAGGGTGACGTGTTCACCCAGGACCTGCAGCGCTTTGCTCAGGTCTGCCGTGTGGTAAGCAGTATGCGCGGCGTGCGCGTTGGCGCTATCGGCGCGCGTCCGGCGGGCTTCAACACCGTCCGCTACAGCGAAAAACTGCTCGAAAGATTAGGGATCGCTGTAGAAACCCTCGATCTATCCGAAGTCTTCACCCGCATTAAACAACTGCGCGACGACGATATTCGTGTCGATGAGAAGCGCCGCCTGCTGCTCGACAACGCCGATGCCAGCCGCATTCCTGCCGATAAGCTGGTCACCATGGCGAAACTGTTTGTGGTTATCAGCGAATGGGTTATCGCCAACGACATCGACACTACGGCTATCCAGTGCTGGACCTCGCTGCAGGAGAACTTAGGCATTAACGTCTGCTCGATCATGAGCGTAATGTCCGGCCAGCTGATGCCGAGCGCCTGCGAAGTGGACGTGATGGGGGCGCTGTCGATGTACGCGCTTGCCAGCAGCAACCTCAGCCCGGCCTCTATCGCCGACTGGAACAATAACTTTGGCGACGATCGCGACAAATGCGTGCTGTTCCACTGCGGCAACTTTGCCTCCGCCAGCCTCGAATCGCCGCACATGGGGACCGCCGATATCATCGGCACCACCGTCGGCAAAGAGAACACCTGCGGCGCGGTGCACGGGCGCATGAAAAGCGGCGAACTCACCTACTTCCGCTTAAGCACTGACGACCTCACCGGCGAAATCAAAGCCTACGTGGGCGAAGGCCGTTCGGTCGACGATCCGCTGGATACCGTCGGCTGCCGCGCGGTGATTCAGGTTCCACACCTGGAAAATCTGCTGTCGTGGATCTGCCGCGAAGGCTTCGAGCACCACGTCGCCATGAACCACTCCGCCTGCGCGGGGGTACTGCATGAAGCCTTTACCCGCTATCTTGGGGTTAACACCTACCTGCACCAGTGAGGCGACCGTGGCCAGTAAAGAGGTAATTATTGCCCTCGACGAGGGCACGACTAACGCCAAAGCCGTCGCGCTGGATGCGCGCGGCCGCGTGCTGGCGTCCTGCTCGCAGCCGCTGACCATCAGCACGCCGCGCGATGGCTGGGTCGAACAGCCCGCGGAGCTGCTGATTGAGGCCTCCATCAGCGTACTCGCGCAAGTCATTGAGACGGTAGGCGCGGAAAACGTTGCCGCGCTGGCCATCAGCAACCAGCGCGAAACCGCCGTTGGCTGGTACCGTCGCAACGGCCGCCCGCTCGGCGCTGCGCTGACCTGGCAGTGCTCGCGCACCGCCGGGTTCTGCCAGTCTCTCCGTCAACAGGGAAAAGAGGCGCGTATCAAAGCAGTAACCGGTCTCCCGATCGCGCCGCTTTTCTCTGCCTCTAAGATGCGCTGGCTGCTGGACTCGGTGCCTAACGGCGCGGAGCTGGCAGCGCGCGGTGAGATCTGTTTGGGCACCGTCGACAGCTGGCTGCTGTGGAACCTGACCGGCGGGGAAACCTTCTGCTGCGACTACTCCAACGCGGCGCGCACGCAGCTATTTAATCTGCACACCGCCGGATGGGATGACGAGATGTTGGATCTCTTCGCCATTCCGCGTGAAGCGCTACCCGAGATTCGTCCTTCCAGCGGGCTTTTCGGCTATACCCGCGGCTGCCACGGGATCCCTGATGGTATCCCAATCATGGCGGCCATCGGCGACTCCCACGCGGCGCTCTTCGCCCACGGCCTCGGCAGCGAGGGCTGCGTCAAAGCCACCTACGGCACGGGTTCTTCGGTGATGGCACCGGTCAATTCGGCGCAGTCCGGGGTAAATTCGCTGGCGACCACCGTGGCGTGGCACGACGGCGAACGCCTGGTGTACGGGCTGGAAGGTAATATCCCGCATACCGGCGATGCGGTCGCCTGGATGGTCGAAAGTACGGGGCTGGATCTGCTATCTCCTGCCGAACTGGCGCAGCAGCTCAGCCAGCTTCCGGCCTCGGTGGACTCCACGCTTGGCGTCTATTTCGTGCCGGCCTTAACCGGACTCGGCGCCCCCTGGTGGGATGAAAATGCGCGCGGAATGATTCGCGGGCTAAGCCGCGGCGTGAAGCGCGCGCACCTGATTCGTGCAGCGCTGGAGTCCATCGCCTACCAGATTGCCGACGTGGTGATGACCATGCGCCAGCATAGTGATTTCCACCTCACGGCGCTGATGGTCGACGGCGGCCCGACGCGTAACGACTGGCTGATGCAGTACCAGGCCGATCTGCTCGGCTGCCCGGTGATGCGCAGCGACGTCACCGAGCTGTCGGCAATGGGCGCAGCACTGCTGGCGCGCAAAGCCCTACTCAACCTGCCAGTGCAGGAGCTGCGGCAGTTTTTGCCCGAGCACGTCAGCTTCCTGCCGGATATGACCCGCCACGGGCGGCTGCAAAAACGCTGGCATGAATGGCAATCCGCCGTTGAACTGACCCGGCTGCAAAAACCCCCCGCCTGATGCCCTTCCTGAGGGGTGAAGCGATGGCTTCCCCCTCCTCAACCTGCCTCTCCACCCCAGACATAAATATGACCAGTTATCGAAAATACCGAATCAACCGCCAGCCACAACCGAATTGATAAAATAAAAAATCAAAAATTGCGGCTTTTGTCAGATTTATCCACCATAAAAATATAGTTCCGCACGGCAATTACCCCTATTATTCTCCTGAAACATTCATACAAACAATGAAACAATTGTCTGAATTAAGGAACCGAATGAATACCCAAACACGGACACGGAATGAAGTGGGTGAAAGCCGCCTGATGACGGGCTTTCTTAACGCGATTGAAAAAGCAGGGAACCGGTTACCCGAACCGGCAATGATCTTTTTCTACTTTTTACTGATTGTGATGGGCCTGTCGGCAGTGCTGTCGATGGTGACCTTTGATGTGATAAACCCGATGACGCAGGAAGCGGTGAAGGTGAACAACCTGCTCTCTCCTGAAGCGTTAACCAATACGCTGGCCAATATGGTCACCACCTTCACCGGCTTTGCGCCGCTGGGGATCGTACTGGTGGCGATGCTGGGCGTGGGCGTGGCGGAAAGCTCCGGCTTTATTAACGTCGCGCTGAAAAAGATGCTGCGCGTGACGCCAAAACGCCTGCTGACGCCAATGCTGATCTTTGTGGCGATGTTCAGCCACGTGGCAGCAGATGCGGGCTACGTGCTGGTGATTCCGCTGGGCGCGATTATCTTTATGTCTGCCGGCCGTCACCCGCTGGTCGGGATTGCCGCTGCGTTCTCCGGCGTATCCGGTGGCTTTGCCGCCAACATGGTACCCACCGGTAACGATGCGCTGCTGCAAGGCTTTACCCAGGCTGCCGCCCAGTTGCTGGACAGCACCTACACCGTAAACACGCTGTGCAACCTGTTCTTCGGCATCGCCTCCTCCATCATCATTACGCTGGTTGGCTGGTGGGTCACCGAGCGCATCGTCGAGCCACGCGTCAGCAAAATGGCCATCGACGGCGACTTCAAACACGATGAAGATATGTCCAGTGTCTCCCCGCAGGAGAGCCGCGCCTTTAGCCGTGCTTCCCTGGTGATGCTGTTGGGTCTGGCGGCGCTGGCCGCGGCGGCCTGGCCAGAAGGGTCGATGCTGCGTGGCACCGACGGTTCACTGACCTCCTACAGCGCGCCGATTATGAAGTCCATCGTACCGCTGATTTTCCTGATCTTCATTCTGCCGGGCATCGTCTACGGCTTTGTCTCCGGCACCTTTAAAACCGGCAAAGACGTGATTGGTGCGATGAACGACTCCATGAGCAAAATGGGTTCGTACATGGTGATGGCCTTCTTCTGCGCCATGTTTATCAAAGCGTTCAGCGACTCCAATATTGGTACGCTGTTCGCGCTGATGGGCGCCGACGGTCTGAAAGCGCTGGAGTTACCGGGGCAGGCAACGATTATCGGTATGATTGTGCTGACGGCGGTGGTGAACCTGCTGATTGGCTCCGCGTCGGCTAAATGGGCGCTGCTGTCGCCGATTATGGTGCCAATGCTGATGGCGGTGGGGATTTCGCCAGAGCTGACTCAGGCGGCGTTCCGTATCGGTGACTCCTGCACCAACATCATTACGCCACTGATGGTCTTCTTCCCGCTGATCGTTATCTACTGCCAGCGCTACGTGAAAGGCGCGGGGGTGGGTACGCTGGTCTCCATGATGATGCCGTACTCCATCGCCTTCTTCGTGGCGTGGAGCATCCTGCTGCTGGTGTGGTGGGGTGTGGGCCTGCCGTTGGGTATCGCGGCGCCGTATACCTGGAGCCCGAGTTAACGGTCTGTTCGGTGCCATTCCCGGCGGCGCTTCGCTTGGCCGGGCTACGATGTTGGTAGCCCGGACGAGGCGCAGCCGATTCCGGGAAACCCCGGCACAAAACTACACGGCTAAATGGGCAAAATTGCCTAATACGTTGTGCAAAATCCCCACCCCTTTCTGCACCTGCTCGGCGCTGATGGTACACGGCGGCACCACGTGAATCCGGTTTTCCACCACGAAACTCAACAGCCCCGCTTCGGTTAACGCGCCTTTAATTTCTGCCATATCCCCTGCCGCCAGCGGCGTTTTCTTCGCTCGGTCGCTCACCAGCTCCAGCGCCTGGAATACACCGCGCCCACGCACGTCGCCTACCAGCGGTGACGATGCGGCCAGCGCCTCCAGCCCCTGACGCAGTACGCCGTTACCGATACGTGCCGCGTTCTCCACGATCCCTTCATCCTTCATCGCATCAAGGGTGGCAATAATCGCCGCCATCGCCAGCGGATGCCCGGAATAGGTCAGCCCACCGGCAAAGAAGTGATCGTCAAAATAGTGGGCGATCTTGTCGCTGATGATCACCCCGCCGGCCGGAACGTACCCGGCGTTCACCCCTTTAGCGAAGGTGACAAGATCCGGCACGATCCCATCCTGCTCGAAGGCAAACCAGCTGCCGGTGCGACCGAATCCGGCCATCACTTCATCGAGAATCAGGATAATCCCGAACTCATCCGCCAGCGCCCGCACACCTTTCATATAGCCTTCCGGCGGCACCAGAATCCCCGCCGTACCGGGAATAGATTCCAGCAAAATAGCAGCAATGGAAGATGGGCCTTCGCACTCGATCATCCGCCGCAGGTGCGCCAGCGCGCGGCTGCACTCTTCTTGTTCAGAGGTGGCATTAAATTCCGTGCGGTAGAGGTACGGGTTAAAGAAGTGGACGTGGCCGCGCGAATATTCGTTCGGCACACGACGCCAGTCGCCGGTGGCAGCAATCGCGCTGCCGGTATTGCCGTGATAGGAGCGATACGCCGATAGCACCTTGTCGCGCCCGGTGTAAAGACGCGCCATGCGGATGGCGTTCTCGTTGGCATCGGCCCCGGCGTTGGTGAAGAACACCTTGCTAAAGCCTTCCGGCGCCAGCCCAATAATGCGTTTTGCTGCTTCGCCGCGTGCCAGGTTGGCGGTGGCCGGGGCAATAGTGACCAGCGTTTCCAGCTGATCTTTCATCGCCGCCAGCACGCGCGGATGCTGGTAGCCCAGATTCACGTTCACCAGTTGGCTGCTGAAATCGAGATAGGTTTTCCCGTCGTAATCCCACAATTCACACCCTTTCGCACCGGCAATCACCAGCGGGCTCAGGTTGCCCTGCATCGACCAGGAATGAAAAACATACTCTCTGTCCAGTTGGCGAACCGCTTTGTTGTTCAACTCTGTCATTCGTCGTTCCTCGCATACCGTTGGCTGTGATTCATCATGTCGTCGGCGGAAAAAAAAGTGATAGAGCCAGTGTAGTCGCGGCGCTGTGACAACGGTGTCACATCGCCATGCGCCGACTGGCTCTCGGCAGGCCGCACGGCGGTTTTTATAGTGGCCGGAACAACCTGCACAGGAGAGCACAATGCAAAAGCGTAAAGTGGTGTTTATTACCGGAGCGACCTCCGGCTTTGGGGAAGCAGCGGCGCACGTATTTGCGCGCGCGGGATGGGCGTTGGTGCTGAGCGGGCGTCGGCTCACAAGGCTACAGGCGCTGCAGGCCGAGCTGGCACCGCAGGTACCGGTGCATGTGATTGAACTGGACGTGCGCGACAGCGTCGCAGTGGACGCCGCCGTCGCCGCGCTGCCGCTGGACTTTGCCGATGTCACCGCCCTTATCAATAACGCCGGGCTGGCGCTAGCGCCGCAGCCGGCGCAAAAGGTGGATCTGTCCGACTGGCATACCATGATTGATACCAACGTCACCGGGCTGGTGAACGTGACGCACGCCCTGCTGCCAACGCTGATTCGCCACGGCGCGGGGGCGAGCATTATTAATATCGGCTCAATTGCCGGGCAGTGGCCCTATCCCGGCAGCCACGTTTACGGCGCCAGCAAGGCGTTTGTGAAGCAGTTCAGCTATAACCTGCGCTGCGATCTGTTAGGCACCGGCGTGCGCGTCACCGACCTCGCGCCGGGGATTGCCGAGACCGAGTTTACGCTGGTGCGCACCAAGGGAGACCAGGCGGCATCGGATGCGCTGTATCGCGGCACCACGCCGCTGTCGGCACTGGATATCGCCGAGCAGATGTTCTATATCGCCACCCTGCCGGACCATATGAATATTAACCGCGTGGAGGTGATGCCGGTGCGTCAGGCGTGGCAGCCGTTTGCGATTGATAGGGATTAGTGGGGTTTTCTTCCGCCCCCAGGTAGCGGTCTTTTATGCACGAATTGCAGGATAAAAACTGATATTTGTCAGTAAGGTGAAGGGTTCCGTTCACTTTACGTCAGGTGGAATATGAAGTTCCATCACCGGTGAACGGGCCAAGGGGTGCGGCCGCGCACCCCTTCGCAATCCCCGCGGCCCCGCAGGGAAATCGGTGCTTCGCACTACGCTCCCCTACGACTCCAGCCTGCGGCACGGCGAAACTCGACGTCCCTGTCTCGGTTCGCCTCAGTCCGCCATCCATGGCGGACTGACCTTGTCTTCCGTGCTACGGCTCGCCGATTTCCAGCGGGGACTCTGCCGTTTCAGAAGCCTTTGTTTTATTTTTCGATAAATTCAAAGACTGCTCGGTTTTGGGTGGCGTCTAAATCGCCGAAGCGTTCCCTGTAGGCCGGGTCAGCCCACATGGATGTGGGCTGAGGGCGTGGTTCACATGGATGTGAACTCGCGCCCGACCCGAAGCCGGAAGGGATAAGCTGAGGGAACCGCGCAGCGGCGATTTTGCCGCCAGAGCCCGGGGGTGCAGGGGGCGGCGGCGATTGGCCGCCCCTTGCGCGCTCCCTGCGCCCGCGCAGTTTATATGGATCGCGCTGGAAGGGAGCGCAACAGAGTGATAAACCTAAATGGATTTCCCTCTTTGCATTACCGGCTACTCTGCAAAAACTGCCTCACCCGCTCCGACTTCGGTGCCGTAAAGAAAATCTCCGGCGGTGCTTTCTCAATCAAAATCCCCTTCTCAAGAAACACCACTTCGTTCGACACCTGGCGGGCAAACTCCATCTCGTGAGTCACCACCACCATGGTATACCCCTCCGCCGCCAGCGATTTCATCACGCTCAGCACCTCGTTCACACGCTCCGGGTCAAGCGCCGAGGTCGGTTCGTCAAACAGCAGCACCTCCGGCGACATCGCCAGCGAACGGGCAATCGCCACCCGCTGCTTTTGCCCACCGGAGAGGGTTATCGGGTAGGCATCCGCTTTATGCTCCATCCCCACCTTCTCCAGTTGCTGATGGGCAATCTGCCGCGCTTCATCGCGCTTCATGCCTTTTACATGCAGCAACGCCTCCATCACGTTTTGCAGCACCGTCAGGTGTGGCCACAGGTTGAAGCTCTGAAACACCATCCCTACCCGCTCGCGAATCTTCGATAACTCGCGGTGCGACATGCTTTTCCCGGAGCGATCGTCAACGCCAATGCGCTGCCCGCCAATGCGAATTTCCCCGCGGTCGGGTTGTTCCAGCCAGTTCATGCAGCGCAGCAGCGTCGATTTCCCTGAGCCGGACGAACCGAGAATGCTGACCACCGTCCCCTTCTCCACCGTCAGGTTGATATCGCGCAGCACCTCAACGTTATCAAACTGCTTGGAGACATTTTTTACGCTTACCGCCGTGGCATCAGACATGGCTCATTCCTCTTTTGGCGCTATAAACACTCAACCGTTTCACCAGCAGTTCCAGCACGATGCTGATAGCCCAATACAGCGCGATGGCAACAATAAAGGCGTTAAACGGAATAAAATAGGTTGCCTGCACGCTGTTCGCGGCGGCGGTAATTTCCTGCACGGTAATAATGCTGAGAAACGCGGTGTCCTTCAGGCAGATAATCAGCTGATTACCCAACAGCGGCAGCGCGGAGGAGAAAATATTCGGCAGGACGATGCGGCGAAAAATGGTGTAACGGGAAAACCCCTGCACCACGGCGGCTTCAATATAGCCGTTGGAAAATACTCGCCGCTGGCTACGGAGAATCTCAAAGAAATAGGCACCGTGATAGATAATTAACGCCACCAGCCCCGCCGTCCACGCATCCAGGCTAATCCCTAGCTCCGGCAGTCCGTAATAGAGTAAATAGGCCAGAATCAAAAATGGAATCGCCCGCATCAGGTTGACAAAACCGACAATAACGTTATTCAGCACACGCTTTTGATACTCGGTGAAATAGCACAACAGCGTGCCAATCAATAAGCCACATACTGCGGCAATAATAAACAATTCAAGCGTCGCCAGCAGCCCGGCAATAAAATTGTCGTGCTCGGCCCAGATAATGGCCCATTGGTTCATGTGTCCTCCCGAGGCTTATCGCGCCAGTCGTTTTGCTTTGCGTTCCGCCATGCTCTGAAGCTTGAGCAGCAGGCCAATAATCACCACGTACAGCAGACCGGCAGCCAGAATGGGCGACAGCGGTTCATAGGTGACGGAGGCTATGCGGTTGGTGACGCGGGTGAGATCCACCACGCCTATCACCGCGATCGCCGGGCTGCCCTTAATCAGGAAGGACATTTCGTTCACCAGCGCGGGCAGGCTCTCCAGCCACATTTGCGGCAGCATGATGTAGCGGAAATAGGGCCAGCGGCGCATCCCCACCGACTCCGCCGCTTCGCGCTGTTCGCGCGGGAAGGTGCGAAAGGCGTTGCGCCAGATTTCAGCGTTAAACGCCGAGGTATTGAGGGTCAGCGCAACAATAGCCGCCACCGTTTTATCAAGATTAATGCCCACCGTCGGCAGCGATAAAAAGAGAAACAGCACCAGCGTCACCAGCGGTGTGGCGCGGGCCAGGCTGATATAGATAACCAGAATCTGGTCGATGACCGGGATTTTCATCATGCGCACAAAGGCGATAATCAGCCCTATCACCACCCCGAAGGCGATGGCGATGGCCGAAATCCAGAGGGTCGTCCATGCGCCTTCAATCAGTAACTGCCATGCTATTGCGTCCATGGTGCCCTCCTGAGGTTAATGGGAGTACTGCTCCCGGCGTCGCGTGGCTCGGCCGGGCTACGCTTTACTGGCCGGCGAGTTTGTGGAACTGCGCGGCGCTGGTGATAGGCTCGGTTGGCAGATCGTCATAGGTTTCGCCAAACCATTTTTTCTGCAGCTCGGCGAGCTTGCCAGTTTCACGCATGTGATTGATAAATTTGGTCATGTACGCCAGCAGCTCCGGCGAATTTTTCGGGATTGGCCAGGCCATATAGCCCGGACCGGAGACCGGCAGCCCTTTGGCGAACACCTTCGGTTTGGCTTTCACCAAATCGTTAACGGAGATAACGACGTTAATCACATAGTCGAGACGTTTATTGGCTAAATCGGCGTAAGCTTCCGGGTAGGACGGGTATTCCACTACCGGACCCAATTTGCCGCCGGTTTTCTCAATCATCGCTTTCAGTTCCGGCAGACGAGCTAATAGCGCGCTGCCCGCCTGAAGGCCGACTTTTTTCCCGCTGAGATCGGCAATGGTATTTAACGAGTTATCGCCCGCACGCTTGACAAAATAGTGCTGCGCCGAGGCCCACGGCGGGGTGAAATTAAACACGTTGAGGCGTTCATCGGTGACGACGGCACCGGTTAATGCCATATCGTACTGCCCAGTGGAGACCGCCGCTAATAACCCGGTCCACGGCAGAATGCTTTGCGTGACGTTAAATTTGGCGTATTCGCGCAGCGCCGCCAGCATATCTTTGTTGAACCCATCGGCATTGCCGTTATTCATAAAGTTAAACGGTGCGTAATCATCCTCGGTGGCCACTTTTAAGGTCCCGGACTTTTCAATTTCTGGCAAATCAGCGGCGGCGACCTGTAATGAAAAGGTCATCGCCATCACGGCGGCCAGATAATACGAACCCATCGTTTTTTTCATCGTTTGACCCCTACGTAAATATGCCGAACACGTTTATTCCAGACGCCCTGAAAGCGTTGCAAGATGTGTGCCGCCTGACGCCATTTTTTACTCTGGCCGACGACGTTTTTACTGTAGGGAGACTTTTTGCATTCTGAATAGAGCCAGTTTTCGCGCGCGCTTGTGTCAGACGATTTCAGGCTGGTACAGAAATTGCTGCACTCAGGGAAAGCGGATATTCGAAGGAGCAGCGTATGATTCGGCACTTATTGCACGTGGATTTTGACCACCAGCGCGGGTTGCAGGAGCAGGTTCGTGAATCGCTGGTCAACGCCATTCTCGGCGGCATTTTCGCCGTCGATACGCCGCTGCCGTCGTGTCGGCAACTGGCGCAGCAGCTTCAGGTTTCACGTAACACCACCGCGCTGGTGTTTGAAAGTCTGGTCAACGAAGGCTATCTGGTGAGCCGCCCGCGCAGCGGTTATTACCTGCATCCGGACTACCACGCGCCGCGCCTTTCTGTCGCCGCCCCTGCACCCGCCAGTGGTGATTCTGCACCATCATGGGGCAAACGGCTCAACATTACCCCTAGCCAGCAGGAGTCGATCCTCAAGCCCGCCGGCTGGATGCACTACCGCTATCCGTTTATCTACGGCCAGCCCGATACCCGCCAGTTTCCGTTGGCCAGCTGGCGATCGGCGGCGAACTGGCTACACGGCGGCATGCGCGACCCGGCGTGGGTCGTCGACCATATCGACCAGGACGTGCCGATGCTGATTGAACAGATCCGCACCCGCGTGCTGCCCAAACGTGGCATCGTCGCCGCACCGGATGAAATTCTGATTACCCTCGGTTCGCAGAATGCGCTCTACCTGCTCACCCGCCTGCTGATGTCGCGCCAGACGCGAGTGGGCGTGGAGAACCCCGGATTTCGCGAGGCGATTAATACCTTTTTGCTCAGCGACTGCGATATCGTACCGCACCCGGTGGATGAAGAAGGGATCGTGCTCAACGACGCGCCGTGCGATTACTACTACGTGACGCCAGGTCATCAGGTGCCGACCGGCATCACCATGAGCAAGGCCAGACGCAGCCAGCTACTGGCGCACGCCGCGCAGCATGATGCGGTGATTATCGAAGATGATTACGATTCGGAGAGTAACTTCCAGGCTAACCCGCTGCCCGCGCTGAAGGCCAGCGACCGCAGCGGACGGGTGATTTACGTTAGCAGTCTGTCGAAGGCGCTGTCGCCCGGATTACGGTTAGGGTTTATGGTCGCCGACCCGGACCTAATTGATGAAGCCCGCGCCCTGCGCCGGCTGGTTTACCGCCATCCACCGACCAACATTCAGTACCAGATGGCGCACTTTCTTGCCCAGGGCCATTATGAAACGCACCTGCGGCGCTACCGTGATGATTCTGCCCAGCGCTGGGACAGGCTGCATACCGCGCTGTCGACGCTGCTGCCGGAGTGCCAACCACTGCCCGGCAGCGAACACGCCAACGCCTTCTGGCTGCGCACCCCCGCCAGCATCAGCACTCAGCAACTGACCTGGCGCGCCGCCCATACCGGCGTATTGATTGAACCCGGCGCCCGGCATTTTCTCGATGCAATGCCGCCGGACAATTTCTTCCGCATGGGCTTTCATGCTATTAACCCCGACGCCATTGCGCCGGGGGTAGACGTTTTGCGCAGCCAGCTGGCACAGATGGGTTAGCCCGTCTTGCGGTGCGCCCACTCGCGCAGACGCTGGAACAGCACGTAGAGCGACGGGATAAACAGAATGCCAATCACCGTCGCCACCAGCATACCGCTGAACACCGTGGTACCGATGATCCGGCGACTCTGCGCCCCGGCCCCGGTGGAGAACATCATCGGCATGATACCGATAATAAACGACACCGCGGTCATCATTACTGCACGGAAGCGGCGGGTTGCCCCCTCACGCGCGGCCTCGACGATAGAGAGCCCGGACTGCCTGCGCTCGCGGGCAAATTCGACGATTAATATCGCGTTTTTCGCCGCCAGCGCGATTAATAGCACCAGACCAATCTGCACGTACACGTCGTTGGCGTAGCCCGCCGTCCACAGCCACAGCAGCGCGCCGCCGATGGCAAACAGCACCGACAGCATCACGCTCGCCGGTAGCGTCCAGCTCTCATACTGCGCCACGAGGAACAGCCACGCCATCGCCACCGCCGCCAGCACAATCCACACCGCCTGATTGCCGGTCTGCTGCTCCTGCCAGGAGAGTCCGCTCCAGGCGTAGTCGTAGCCTTCCGGCAGATTGGCCTTCAGCAGGTTTTCCATTTCGGTCATCGCCGTACGGCTGCTGACCCCTTCCGCCGCCGAACCGCTGACCGATACCGACGGGAACTGGTTGAACTGCTGGATAAACGGCGCGCCGACGGTTGGCGTGACCGTCACCAGGTTGCTCAGGCGCACCCGCTCGCCCTGGTTGCTGCGCACAAACAGCTCGCTGATTTGCTCGGCACGCTCACGCCACTGCATCTCGTTTTGCATCACCACATGATAGACGCGGTTGTTGATGCTGAAATCCCCGGCGCGCGCGCCGCCAAAGGCCGTTTGCAGGCTGTTAAAGATACGCGAAACCGGCACGTCCAGCCTGGCAACCTGGTCGCGGTCGACGGTGAGCGTCAGCTGCGGAACGTTGCTGCTCCAGGTGGTGAACACGCGACTAAGCTGCGGGTGCTGATTGGCCTTCATCAGAATGGTGCGCGTTACCTGCTCCAGTTCGGCAGGCGTTTGCCCGGCCTGCGCCAGAATACGGAGATCGAAACCTGCCGCGCTGCCAAGCCCCGGCAGCGTCGGCGGCGCAAACAGCATAATGTTGGCTTCCGGCATCGCCATCAGCTGGCGCTGCAGCTCGCCCATCACCGTCTCCAGCGGCGCACGCTGCGACCAGTCCTTCAGCATCAGCGAGATAAAGCCGCCGTTTGAGGCGCTGGTGCCGCTCAGGATGCTAAAACCAGACACCTGAATCACATCCTCGACCGCCGGATGGGCGCCCAGAAGTTTACGCGCCTGCGCCATCACCGCCTCGGTACGCTCCAGCGACGCGGACTCCGGCAGCTGAATATTGGCAAACAGATAGCCCTGATCTTCCTGCGGCAGGAAGCCTTTCGGCATGCTGGTGAAGCTGAACGCCACCAGCAGCGCGGCGAGCGTGGTGGCCGCCACGGCCACCAGCGGGCGACGGTTCATCCACGCTACCAGTTTGCCGTAGCCGTCGCGGGTAGCGTTCAGCCCGAGGTTAAACCACTGGAAGAAACGGGCAGGCTGCTTGAGACGAGGACGCAGTAGCAGCGCGCACAGCGCGGGAGTCAGCGTCAGCGCCACAATGCTGGAGAGCGTGACCGCCGTAGAGAGCGTGACCGCAAACTGGCGGTACAGCTCGCCGACAATGCCCGGTAGCATCGCTACCGGCACAAACACCGCCAGCAGCACCAGCGTAGTGGCAATCACTGGCCCGGCAATCTGGCGCAGCGCCAGCCCGGTGGCCTCCAGGCGGTTCATCCCTTCCGCCATATGCCCTTCGACGCTTTCCACCACCACGATGGCGTCATCCACCACCATGGTCAGCGCCAGAATAATCGCGAACAGGCTGAGCGTGTTGGCGCTGTAGCCGAGCAGATAGAGCACGGCAAACGTCCCCACCAGCGACACCGGAATCGCCAGCGCCACAATCAGCGTGGCGCGCAGGCTTTGCAGGAACAGGGAGACAACGGCGACGACCGCCAGCAGCGTCAGCGCCAGCGAGGTGCCAATCTCTTTAATTGTCGCCGCGACGAAACGGGTGGTATCGAACTTCACTTCCCACATCAGATCCGCCGGGAAGCGGCTTTGCAGGCGGGTGAGTTCGGCACGCACCACGTTGGCCACCTGTAAGGCGTTGGCGGTTGGCGTGGGGTAAATCCCCATATACGCCGACTCCACGCCGTTCAACTGGGCGCTGGAGTTGTAGCTGCGCGCGCCAAGCTCAATGGTTGCTACGTCGGACAAACGTACCAGTTGGCCCTGTTCGCCGCTGCGCACCACGATGCGGCGGAATTCGTCGGCGTCGGTCAGCCGGCCCAGGCCGTTAATGGTCAGCGTCTGCTGCTGGCCGTTAAACACCGGCGGCGTACCGATTTGCCCGGAGGCCCCCTGCACGTGCTGTTCGTTGAGCGCCTGGGCGATATCTTCGCTGGTGATATTCATCGCGTTCATGCGGTCCGGTCGCAGCCAGATGCGCATGCTGTAGTCGCGCGCGCCGAACATCTGCACCTGGCCGACGCCCGGCAGACGCGCCAGCGCTTCACGCACCTGGGTGCTGGCGTAGTTGCTTATCTGTAAAGCAGAGAGCGAGCCTTGCGGGGAATAGAGGCTGACCCCCATGAGCAGGTTGCTGGCGCGTTTACGCACCTGCACGCCGTTCTGCTGCGCTTCGGTGGGTAGCTGCGCAACCGCCTGAGAGACGCGGTTTTGCACATCAATCGCCGCCATATCCGGATCAGTTCCGGCGGCGAAGGTCAGGTTCAGGCTGTAGCCGCCGTCGTCCGAGCTGGTCGACTCCATATAGAGCATATGGTCAACGCCGTTCAGCTGCGTTTCCAGCGGCGCGGCGATGGCTTCGGCGACGTCCTGCGCGCTGGCGCCTGGCCAGCTGGCGCTGACGTTAACCACCGGCGGAGTGATTTGCGGATACTGCTCTACCGGAATGAGCTTCAGCGCGACTGCCCCGACAAAGGTCATCAGCAGCGCAATCACCATCGCAAAACGCGGGCGACGAATAAAGAAGGTCAGCATGCTCTCTCCTTAATTCAGCAGCGTCACGGCGGCACCGTCGGTCAGGCGCTGTGCGCCCTCAACGACCACGCGCTCACCCGCGATTAGCCCCTGCGCGACCGCAAAGGCTTGTCCCTGCTGGCCGTCCAGCGACAGACGACGCTGCCCGGCCTTATTCTCTGGTGTCAGTACCCAGCTAAAGTAGCCCTGCGCATCCTGCTGTACCGCCGCCGCCGGGATCATCACTCGCTCGGTCGCCACCTGCGGACGCAGCGTGACCGAAACGTTGCCGCCCGGCAGCAAACGGTGCTGAGGGTTAGCGAACTCCGCGCGCATCGTCACGCTGGCGGTGCGGGCATCGATACGGTTGTCGACCGAGGTCAGCACGCCATCTTCACGCTGGCCGTCGAGGGTGATTTGCGCCCGCCACGCTGCCTTCAGCGCGCGGATATCCGCATGCTGCCCGGCTTTGCTGTAGAACGCCGACTCATCCAGCGCGAAACTCACGCGGATAGGTTCAAGCTGCACCACCTCAGCCAGCACGCCGCTGGCGGGGTTAACCAGCGTCCCGATGTGAAAGGCGCTGTGGCCGACGCGTCCGCTGACCGGTGCGGTAATACGGGTGTAATCAAGGGTAATTTGCTGGGCAGAGATGCGAGCCTTCGCCTGTTCAACGGCCGCCGCCGCCACGTCGCGCTGCATCTGCGCGTTATCGACATCGTTACGGCTGATAGCCTGGCTGGTTTTCAGACTCTGATAGCGCGAAAGCAGCTGCTGCGCCTGACGCAGCGAAGCCTGCGCGCTTTTCAGTTCCGCCTGTGCCAGCGCCAGCGCCGCCCGGGGCTGGGCATCATCAAGGGTAAACAGCAGGTCACCTTTGTTGACCTCCTGCCCGTCCTGGAAATGGCGCTGCACGATGGCCCCTTCAGTACGGGCGCGGATCTCGACCGAATGAATGGCCTCAACGCGGCCCGGTACCTGACGCTCGGCAGCGTGCGGAGCCTGTTCAACGGTGATGATGCGCACCGGCACCGAGGCGGAAGCCTGCACGCAGGCGGCCAGGCCACAGGCCAGCAGGGCGAGGCGGAAAGTGTTTTTCATGGAGAAATCCT
Source organism: Kluyvera sp. CHPC 1.2972 (assembly GCF_036759925.1). Taxonomy (NCBI): domain Bacteria; kingdom Pseudomonadati; phylum Pseudomonadota; class Gammaproteobacteria; order Enterobacterales; family Enterobacteriaceae; genus Kluyvera; species Kluyvera sp. CHPC 1.2972. The sequence goes on along the minus strand of NZ_JAPKIB010000007.1, from coordinate 57,518 downwards.
TGCAGGGCAAGCGCCCCCCTCCGGCTGGAGAGGGGCGTATGAGTTACGAGGTCGTTTTACGGAAACGGCGGGTCAGACGTTTTTCCACTTCAACCACCAGGAACATCGCGACGCCAATCATCAGGGTAATGCCCCAGTAGCGCAGCGGCAGCGCTTCAGTGCCGAACAACGTCTGCATCAGCGGCAGGTAGATAATCGCCAGCTGGAGCAGAAGCAGTACGCCGGTCACCAGCCAGATGCCTTTGTTCTTCAGCAGGCCGCGGTTCAGAGAGAAGCGGTCGCTGCTGCGGCAGTTGATCATATAGACCCACTGCGCGGTCACCAGCATCTGCAGCAGCACGGTGCGCACGAACTCGGCGCTGTGGCCGCGCGGTGCCAGCCAGGCCTCAAGAATAAAGGCGGCAATGGCAATCATCGAGCCGACAAAGGCAACGCGCCAGACGGCAAAGGCATCCATCACGTGCTGGCCAGTTTTACGCGGCGGCCGGTTCATTACGTTACGCTCAGCGGCTTCAAAAGCGAGGCCGAAGGAGAGCGTGGCGGAGGTTGCCATGTTCATCCACAGAATCAACACTGGGGTCAGCGGGATGATGTTCCCTGCCAGCAGGGCGATGATAATCAGCAGCCCCTGCGCCAGGTTGGTCGGCATGATGAACAGAATCGTCTTCTTCAGGTTGTCGTAAACGCGACGCCCCTCTTTGACCGAACTGGCGATGGTCGCGAAGTTATCGTCGGTCAGGACCATATCGGCGGCCTCTTTGGTCACCTCGGTGCCTTTAATACCCATCGCGATACCGACATCTGCCTGACGCAGCGCGGGCGCATCGTTTACGCCGTCGCCGGTCATGCCGACGATTTCGCCGTTCTCCTGCAGGGCTTTCACCAGGCGCAGCTTATGCTCCGGGCTGGTGCGGGCGAAGATGTCGTACTCCACCGCCGCTTTTGCCAGCTCGGCGTCATCCATGTGCTCCAGCTGGTAGCCGGTCATTGCTTCGCTGCTGTTGCGGATCCCCAGCATCTGGCCAATGCTCATGGCGGTTTGCGGGTGATCGCCGGTGATCATTTTCACGCGGATCCCGGCATTCTGGCAGGTGTGGATCGCCTCTACCGCTTCCGGACGCGGCGGGTCCATCATCCCGGCAATGCCGAGGAAGATAAGGCCTTCCTGCAGGTCGCTATGGTCGAGGGTTTTCGCCCCCGGCGCGGCGGGCTTGGTCGCCGCGGCCACCATACGCAGGCCCTGGCTGGCAAAACGCGCCATCTCCGCTTCCCAGTAGCCGCGGTCAAACGGGGCGACGCCGCGTGCGGTTTGCTGCTGCTGGCAAAGGGCGAAGAGCACATCCGGAGCGCCGGTCACCATCACCACTTCTTCATCAGCAAGCTGGAAGTGGGTGGACATGTATTTGTACTGCGAGTCGAACGGGATCTTCGCAATCAGCTGGGTACGCATCGGCTCAAGGTTGGCCTTCGCTGCCAGCACTTTAAGCGCACCCTCAGTTGGACCGCCGGTAATGCCCCAGTGGCCCTGCGCATCCTGAATCAACTGGCTGTCGTTGCACAGGTCGATGGTGCGCAGGTATTTCTCCAGCACGGTGTACGGCTGTACGTTGACCGGCTCGTTGCTGCCTTCCAGATAGATATTGCCGTGCGGCTCGTAGCTGTTGCCGTCAACGCGGTAGCAGCTGTCGGCGGTAATGATCGCTTTAACGGTCATTTCGTTCATGGTCAGGGTGCCGGTTTTATCCGAGCAGACCACGGTCATCGCGCCCAGGGTTTCAACGGTCGGCAGCTTGCGGATAATCGCCCGCTTACGCGCCATCGCCTGCACGCCCAGCGACAGAATAATCGAGATAATCGCCGGCAGACCTTCCGGTACCGCGGCAACCGCGAGGCTAATCAGCGACAGCAGCAGCTCGCCCAGTGGAATGTCGCGTAGCACCATGCTGAAGACAAACAGCGCGCCCATCATCGCCAGGATGATGGCGAAAATCGCTTTGCCGAGCTTGTCCATCTGCACCAGCAGCGGCGTGCGGTGCTTTTCAATACCGGCCATCATCTGGTTGATGTGGCCCAGTTCGGTCTCCTGCCCGGTCGCCACGACCACGCCCACGCCGCCACCGGCGCTGACGGTGGTGCCAGAGAAGACCATATTAGTACGGTCGCCCAGCGGCAGTTCGCCGTGCAGCACGTCGGTGTGCTTATCAACCACGGTGGATTCGCCGGTGAGGATCGCCTCTTCCACGCGCAGGTTGTGCGCTTCAATCAGGCGCATGTCCGCCGGAATACGGTCGCCCGCACGCAGTACCACGATATCACCCGGCACCAGGTCGGTGGTCGCCACCGTTTTATGGCTGCCGCCGCGAATGGCGCGCGCGTCGCTGGAGAGCATATTGCGGATGCTTTTCAGCGATTTCTCTGCGTTACTTTCCTGAATGTGGCCAATCAGGGCGTTAATCACCGTGACGCCGAGAATGACAAAGGTATCGACCCAATGGCCCATCACGGCGGTCAGCGCCGCCGCGGCCAGCAGGACGTAAATAAGGACATCGTTAAAGTGGGCAAGGAATCGCAGCCACGCGGGTTTGCCTTTTTTCTCCGGCAGTGCGTTCGGGCCGTAGGTGTTCAGACGCGCGGCGGCGTCGTCCATGCTCAGACCGTCAGGCTGGCTGTTCAGGTGTGACAGCACCTGCTCGGAGGTCTGCTGGTAGGCGTGCTCATGCGGGTCGTGACCCGCGTGCGGCACATTCTGGGCGTTCATCATTTTAGACACAATAAGGTTTCCTTTTAAATTCCTGCGAACGGAAAGCCCGAATTCCATTTCTGGCCAAGGCGATATCACTGAATAATATTTTCGAGCAAAAATATTTATTGAATCACAATATTTTTTGCTTTTTAAATTTTCAGAATGACATTAAGCTGAATTACTAATATTAATATTACAGAATGTTCCTAAACCCCATCTAAACGAGGTCATTATGTTTGGAATCTACAAAGGGCGCCGCCTGGCGCTGTACGTAGCGCTGGCTATCGTGATTGCCACGCTGGTTGGATATAGTACTTATACTTTTGTAAAAATATTATCTGGAGCATGACGTTAATTTACGAAAGCTATATTTAATTTAAACCAGAACATTATTTCATTTATCAATGTACGATTATTATCGTAGGTCTGGTGATTTATATTAATTATTCACTAAGGGATTTGTTTAATTAGAAACATTGCGTTCTATTAAAAATTACCGGACAATAATATCTTTAACCAAAGATTAACATTATATGAAGCATCCGCTCGAATCCCTGATGACCGCTGCCGGTATTTTATTGCTGGCGCTCCTCTCCTGCCTGCTGCTGCCTGCGCCGTCGCTGGGGCTGACGCTGGCGCAAAAGCTGGTTGAGACCTTCCATTTTATGGATCTGAGCCAGCTGTACACCGTACTGTTCTGCGTGTGGTTTCTGGCGCTGGGGACGATTGAGTATCTGGTGATTCGTTTCGTATGGCGGCGCTGGTTTTCGCTGGCGGATTAATGGCCGTGATTCCCCGGCGTCGCTGCGCTCGGCCGGGCTACGGGGTATGAGATGGTTGGGTAGCCCGGGCGAGGCGTTTACGCCGACCCCGGGGCCGAATCAATGCGTCTGCGGACGATGATTCTCTTTGCGGTAGGCACCCGGCGACTGATGGAACGTGCGGGTGAAAATGCGGGTAAAGGTCTGCTGGGAATCAAACCCGTACTTCAGGCAGATGTCGTAAACCTTTTGATCGGTCGTACACAGCTCATCGGCCGCCAGATTCAGCTTCCGGTGGCGAATGTAACGCCCCAGACTCTCCCCTTTGTGCTGCAGGAAAATACGCTGTAAATGCCATTTTGAGTACCCTGCCCGACGGGCAATTTCATCAATACGCAATGGCTGATGCAGATTGTCGTCAATCCATTCGACCAGTGTGTCGACAACCTGAGTGGCTAATTCGGTCATACACCCTCCCCTCGTTTAACGACTGCCGGTGGTTATTCCCACCAGGCACCAAATGTTTGTGCGGTATCAGCAAGCCACACCGGCTCGCCCTGCATCGGCGTCAGCAGCCGATACGCTTTGTCTTTGCTGGCCTGCGCCAGACGTTTGTACGGATCATCCCAAGTGTGTTTCGCCAGCACGAAGCGCCCGGCGTGGCCCGGCAGCACACGGCGAGCGTTGAGATCCGCCGCCGCCTGCGCCGTCTGTTCCGGCATCATGTGGATGTAGCGCCAGTCCTGGTCGTACTGACCGTCTTCCATAATGGCGACGTCCACATGACCAAACTGCTCGCCAATCGCTTTAAAGTGCGGGCCATAGCCTGTGTCGCCGCTGTAGTAGATATTCTGCGTCGGCGTCACGAACATAAAGCTCGCCCATAGGGTCTGGTTACGCTTCAGGCCGCGGCCAGAGAAGTGACGCGCGGGCAGCACGTGCACGCTCAGCGCATCGCTGATGGTGACGCTCTGCTGCCAGTCAGCTTCGGTAATCAGCTCATCTTTCATCCCCCAGTAACGCAGGTGTGAACCCACGCCAAGCGGCACCACGGCATGTTTGATCTTCGGCATCAGCCCCTTGATGGTGGCGTAATCCAGGTGATCGTAGTGGTCGTGAGAGATGATCAGCAGGTCTATCTCCGGCATGTTCTCCGCGCGCCACGGGTAGTTGCCCTCAAACGCCTTATTCAGAAACGAGAACGGCGCGGCATAGCTGCTGAACACTGGATCAATCAAAATACGTTTGCCTGACAGCTGCAGGTACCACGAGGAGTGGCCGAGCCAAATCATGGTGTCCTGCCCCAGCGGTAGGCTGGCAAGATCGGTCGGCACCATCGGCAACGGCTGCATCGGGCGGGCATTTTCGCGTTTGGCGGTTAAAAACTCCCACCACGCCATCACCATGTTTTTGTCACCGGTAAAGCCAGGCGTTGGCAAGGCGTTCTGGAACGCGCCGTCACGATAGTTCGGCGAACGTTCAATCTGACTTTTCTCAACCCCTTGCGGCGCCTGACCAAAACCGGCGTTCAGGACAAAGGGTAAACTTGCAGCACTGGCAATAAGCATGATGGCAACCACACTGATGATAAAAGGTTTCATATCCTGACCCTGGACCGGCTTCATCCAGGAAGCCACACTAAAAAGGTTGATTATGAGTGAGTAGGCACTCATTATAGAAAGGCGGGGAAAAAATCGTCAAGCAATTTTCAAAATTTGACAATCGACGTTGAAGTCCCTGGGGTCGGCATGTTTCAATCACGTTTTTTACAGTCAGAGAGGTAAAGTGTAGTGGCTCGTCCGAAGAGTGAAGATAAAAAACAAGCGTTACTGGACGCTGCGACCAGCGCCATTGCCCAATCCGGCATTGCCGCATCGACTGCGCTAATTGCACGCAGTGCGGGGGTTGCTGAGGGTACGTTGTTTCGCTATTTCGCCACCAAAGACGACCTGCTTAATGCGCTTTATCTGCATCTGAAAACCGGCCTGTGCGAGGCGATGAAAGCCGGGCTGGTGGATACCGAAGTACCAAAAGACTTTACCCATAGCATCTGGAACAGCTACATCGACTGGGGCGTACGCAACCCGACCGGACACCACGCGCTGCGACGCATGGCGGTGAGCGAAAAAATCACCGAAGAGACCACCGCTCAGGTGAAAGCGATGTTCCCGGAGCTGCAAAAGCTCTGCCAGCGCTCGGTGCGCCCGGTCTTTATGTCCGATGACTTCCGCGCCTTTGGCGATGCGCTGTTCCTGTCGCTGGCGGAAACCACGATTGAATTTGCTAGCCGGGAACCGCAGCGTGCCGATAAGTTCAAAGCGCTGGGCTTCGAAGCGATGTGGCTGGCCCTGGCGGAAGGTGAGTAATGGACGGTAAAACGCTGCATGAACGGGCGCACGAGTTTGCGCTAACCCTGCCCTTCTCCGACATCTACTGGCCTTTCGGCCCGGAGTACGATGTTTTTACGGTTGAGGGCAAAATGTTTATGCTCAAGGCCTATCTGCGCGGCGAACCTATCATCAACCTGAAGGTTGACCCGGAACAATCGTTGCTGCACCAGGCTATCTACCCGCACATCAAGCCGGGCTATCATATGAACAAAAAGCACTGGATTTCGGTTCATCCTGGCGATGAGATCACGGTCGATCTGCTCAACAGTCTGATTGAAGATTCGTGGAATCTGGTGGTGAACAAGCTGCCAAAACGCGTGCAACAGCGCGTGCGTCCCGTTTGATTTTGCGTTAAATGCGATAAGTGTTATCGCATTTTACACCCTTCTCATTTGTTAAATCGCGCGGTACCCTGCTTTGATACGACGCACCGATTTGCGGTGCTTTTTATCATTCAGGAGTGTTTATGGACATCGTTTCCGTTGCTAAAGCGCGCTATTCCACCAAAGCCTTTGATGCCAGCAAAAAGCTGACCACCGAGCAGGCTGCTGCTCTGAAAACCCTGCTGCGCTATAGCCCTTCCAGCACCAACTCCCAGCCGTGGCACTTTATCGTCGCCAGCACCGACGAAGGCAAAGCGCGCGTGGCGAAATCCGCAGCGGGCGGTTACGTGTTCAACGAACGCAAAATGCTGGATGCTTCCCACGTGGTGGTATTCTGCGCAAAAACCGCGATCGACGATGCCTGGCTGGAAAAAGTGGTGGATCAGGAAGATGCCGATGGCCGTTTTGCGACGCCAGAAGCCAAAGCCGCTAACCACAAAGGCCGCACCTTCTTCGCCGACCTGCACCGTAAAGAACGTCACGACGACGCGCAGTGGGCAGCTAACCAGACCTATCTGAACGTGGGTAACTTCCTGCTGGCGATGGGCGCAATGGGCCTCGACGCAGTACCGATCGAAGGCTTCGACGCCGAGATCATGGACGCCGAGTTTGGCCTGAAAGAGAAAGGCTTCACCAGCCTGGTCGTGGTGCCGGTTGGCCACCACAGCGTGGAAGACTTCAACAAAGCGCTGCCAAAATCTCGTCTGCCGGAAGAAGCGGTGATTACCGAGATCTAATTTAGCCGCCGTGCCTTCCCGGCGGCGCTTCGCCTGGCCGGGCTACAATATTCGAGTAGCCCGTCCAGGCGAAGCGCCGCCGGGGAATCTCAATACAGCAAGATCTGCGGATGTTTCACCCCGCAAGCTAGCGCATAACGCGTCAGCGTATCGAGGCTTGCTCGTGTTACGTTGGCTTCCATCCTGGACACCGTCGGGGCACTCACACCCATTCGCTGCGCAACCTGCGCTCGCGTCAGGCCCGCACGGCTACGCCACTGCGCCAGCATGTCTCGCAGACGTTCCTGCCGTTCCTGCGCATCAAACGCCGCCTTCACGTCTGACCGTTCCAGCATTTCGGCTCTCAGGTCATCCCAATCAATTACCTTCTTACTCATCCTGCATCTCCTGTAGCCGTTTTAATGCCAGACGGAGTTCCGCTGGAGGTGTTTTTTGCGTTTTTTTAATAAATACGCGCAGTAAGAAAATCGTCTTCCCCTGCTGAAAAGCATAGATACCGCGACAATGAATCATCCCTACCGTACGTATTTCAAAAAGGCCGTGAGGTAGAGGTTTACTGTCTGGCTCTCGTAGAGCAGTTGGATTTAGCCGAAGTTTTTCTATCTTGCCGATCATCTTCGCTTGCGCAGAAGCAGGCAATGCCAGCAATTCCTCTCTGGCATCTACATGAACAAGAATTCTGAACACGATTTTCGTCCCTGAATATTAGCATATAAGGCAAATTGCATTAAAGGTTAATTCACCCGTTTTGCATCACCCTACTCCTGCTAGCATCAAAGTTCAGATTCCGGTTTTAAACATGGATAGCGGATCGTAAAACGCATACACCAGGTAGCCCATCCAGGCAACGTGCCGCCCCCGTACTACAACCTCGCCAACACCCCTTCCCCTACCTCATCTACCGGTAAATAAACCAGCAGACGCGAGCCGTTGCGCGGCGCGGAGTACCAGTACATCTGCTGTAGCTGGAATTCGCCAAAATCAGGGTGGCGGAACGTTTTGATCTGGTTTTCGACGCCGCGTACTTCGTAGCGCTGGTGCCAGAGGGCTTCAAACTCGGCGGAGGCGGCGAAGAAGCGAGCAAGCTTGTTCTCCCACGCCGGTTCTCCCCGGTGTTCCGCCATCGCGGCGCGAAAATAGGAGACGAAGTTGCCCAGTACGTCAGGATTAGCCAGTCGACTACGCCAGCCGGGATGGGTCAGATACAGGTAGATACAATTTCGTTCATCTTCGGGAATGATGGAAAAATCGACGCCCATCAGCCGACAAAATGCCTCATTCCACGCCACGATATCAAAATTGGGCTTCTGAATACTGGCCGGTTGAGGCAGCAAACTGTCCAGCATACGGCGCGTGCCGGGGCTGATGCCCTCGCACTGAGGAACATTGGCGGACTCCAGCGGCGTCAGCCCCGCCAGCACGAACAGGTGGCGCGTCTCAAGTTCGCTGCACTGGAGCGCCTCGGCGACCGCTTGCATTACCGCCACCGACGGATTAACCTCGCGCCCCTGCTCAAGCCAGGTATACCAGGTCACGCCAACGTCCGCCAGCATCGCCACCTCTTCGCGACGCAGGCCCGGCGTGCGCCGTCGCCCGCTGCGCGGTAACCCCAACCGCTGCGGGTCGAGACTTTCCCGTCGCGCCCGAAGAAATGCACCCAGCTGCTTACGGTTATCCATCTGCCGTGTCTGCAATACGTCCATTTCACTGTGGCTGATGAGGCTCATGGTATCTCCAGCATAGTAGTGCCAGTACCAGTATAACCAGGAACTGGTACCCGTTTATTTAATCAGCGATGCTACGTCCAATCGCTGAATGACGCAATGGAGTCACCATGAAAACGTCTGCTGTTTCACCCGGTCGCGCAGGGCTTTTCCTGCTGCTGACCGGCCTGATGTTGCCCCAAATCGATACCTCGATTACCAACGTCGCGCTGGATTCCATCACCGAGTCTTTGCATGCCAGCCCCACCCAGCTAGAGCTCATTGTGGCGCTGTACGGCGTGGCGTTCGCCGTCTGCCTGGCGATGGGCAGCAAGCTTGGCGACAACTATGGTCGCCGCCGTCTGTTTATGTGGGGCGTGGCGGTTTTTAGCCTCGCGTCACTGCTGTGCGGAGTCGCTAACTCAATCACCGCCCTGCTCGCCGCCCGTACGCTTCAGGGCGCTGGCGCGGCGCTTATCGTGCCGCAGATCCTCGCCACGCTGCACGTCACGCTGAAGGGGACGGCGCATGCTCGCGCCATTAGTCTGTACGGCGGCATTGGCGGTATTTCGTTTATCGTCGGGCAGATGTTCGGCGGCTGGCTGGTGTCGGCGGATATCGCCGGGATGGGCTGGCGTAACGCCTTCTTTATCAACGTGCCCATTGGCCTGCTGGTGCTGGCGTTCAGTCGCCGTTACGTACCAGAAACCCGCCGTGATGAACACTCCACCATCGACTGGCAGGGCACCTTCAGCCTTGGGCTTATTCTCTGCTGCCTGCTGTTCCCGATGGCGCTGGGGCCGGAGCTGCACTGGCCGTGGTCGATGCGCCTGATGCTGCTGGCGATTATCCCGCTGCTGTTCTGGATGCGCGCCACCGCGCTGCGCAAAGAACAGCGCGGCGAGCATCCACTGCTGCCGCCGCGTCTGCTTCAACTGGCAAGCATTCGCTTCGGTATGGTGATTGCGCTGCTGTTTTTCAGCGCCTGGTCCGGGTTTATGTTCTGTATGGCGCTGACCATGCAGTCCGGCCTCGGCATGGCACCGTGGCAGTCGGGCAACAGCTTTATCGCCCTTGGCGTGGCCTATTTCCTGTCGGCAATGTACGCGCCGAAACTGATTGCACGCCACAGCATGGGGCGCATCCTGGTTGCCGGTCTGGTGGTACAAATTAGCGGCCTGCTGTTGCTGATGGAGACCTTTCATCATTACGGCCAGGCGACCACCACGCTGACGCTGGTACCCGCCACGGCGCTGATTGGCTACGGCCAGGCGCTGATTGTGAACTGCTTCTACCGTGTGGGAATGCGCGATATTACCGCTAACGATGCGGGCGCGGGCAGCGCGCTGCTGAGTACGCTGCAGCAGGCCACGCTGGGGCTGGGCCCGGCGGTATTTGGCTCGTTGCTGCTGATGCTGATGCGTAACCATCACGGCAGCTATCCGCAGGCGATGATCGGTTTTCTCGGCGTAGAGGCGGTGATGATGCTGCTGCTGGCGGTCATTGCCATTGGCCTGCGCCATCATTTAAACCGTAGCCCGACAATGGCAACTTCCTGATTATTAAGTTCCTGTATACCTGTTTGCATATTATAGCCAGCCTGGTCATTATTAAAGGCTGGCTATATAGGAGACGTTATGCAGGAACTCATTTCCCAGATAGAAGAGATGGGCATTGAAATAAACCATACCAATTCGCTGGTGATCATCTTTGGTATTATTTTTCTCACTGCCATCATTGTTCATCTGATTTTACACCGTCTGGTGCTGCGCACCTTCGAAAAGCGGGCGCAGGCCAGCAGCCATTTATGGCTGCAAATCATCACGCAGAATAAGCTGTTTCACCGACTGGCGTTTACGTTACAGGGGATCATTGTTAACGTGCAGGCCGTGCTGTGGCTGCAAAAAGGCAGTGAAGCAGCGGAAATATTAACCACGGTGGCGCAGCTGTGGGTGATGCTATATGCCCTGCTGTCGTTCTTCTCGCTGCTGGACGTTATTTTCAATCTGTCACAGAAGCTCTCCTTCTCCTCTCAGCTTCCGCTTAAAGGCATATTCCAGGGCGTAAAACTGGTGAGTGCGATTCTGATTGGCATCCTGATGATCTCCCTGCTGCTGGGGCAGTCACCGGCGATTCTGATAAGCGGTCTGGGGGCCATGGCGGCGGTACTGATGCTGGTCTTTAAAGACCCGATCCTCGGTCTGGTGGCCGGTATTCAGCTGTCGGCGAACGATATGCTGAAGCTCGGCGACTGGCTGGAGATGCCGAAATACGGCGCCGATGGTGCGGTCACCGATATTGGCTTAACCACGGTCAAAGTGCGTAACTGGGATAACACCATTACCACTATTCCCACCTGGTCGCTGGTCTCCGATTCGTTTAAAAACTGGAGCGGCATGTCGGCTTCCGGCGGACGTCGAATTAAGCGCAGCCTGAACATTGATACCACCAGCGTCCATTTCCTCGATGAGCAAGAGCAAGAGCGCTTAATTCAGGCGCGACTGTTAAAGCCGTATATGGACTCTCGTTATCAGGAAATTAGCCTGTGGAACCAGGAGTACGGCAGCGATGATTCGGTGCTTAACCTGCGCAAAATGACCAATATCGGCACCTTCCGCGCCTATCTCAACGAATATCTTCGTAACCATCCGAAAATTCGCAAGGATATGACGCTGATGGTACGCCAACTGGCACCGGATAATAACGGCCTGCCCATTGAGATATATGCGTTTACCAACACCGTTATCTGGGCGGAATATGAAAGTATTCAGGCCGATATCTTCGACCATATTTTTGCCGTGGTCGAAGAGTTTGGCCTGCGGATACATCAGTCGCCAACCGGTAATGATATTCGCGCCCTCGCGGGTGCTATCGGGCAGTAATCACGCCACCTCAGGCGTCTGAATCAGGGCGATAAACTTGTCAGCCAGCGGATTTTTCCGGCTGGCTGACCAGGCCACCGCCGTGGTGATCACCTCAATCGTCTGGTCGAGCGGCACCGTGACCACGTTGGCCGGTGACAGACGCTCCAGCGAGTCCGGCACCAGCGCAATCCCCTGCCCACAACCGACAAAAGCAATCTGCGAAGAGACCGAACGGACGTGGTGGATAATTCGCGGCGAGAAACCTTCGCTGCGACAGGCAGCGGTAATGCTGTCGAAATAGACCGGGCTCAGGTGACGTGAAAACATCACCCACTCTTCCTGCATCAAATCACGCAGCGCAATCCGAGGCTCGGCTGCCAGCCGATGCTGACGAGGCAGCGCCACCACCAGTTCGGCGCTGGACAGCGGCAACAGCGTAATCCCCTCGCCCATCTCCCCGGTGAGCCGTGCAAAGGCCAGATCGATCTCGCCGTTTTGCAGCGCCAGCACTGCTTCAGCGCTGTCGATCTCTTTAATGGAAATCACGATATCCGGGTAGCATGCCTTCATCTTATCAATCAGCGGCGGCAGCACGTCGAGCATCGCGGTGCTGATAGCGCCAATGGTCAGCATGCCGGTATGCCCGGCCACCGCTTCGTTCACCGCCAGCTCCAGCCGTTCAACCTGCTCGGCAAAACGTTTGACCGCCGGCAGAATGGCCAGCCCGACGGGCGTGAGCTGAACGTTACGCTTTGAACGGTCAAACAGCTGCACCTTTAGCGACTGCTCCAGCACCTGAATCTGCTGGGTTAAGGGCGGTTGCGTCATGCCAAGCCGCTTCGCCGCGCGGCCAAAATGTTTCTCCTCCGCCACGGCGAGAAACAGCCACATATGGCGAATAATGCGAAAATTGATCATCTCTGCATGGCTCCCTTCAATGCTTGCGCCAAACGATATTAAAAATATATCAGAGCATTACTTTAATACGATTTTACATATCAGAGAATCACGGCGACGATAGCCATCCCACGAATGAATAAGAAGAGTAACTATGCACCACGAATTTCACCGCGAGCGCCTTTCGCTAACGGTACAAGCGACGCCGATGCAGGTAGCCGCCATTCATCGCACCGGTAATCGTGAACCGATTGTATTTCTCCACGGCTTCGGTTCAACCAAAGAAGACTACGCCGATATCGTGCGTCACGCCGCCTTCGACGGGCAACCGTTTCTCGCCTACGACGCCCCCGGCTGCGGGGAGACGCAATGCCCAAACCTGCAAAAAATTTCGATTCCATTTTTAGTCGAGACGGCGCTCGCGCTGATTGACCAACTGGGCTTCCAGCGCTTTCACCTCGTCGGCCATTCCATGGGCGGCCTGACCGCATTGATGCTGGCGCACGCCCACCCCGAGCGGGTACTCAGCTTTGTTGATATCGAGGGTAATATCGCCCCGGAAGATTGCTTCCTGAGCCGCCAGGCGATTGATTATCCGGACGGTGACGATGAACAGTTCTTCGCCGATTTTATCGTCCGTACTCATCAGTCTCCGGCGTGGGCCAGCGCGCTGTATGCCGTCAGCCTCAAGCATAAAGTGCGAGCAGCGGCGGTCAGGCCCATTTTTACCTCGATGGTGGACTATTCCGACCACGGCGACCTGATGGCGAAGTTTTTAAATCTGCCCTGCCCGAAAATGTTTATGTACGGCGAGCAGAACAACACGCTGAGCTATCTGGCGGATATCGAACAGCGCGGCGTAACGCTTGCTGAAATTCCCCACTGCGGGCACTTCCCGATGTACTCCAACCCGGTACTGATGTGGCAAAAAATCAGCAAGCACCAGGAACAGGCACGGTGAAGCTGCATCTCACCTCCCGGGTCGCCGGGTTTTCGCTGGCGATACTCGCGGCGTTCGGCTTTTCGTTTAAAGCGATATTCGTCAAGCTGGCTTATGAGGTCGCACCGGTTGACCCGGTCACGCTGCTGATGCTGCGTATGTCGATGTCGCTGCCGCTGATTGCCCTCACCGCGCTGCCGGTACTGCGTAAAATACCCACGCTACATCGCCAGGATTACGCCCTGCTGGTGGTGCTCGGGGTGGCGGGTTATTACGCTTCGGCGATGCTCGATTTTATGGGCCTGCAGTACATTACCGCCGGTCTGGAGCGGCTGATTCTCTTTACCTACCCGATGCTGACCATCTTGATTGGCGTCTTTTTTCTCGGCAAAACCTTTGAGAAGAAGCTGCTGCTGGCAATGCTGCTCTCTTACGGCGGTATTCTGATTGCCTTTGTGCACGACCTCGGCCTTACCGCCGATAGCCATTCGGTACTGATCGGCGGGTCGCTGGTGTTTGGCTGCGCTATCACCTACGCCATTTACAACGCCGGGGCGGAGGTGGCTATCGGGCGCATGGGGGCGATCCCGTTTTCGATGCTGGCGCTGCTGGTGTCGATTGCGGCGACGCAGGTGCACTTTTTTGCCACCCGCCCCGTCGCTACGCTCAACCTGCCGTGGCAGATATATGCCTACAGCGCAGGGATGGCGGTATTTTCCACGGTGATGCCGATATTCTGGCTGTCGTCGGCTATTCACCGCATCGGGGCGGCGAAGGCGGTGCTGATTGGGTTAATCGGGCCGATTCTGACCATTCTGTTTAGCTGGTGGCTGCTGGACGAGCCGCTGTCGGTGGAGCAGTTGCTGGGGACGGGGCTGGTGGTGTGCGGGCTGCTGGTGGTTATCAGGCGGTAGGAGAAACATTGCCGGATGGCGGCGAAACGCCATCCGGCAACGCTAATATCAGGCACTGGCGCGAGGAATAAAACGCCACTCCAGCATCACCCGTTCCGGGGCAACGTCCGGGTTATCGATTTTATTGAGCAGCAACGTGACCGCTTTAGCGCCAATCTCCCTTGAGGGTTGCTGCACGGTGGTGAGCTGCGGCGAGACCATTTCCGCCAGCTCCGTGCCGTCGAAACCCACCACGGCGATATCTTCCGGTACGCGCAGTCCAGCCTGCTCGATGGCACGAATAGCGCCTGCTGCCAGTGAATCCGAGATGGCAAACACCGCATCCGGGCGCGGGTTCATCGCCAGCAGGTTTTTCATCGCCGCCTTGCCCGCCGCCGCGCTGAGATCGTCGGCATATTCCACCGCCACGAAACCGAGCCCCTGCTGTTGCCGCACGTCCTGATAGCCCTGCTCACGCAGGCGGGCATATTTATAGCTTAAATCATGGTTAATCAGAGCAATACGTTGATGCCCCTGCGCCGCCAGATAGCCTACCGCATGCTGGGCCGCATCAACGTCGTTAATACCCACGCAGGAAACGTCCCCCGCATCGGCATATTCGGCACACTGCACCCACGGCGCGTCGCCAATCACCGTGGTCAGTTCCGGCAAGCGAGCAAACGCATCCATGGTGATAATGCCGTCCACCATCTTGCCGGTCAGCAGACGCAGGCCAGACTTCGAACGTTCGATATCAGAGCCGGAATTACACAGCAGAATGCGATAGCCGTTTTTCTCCGCTTCCTCTTCAATGCCCTTTACCACTTCCGCACAGAACGGGTTGGCGATGTTTGACACCATCACCAGGATCATCGAGCTACGCGCCGTGCGCAGCTGGCGCGCCAGCAGGTTCGGTTGATAGTTACTCTCTTTGATAGCCTGAAGCACCCGCTCGCGGTTCTTCGCTTTCACCGTTTCGCTGTTGTTCAACACCCGCGATACGGTGGCTACCGACACGCCCGCCAACTGGGCGATTTTCTGAATTGACATGCTATGCCGTTCCCTGCAATTAACGCTTTGCGTGCAGGCTACCATAAAAACGGGCCCGGCGTACCGGGCGCACAGTTATTGTTCGACGCTGACCCAGCGCCGCTGCTGATGGCTTTTCACAATAGCGTCAATGAGATACATCACGTTCTCCCCCTCGCTGAACGACGCAAAGCGGCGCTCATGCTCCTGCGGCATCCTCCCTGCACGCACCGCCTGGTAGAAATTGAGCATCATGTTTTTAAACGCGTCCGGCCAGCCTTCGTTGTGCCCACCGGGGAAGTGCGCCTGCCCGGCGACGTCGCGGTTCAACAGACTGGGGTCATCGCTCAGCAACTGGTTGGGCTGGCTGCGGTGGCCAATCCACAGCTGCTGCGGCGTTTCCTGATCCCAGGCCAGTGAGCAGGCACTGGCGTTGATATCAAAGTGGAGGCGGTTTTTGCGCCCCGCGCTCACCTGCGAGACGCTAAAACAGCCTTTGCTACCGTCGTCAAAGCGGAACAGCACCGACCCCGCGTCTTCGGTGGTTACCGGCACGTCCTGGTATCCGGAGGAATCAGGCTGATCGCTGAAGGTTGCCTGCGACCCGAGGCTGGCTTTGCGCGTCGGCCAGACGATCGCGAGGTCGGCCATCACCTCGACGATGCGCCGCCCGGTGACAAACTGCACCGTATCGCACCAGTGCGAGCCAATATCGGCCACCGCCCGGGAAACCCCGCCCTGCTGCGCGTCCACGCGCCAGTTGAAGTCGTTTTCCAGCAGCATCCAGTCCTGATGGTAGCCACCGTAGGCGGAGAAAAGCCGCCCGGCACTGCCGTCACGCATCATGCTCGCCGCCTGCTGCACCATGGCAAACTGGCGATAGACGAAGCTCACGCCGTGCACCACGCCCGCTGCTTGCGCCATCTTAACCAGCTCGCGCGCCTCATCGGAGGTCATACATAACGGTTTTTCAGAGAAGACATGTTTCCCCGCCCGCAGGATCTTCCGGTTCACCTCGGCATGTAAAAAGTTCGGGGTGCAGTTATGCACCACCTGTAACCCAGGGTGCGCCAAAAGTGCATCAACGTCGCCATAAGCGTGCGGAATATTAAGCTGTCGCGCTTTCTCCTGCGCCTGCTCCAGCGAAGCGTCGCACAGCGCCACCACCTCAACAAACCCCAGGCGGCGCAGCGCTTCAATATGCGCCGGGCCAATAAAACCTGAGCCAACAATACCGACCTGAATCATCCGCGTACCTCGCTGCCCGCGGCAAAGTCATCAAAGGCCCGGGCGGATACGGGAATGATATGCCGTTTGATAAATTCGCTGCCTTCGCGCGCCCCGGTCTGCGCGTCCTTCAGGCAGCACTCCCACTCCATCACCGCCCAGCCATCAAAATCGTACTGGCTGAGTTTGCTGAAAATCTTTTTAAAATCGATATCGCCGTCGCCGAGCGAGCGAAAACGCCCGGCACGCTCCAGCCAGTTCTGATAACCGCCGTAGACGCCGCTGCGCCCGTTGCGCTCGAACTCCGCGTCCTTAACGTGGAACGCCCGAATGCGCGAATGGTAGATATCGAGATACGCCAGGTAGTCGATATTCTGTAGGTGCAGATGGCTCGGGTCGTAGAGCATGTGGCAGCGCGGGTGGTTATCCACCTTCGCCAGGAAACGCTCGAAGGTCACACCGTCGTGCAGGTCTTCACCGGGGTGAATTTCGTAGCACAGATCGACACCATGCTCGTCAAAGCAGTCCAGGATTGGCCGCCAGCGGCTAGCCAGTTCGTTAAACGCCTCGTCCAGCAGCAGCGCGTTATGCGGCGGCCACGGGTAGAAGTAAGGCCACGCCAGCGCCCCGGAGAAGGTGGCATGCGCCTTCAGACCCAGACGCGCCGACGCTCGCGCCGCATTTTTCACGCTCTCAACCGCCCACTGCTGACGCGCCGCCGGGTTACCGCGTAGCGCCGCTGGGGCAAAAGCGTCAAACGCGCTGTCGTAGGCCGAGTTCACGGCTACCAGCTGGCCTTCCAGGTGCGTAGAGAGTTCGCTAATGACCAGCCCACGCTCGGCAAGCCTTCCGGTGATGTCGTCACAGTAAGTCTGGCTGGTCGCCGCCTGCTGTAAGTCAAAAATTGCCGGATGGTTGCACGGCAGCTGTAGCGCCTTAAACCCCAGCCCTGCGGCCCATTCAGCTAGCCCATCGAGCGTATTAAACGGCGGCTCTGCGCCAATAAACTGCGCCAGAAAAATACCCGGTCCCTTGATGGTTTTCATACCCCCTCCTTTCAAAAAAATTACGCCTGCGCTTTCTCGTTATATTTGAACGAGACAAGGAAAATCAGTGCAATAACCACCGCGGCCACCGCCGGGATCCACCAGAAGTTTACCCAGGCTGCCGGAATGGTTTGCCCGGCAACCAGATGGTTGTAGAGCGAGCCGGAAATCTGCGAGCCCAGCAGCATGCCGATACCGTAGGTGAACATCACCACCATGCTCTGCGCCTGCCCTTTCACCTTTTCGCCCGCCACGCGGTCGGTGTAGATAAAGCCCACCACGAAGAAGAAGTCATAGCAGACACCATGCAGCAGGATGCCGAGGTACAGCAGGAAGCGCGTCTCTTCGTTGATGCCCAGCGCAAAGAACATATAGCGCACAAACCACGCCAGCATGCCGATGAGCAGCATGTACTTCACGCCCAGGCGGCGGAACAGCAGCGGAATAATCAGCATGAAGAAGATTTCCGACATCTGGCCGAAGGACATGGCGGTACTGACATCCGCCACGCCCGCGTCCGCCAGGAACGAGGCGGTGTAGGCGTAGTAGGTGCCGAGCGGGACAGAAATCAGCGTGGCGCAGACGGCAAACACCAGGAAGTGACGGGTTTTCAGTAACGCAAAAGCGTCGGCACAGAACAGGTCGCGTAGCTTAAGCGGCTGCCCTTTCGCCGGTGCTGGCGTGTGCGGCAACGTGAGGCTATAGACCGCCAGCACCACCGAGCACAGCGCCGCCAACGTGAAGATACCGGTAGTGTCGGAGATACCGGTCACACCGATGAAGATCCCGGCAACAATCCAGCCAATGGTGCCGAACACACGTACCACCGGGAAGGTTTTGTCAATATTGGTCAGACTGTGGAACGCGATGTTGTTGGTCAGCGCCAGCGTTGGCATGTAGCACAGCGTGTAGCCGAACAGCAGCGCAATCAGCAGCGCGCCGTTTTCCGCCACCAGCGCCTGCGGCACAAACCACAGAATCGCCGCGCCGAGCAGGTGCATCACCGCCATCACCTTTTGCGACGGGAAGAAGCGGTCAACCAGCATGCCGAGGACGAACGGCGACAGGATCGAGGCAATTGGCCCCGCCGAGAAGGCATCGCCAATCAGCAGCGACATGTTGTACTGGGTCATCACCAGCCCAAGCGTCACCGACCAGCTTCCCCAGATAAAAAACTGCATAAACATCATTAACGACAGGCGCGGGACTAACAGCCGGTGCTGTACGCCGCTTTCGACACGACTTTCCGTTGTAGACACCATGTTTTCACCCTCAAAAGTAATCGATTACAAAACTAACTCAGGAGAAAAGTAATCGATTACAAAAAGAAGATCCCGTCTGCCGTTGTCAATTTGGGAGAGGCGTCACGATTAAAAAACAGGCGGCTGTCGGAAGGGAATCGCTGGGGGATATGAACACGACAGAAATGGGCGGTGCATTCCCGGGGTCGCATGCGCTCGCCCGGGCGGGAAAACTTACGCTTTGCGGCGCAAGGTTTTGAAGGCAACGAACAGGAACAGCACCCACACTGGCAGCAGAATCGCCGACAGGCGCATGCCGTCCATGGTGCACATCAGCACGAGGATCATCAGCAGGAAGGCGATACATACGTAGTTGCTGGCCGGCGCCCATAGCGCTTTGAACTTCGCTTCACGACCTTTACGGCGCATGGCGGCGCGGAACTTGAGGTGCGCCATGCAGATCATGATCCAGTTCAGCAGCAGCGTTGCCACCACCAGCGCCATCAGCAGGCCAAAGGCTTTTTGCGGCAGCAGATAGTTGACCAGCACCACCAGCGAGGTGATAGCCCCGGAGAGCAGCAGTGAGTTCACCGGCACGCCGCGTTTGCTCACTTTGGTCAGAAAGCGCGGAGCATTCCCCTGCACGGAGAGGCCAAACAGCATGCGGCTGTTGGAGTAAACGCCGCTGTTGTAGACCGACAGCGAGGCCACCAGAATGACGAAATTCAGCGCCGATGCCACCACGTTACTGTCAAGATTGTGGAAAATCATCACAAACGGGCTGCTGTCAGACTGAATACCCTGCCACGGGTAGAGCGCCAGTAGCACAATCAGCGAGCCGATATAGAACAGCAAAATACGGTACACCACCTGGTTAACCGCTTTCGGGATCGTGGTCTCCGGGCTACGCGCTTCCGCCGCCGTAATCCCGATAAGCTCCAGCCCGCCGAAGGAGAACATGATCACCGCCAGCGACAGAATCAGCCCTTTCCAGCCGGTGGCGAGGAAGCCGCCGTCACGCCAGAGATTATCAATACTGGCATGCTCGCCGCCGTTGCCGGTCGTCAGCATCCAGATACCGAAGCCAATCATGCCGATAATCGCCAGCACTTTAATCAGCGCAAACCAGAACTCGGTCTCGCCGTACAGGCGCACGTTGACCAGGTTCACGGCGTTAATCAGCACAAAGAAGCCCGCCGCCCAGATCCAGGTTGGAACGTGCGGCAGCCAATATTGCATATAGATCCCGGCGGCGGTCAGTTCTGCCATGCCCACCAGCACGAACATGACCCAGTAGTTCCAGCCAGAGAGAAATCCGGCGAACGGCCCCCAGTATTTATAAGCAAAATGGGCGAATGAGCCGGATACTGGCTCTTCCACCACCATCTCGCCAAGCTGGCGCATGATCAGAAAAGCGATAACGCCGGCGATGGCGTAACCCAGCACGACCGCCGGGCCTGCCATTTGAATGGCCGGGCCAATGCCGAGGAACAGACCAGTGCCGATGGCACCCCCGAGGGCGATTAATTGAATATGGCGGTTCTGTAATCCGCGGTGAAGCGTCGGGCTATTATCCGACGATGCATCCGGTTGATTCTGGCTGGATGCTGCTGACGCGTTTTTCACGTCTAACCCCTTAGCATTTTTATGAAGGGGCACCTTTTAACACTTAGCGCCGCTTGCCGCAAGGCCATCAGCACCGGCTCCCCAGATGTAAAAAGCCCCGAAACGCACGCGTCTTCGGGGCAATAACCCTATTTTAGCAATGACTTAGAAGTCGTAGCTAACCGAGACTTTTAAGGTACGCGGTTCACCCTGGTAGAGGTAGACGCCAAGGTCATCGACACCGGACCAGTATTTTTCGTTCGTCACGTTAGTGACGCCCACTCGCCAGACCAGATCGTTCTGCTCCTGATTCAGATGCATGCGGTAGCGCATACCCAGATCCAGCGTCGTATAGCTGTCGAGCTTCTTGGTATTGGCCGAATCCGCGTACTGCGAACCAGTATGGTTCACGCGCGCCGTGGCCGTTAAGCCTTCCACCGGTTTGATGTCATATTCCGCGCCCAGTACAGCATAGAAGCGAGAGACACCAATCGCATCGTTGCCATCGTACTGGCCCCCTTTCGTTTTGGTCATCTCTGGGTCAATCCACAGCGTACTACCAGTCAGACGCAGGCCGAGCACCGGTTCGCCAAAGACGTTCAGTTCCAGGCCACGGTTACGCTGTTCGCCATCCATGCCGTAGTAACCGTCGCTATTCAGCACGCCTGAAGGTTTCTTAATTTCGAACAGCGCCAGAGAGCCACCCACGCGCTCGTAGTCAACCTTCACGCCCACTTCATCCTGCTTCGAGTGGGCAATGCCGATGCTCTGGCCGAAGTTTTTCGCCGTGCTTGGCGCATTACCGCCCGGCTGCAGCGCTTCGGTGTGGTTCGCGTAGAGCGACACCGACTCCCATGGCTTGTAGACCAGACCAAAGGTTGGCATCCAGCGGCTTTCGGTAAAGCGTGATGTTGTGGTTTCCAGCCCGGTCGCGTTGCTGTAGTTACGAATCACCACCTTATGGTTACGCGCTGCGGCGGTAAACAGCACCTTGTCATCAAAGAAGCCTAGCGTATCGCTGAACAGCCAGCCCTGAGTGCGGTTACGCGCTGTCGTCAGCGGGTCGTGGTAGTTGCCGCCCGTTGATGAGTAGTCCGGCATCACTACGCCGTTATTATCATAAATGTTAGTGGTCGGGTTATTCGCCGCTTTGGACATACGCCAGGCCGTGGCATCGCTACGCATCAGCGCGGAGTAACCGATATTCACTTTATGGGATACGACGCCGGTATCGAAATTACCGCGGATGCCGCCCATGCCGCTGAAGCTATCGATAATACGGTTGGTATCCAGACGGCCTACGGTGGCATCGCCATTCACATTGGTCAGTTTTGGCGTCGCGTAGATCCCTATTTCATGAGCATGCTGTGCGCCAAGACCGGCGTAGGTGGTCCAGTTATCGGTGAGATCGTATTCGGCTTTTACCATGCCAAATTCGTTTTCGATATCGCTGTAGCCCCATTTCTGGCCGGTAGTTTTGGTATTGCTCGGCACCGCAGGGATCTCGCTTATCGCAGCGAACCCAACGCCCATCTCACCGCCGTGGAAGGTCTTTTTCTGGTAGCCGAAATCAAGGGAGGACCGGAAGCGATCGCCGCGGTAGTCCAGCCCCAGAGAGGCGAGCGTCGTGCGACGTTTATCATTTTCGATGCGGGTTTCACCTTCACGATGCAGCACGTTCACGCGCGCGCCAAACTGGTTTTCATCACCAAAGCGGCGGCCGACATCGAGCGAGCCTCCAACCTGCGAATCACCGGTATAATCCACGCCAATACGCGTAGTCGGTATGTCTTCAGCGCGTTTAGGCTCAAGGTTAATCATCCCACCCACGCCGGAACTTGCCGCACCGTTCACCAGCGCGTTCGCCCCTTTAAAGACTTCAACACGTTCCAGCATCTGCGTGTCGACCACCTGACGCGGCACCACGCCTGACAGCCCGCCCATGGTCATATCATCACCGTCTAGCTTCAGGCCACGAATGCGGTAGGTTTCCGCAAAGTTACCGTAGCCTTGCACCGCCTGAACGCCCGCGTCGTTTTTGACCACGTCAGCAATGGTTTTAGCCTGTTGATCCTGCACCAGCTTCGAGGTGTAGCCGATGACGTTGAACGGCACGTCCATCGCCTTCTGCTCACCGAGCATCCCCAGGCGACCGCCGTGGGCAATTTGTCCATCAAGGTAAGCGGGTACCAGTTCTTCGCCACCGGCTTTGAAATCGCTACCGTCAACGCCCTGAACCACTATCGTTTCAGGCTGATTTTTCTGAGGTGTTTTAACGTCGGAGGTTGCAGCGTAGGCCGCAGGCAGCACGGTGCTTATCGCCAGTGCCAGCACGGAGAGTTTTGTTTTCATGAGAGCATCCCTTGGTATCGAATAAAAAATTCATTGTCGGTCCCAACGGGTTTCTCGCTTCTCACGCCTCAGAATCCCCCTGTGAAATACGCTCACCGATTACTGAGCCAGCCGGATAACAACAATGAATAAAAATGAGATCGAGAACTATACGCATTATCATGATGTGATCAAGTATCAATCAGTAGTAGCAACGGGAAATAACCACAAAATTTCATGTTGTTGTTAGCGGGCCAGCGCACAAAACAATATGCCGCCGCCGTGTGGCTTCATGCATAATTATTCCATCGCCCTCAGAGGACTCTTCCGTGCTGCTCAAAATTATCCTGGCTATGGTCGCCTTTGCCGCCAACTCTCTGCTTTGTCGGCTGGCGCTGAAGGGACTGCATATGGATGCGGTATCGTTTAGCAGCGTGCGCCTGCTGAGCGGGGCGATAGCGCTTTTTCTGCTGCTACAGCTCCCGGGGATTCGCCGCAAGCCTGAGTTCAACTGGCTTAATGCCGCGCTGCTGGCGACTTACGTGTTTGCCTTCTCGCTGGCCTATTTGTCGCTAACCACCGCCGCAGGGGCACTGCTGCTGTTCGGCACCGTACAGTGCGTAATGACCGGCTGGGGGCTGATGCGCGGCGAGCGGCTGACCGCGCTGAAAAGTCTCGGCATGTTATGGGCGATGGGCGGGCTGGCGCTGCTGCTGCTGCCCGGTGCGGGGCATCCTTCCGGCAGCGCGTCGCTGTTGATGATCCTGTCCGGCGCGGCGTGGGCCGTTTACTGCATTACCGGCAAGAGGGTACAGAATGCGGCAGCGGCCACTACCGGGAATTTCATGCTGGCGGTTCCAATGGCGCTGGCGGTGCTGCTGCTCAGTGGTTTTCACGTCCAGGCGGATGCCGTGGGGCTGATGCTGGCAGTGCTCTCCGGGGCGCTGATGTCCGGCGGGGCCTATCTGCTCTGGTATTCGCTATTGCCTCAGCTCAGCCCCACCACTGCCAGTACGCTGCAACTCAGCGTCCCCTGCCTTGCCGCTCTGGGCGGGCTGGTCTTTATGGGCGAAGCCATTGATATGCGCATGCTGTTGGCGATTGTTATCACCCTGTCCGGCATTGGCCTGGTGATTGTGGCGGATAGACGGCGGTAAACGACGTAGTTTAACCCGCTCGTGCGTTCACCTCCCGCCACAGCGCAGACAGCCGGGCGAGCGTGTCATCAATCAACATCCGCTTTTCGCTCCCCGGACGCCAGAGGGTCACCATGGTCTGGCTGATGCCTTCATTGCCCACCACCGTAGGGATCGTCGAAATATTTTTCCAACGCGCCGCCTCAAAATGGGTCGGTAAAAACCCCCATCCGCACCCGGCCTCCATCAGGCTACGCAGCATTTCAAGTTCGTTGGCCACAATGATATTGCCGGAGATTTGCAGCCGCCGCGCCATAGGCACATCGCTTGTGGAATGCATCACCACCTGCGGCGTTAAAGAGAGGTCAAGCAGTGAGCAGGGACGCGCAACATCGGCAAACAGCGACTCTGCGGCGTAAAAATCCATGTCGATGGCCCCGAGCGCACGCCACTCCATGTCGCTGCCGACGCTGTGGTTGTTGGCCTGAAAGAAGCCCAGATCGGCCTGCCCGCACGCCAGCGCTTTTTCACCTTCAGCGCGTGAAGTGCATCTCAGGCTCAGGCGGATCCCCCGCGCCGCCATTTGGGTAATTAACGCCTGCAAAAAACGGCGCGGCGTAAAGGGATCGTAGGCAACGCCCAGTTCCTGCACCTCCGTTGATGGCACCTGACGAGCAAACTGTTCAAACGCCCTGGCCTGACGCATCAGCAGGTGCGCCTGGCGATGAAGCTGTTCGCCTTCTGTCGTCAACTGCAACGATCGTCCCTGACGAACAAACAGCGGGTAGCCAAGGCCATCTTCCAGCAGATCGATAAGATCGCGAAGCGTAGTGCGATCTTTTCCCAGCTTCATCGCGGCCTTCATCAGGCTGCCCTGCTCTGCGACGGCGGTAAAGGCTTCAAGCTGAGAAAATGAGTAGGACAATGACGGCACGCTGGCTCCTTTTGCAGTACATGCGGGGGTTTTTCCCCCATTACGCGTTTTTTATTATAGTGCGGCGATTTTTATACTGCACCCCTCCCGTCACCCCGCCGGGACAACATGTCTATGGGTATAACTAAAATCGAGAACGCTATGAATAATAAACATAAATCCTTACCTGCAAAGTACTGTCTGCTGGCAAGCCTGGTCGCAGGAGCACTCCTCTCTTCTCCTGCCATGGCGGCCTGTGAAGGCACGGAGCTCACCGCCTGCCCGGCTCCTTTTGATACCACGCTGCCCGATACCAAAACCATGCTGACCTGGGATCAGGCCGAGCGCGTTATCGGTTTTCGTAACGACTACCGCAACTATCAGGGCGATGTTTTCCATCACGGGAAATCCGTGCCGTTAGTGGCGGCGGAAAAACCGCTGACGCAGGCGAGCTATCAGGTCAACGGCAAACAGTGGACGCTTCAGGACTACCTGAAACGCCAGAACGTCAGCGGCATGCTGGTGCTGAAGGACGGTAAAATTGCCTGGAAATACCTTGGCGCAGGCAACACCGACACCACGTTGTGGACCTCCCGTTCGGTCGGGAAATCGGTGGTATCTACGCTGGTAGGCGTGGCGTTAAAAGAGGGAAAAATTCACTCGATGGACGATCTGGTTACCCAGTATGAACCCGATCTGAAGGGCACCGCCTGGGACGGCGTGACGCTGAAACAGCTGATTCAGCATACCTCCGGCGTGGCATGGAATGAAGATTACGCCAACCCGCAGTCGGATTTCGCGAAACTCACGCAGTGTGAAGCACACGCGGGTACCTACGACTGCGTCCGCACGCTAGTCTCAGGCCTGAAACGCGCTCACCCGGCGGGTGAAGTCTGGTCTTACTCCTCCGGCGGCGCCTGGCTGCTGGGCGACGTGCTGGAGCGCGCGACGGGCATGACGCTTGCCGCTTACCTTGAGCAAAGCATCTGGCAGCCATACGGCATGGCGAGCGATGGCGTGTGGCACGCCTACAGCAAAAACCAGCATGATGTTGGCGCACACGGTTTTAACGCCACGCTGGAAGACTGGGGCCGCTTCGGCGAATTCGTGCTAAACAACGGCCGCCTGCCGAACGGTAAGCAGATTCTGCCGGAGCACTGGGTTGCTCAGTCGGCCGACTGGAATCAGGCGAAAAATTCTGTCTCCGTGGCGCATCCGCAGGGGCTTTATGGTTATCAGTGGTGGAATAACGAAGTGCCTGCCAACGCCAAAAACGTGGTGCCAGCACCTCAGGATTCGTTGAAAGGATCCATGTGGGCGCTGGGGATTTATGGCCAGATGATCATGGTCAACCGCGCGGAAAATCTGGTGATCGTCCAGTGGTCAACCTGGCCACAGGCGGAACCGTCGTTCAGCGCCCAGCCGCTGGAAGCCTCGCTGATGTTCAGCGCGATTGCGAAGGCATTGCATTAATCACCCGCGATACAGGGCGTTCGCCAACAGATGACCACGCCAGAGCCGCACTTTACGCTCTGGCGTTTTCAGGTCAGGCCTTCGGCTCTACCGCGATAAACATTTCGATATCCCAGTAGCCCTCTTCCGCCCCGTTATTGTGGTAAATCTCAAAGCAGGGCTTTGGTGCCCACTGATGGGTTTCGTCCTTCATGACGCTATCAAAGAACTGATACCAGGGCGTGGCGAAGTCGTGGTTGATAACGCGAGCCTGCGCGACGGCATACAGCCCACCCGCCACTTCCGCCAGCATCACCCCTTCGCTGTTGGCAGGGATAACGAAATCATCAGCCACCGACACTACGGTATCGCAGCGCAGCTTCTCAGCGGGCACTTCATCCGGGTTGTCATAATAGACGGCAAGCCACTCCTGAGCAGGAATTTGCTGGCCGTCGACCCACATCATCAGCTGCTCAAAACCCTGTTTGACCGTCTGCTCCCATGGGCCAACCATATGAAAACCGGCAATTTTACGTTGCTTAACCTGCTTAATCTCGTAGTCCATACTGCCTCCGCTAACATACTGTAATTTCATACAGTATAATTGACGTGTTTTGGTTTCGACAAACGAACAGTGAACATTATGTGAGCAGATTCGCACTCTTGCCAGGGGAAGAATGTAGGGGGAATTTCAGGAAAATGGTGCGCCCTGCAGGATTCGAACCTGCGGCCCACGACTTAGAAGGTCGTTGCTCTATCCAACTGAGCTAAGGGCGCACTGGGGAAGTCAAAACTTCATGGTGGGGTGAAACGCGTGGAATTATACGGTCACTGGCAGGTGAGTCAATCCATTTCCTTGCGAAACCTGCGCGTGATGAGGCAGTGAACAAAGAGCAGCCAACTATCGTTCAACTCTTCAACAAAATCACTTTCCGCGGAAAACTCGCAAACGATACCTGACAGCGAGGCTCGCATCTGACAAAATATGTCCATCCCCCCTTCGTTAATGACAGATGGAAAATTTTCCCTGATGGCAGCAAAGATTATTGACGGTAAAACGATTGCGCAGCAGGTGCGCTCTGAGGTTGCGGAAAAAGTGAAGGCCCGAGTTGCGGCCGGAAAACGCGCCCCTGGGCTTGCCGTTGTCCTGGTAGGCAGCAACCCTGCATCGCAAATTTATGTCGGCAGCAAGCGCAAAGCCTGCGAAGAGGTGGGTTTCGTCTCCCGCTCCTACGATCTGCCGGAAACCACATCAGAAGCCGAACTGCTGACGCTGATTGATACCCTGAACGCCGACAGCACCATCGACGGTATTCTGGTGCAGCTGCCGCTGCCTGCGGGCATCGATAACGTCAAAGTGCTGGAACGTATCGATCCGGACAAAGACGTGGACGGCTTCCACCCTTACAACGTTGGCCGCCTGTGCCAGCGCGCGCCGCGCCTGCGTCCATGCACCCCGCGCGGTATCGTCACGCTGCTAGAGCGCTATAACATCGATACCTACGGCCTGAACGCCGTGGTGATTGGCGCCTCCAACATCGTTGGTCGCCCGATGAGCATGGAGCTGCTGCTGGCTGGCTGCACCACCACCGTGACCCACCGCTTCACCAAAAACCTGCGCCATCACGTTGAGAACGCGGATCTGCTAATCGTCGCGGTCGGCAAGCCTGGTTTTATTCCAGGTGAGTGGATTAAAGAAGGAGCCATCGTCATTGATGTCGGGATTAATCGCCTCGAAAACGGTAAAGTAGTCGGCGATGTAGTGTTTGAAGATGCCGCCGCGCGCGCGTCTTACATCACCCCGGTACCGGGCGGCGTTGGTCCAATGACCGTCGCAACCCTGATTGAAAACACCTTACAGGCGTGTGAAGAGTATCACGACGTGGAGAAGGCATAAGATGGCAACATTTTCTTTGGGTAAGCATCCGCATGTGGAACTCTGTGACTTACTGAAACTGGAAGGCTGGACCGAAAGCGGCGCGCAGGCGAAAATCGCTATCGCCGACGGTCTGGTTAACGTTGACGGTGCGGTAGAAACCCGCAAGCGCTGCAAAATTGTGGCCGGTCAAACCGTCAGCTTTGAAGGTCAGAGCATCACCGTGACGGCGTAAGATACTGGCACAGTTGTAGGCCGGATAAGGCGTTATGCCGCATCCGGCAATCCGCACTGAATGGCCTGATGGCGTTTTGCTTATCAGGCCGACAAGACCCGCATCGCTGCACTGCGACGCCGGGCCTCATCCCTCCCCCATTTTCCCGTATTGCTCCCTGCAGTATATAGAGGATCCCGGCGTCGCTTGCGCTCGGCCGGGCTACGATGAGTGACTTATTTACGGCGCCAGGTGGTACCCTGCGGGCCATCTTCCAGCACGATGCCCATCTCGTTGAGACGGTCACGCGCGGCGTCGGCTGCCGCCCAGTCTTTGGCCTTACGCGCATCCAGACGCTGCTGGATTAACGCTTCAATTTCCGCCACTTCACCGTCATCAGCCTGCGCGCCGCTTTGCAGGAACGCTTCAGGCTCCTGTTCCAGCAGGCCCAGCACCGAGGAGAGCTTACGCATATGCGATGCCAGCGCGTTGGCGGCATGCATATCTTCGCTCTTCAGGCGGTTAACTTCGCGTGCCATATCAAACAGCGCGGAGTAGGCTTCCGGGGTGTTGAAGTCGTCGTCCATCGCTTCAATAAAGCGCGCTTCGAACGCTTCGCCGCCCGCTGGCGCGACGGATTTGTCGGTACCGCGCAGCGCGGTGTACAGACGTTCCAGCGCAGAACGTGCCTGCTTGAGGTTCTCTTCGCTGTAGTTCAGCTGGCTACGATAATGGCCGGACATCAGGAAGTAGCGCACGGTCTCGGCGTCGTAGTACTTCAGTACGTCGCGCACGGTAAAGAAGTTGCCCAGCGATTTAGACATTTTCTCGCGGTCCACCATCACCATGCCGGAGTGCATCCAGTAGTTCACGTACTCGCCATCGTGCGCACAGGTAGACTGCGCGATTTCGTTTTCATGGTGCGGGAACATCAGGTCCGAACCGCCGCCGTGAATATCGAAATGGTTGCCCAGCTGTTTGCAGTTCATGGCGGAACATTCGATGTGCCAGCCTGGACGGCCTTCGCCCCACGGGGATGGCCAGCTTGGCTCGCCCGCTTTGGACATTTTCCACAGTACGAAATCCATTGGGTCGCGCTTCACGTCAACCACGTCAACGCGAGCACCGGCCTGCAGTTGATCCAGATCCTGACGCGACAGCTTGCCGTAGTTCGGATCGGTCGGGACCGAGAACATCACGTCGCCGTTGTCCGCCACGTAGGCGTGACCTTTAGCAATCAGCTGCTCGGTGATTTCGATGATCTCGTGAATATGGTGCGTTGCGCGCGGTTCGTTGTCCGGGCGCAGAATATTCAGCGCGTCGAAGTCTTTGTGCATTTCGACGATCATGCGGTCGACCAGCGCGACAAAGCTCTCGCCATTTTCGTTAGCGCGTTTGATGATTTTATCGTCGATATCGGTGATGTTACGCACGTACTTCAGCTTGTAGCCAAGAAAACGCAGGTAACGTGCGACGACGTCAAAGGAGACAAAGGTGCGGCCGTGGCCGATATGACAGAGATCGTAAACGGTGATACCACACACGTACATGCCAACTTCTCCGGCATGAATGGGCTTAAATTCCTCTTTCTGGCGAGTCATTGTGTTGAAGATTTTTAGCATCGAGAATTCCATGTTTACGTGTGTGAGCCGGGCTTTCGCCTTAAACGGTATATTCTACCCATAATTCAACCCGGAAGCAGCACACAATGCAAGATGATCGCGCCGCCCGGTTATGCTATAACAGATGCCTATGTGCAGCCCACAGGCGGGCTGAAGCACCACTCTAAACGGAACAGGATGCAGAAATGGTTACTTTCCACACTAATCACGGCGACATCGTCATCAAAACCTTCGACGACAAAGCGCCGGAAACAGTTAAAAACTTCCTGGACTACTGCCGCGAAGGTTTCTACAACAACACGATCTTCCACCGTGTTATCAACGGTTTCATGATCCAGGGCGGCGGTTTTGAGCCAGGCATGAACCAGAAAACCACCAAAGAAGCTATCAAGAACGAAGCGAACAACGGTCTGAAAAACACCCGTGGTACGCTGGCAATGGCGCGTACTCAGGCTCCACACTCCGCCACCGCTCAGTTCTTCATCAACGTAGCAGACAACGACTTCCTGAACTTCTCTGGCGAAAGCCTGCAGGGTTGGGGCTACTGTGTCTTCGCCGAAGTGGTTGAAGGTATGGACGTGGTCGACAAAATCAAAGCGGTCTCTACCGGTCGCAGCGGTATGCATCAGGACGTTCCTAAAGAAGACGTTATCATCGAAAGCGTGACCGTCAGCGAGTAATTGGTGGCGACACTCTTTATTGCAGACCTTCATCTGCAAACAGAAGAACCGGCGATTACCGCCGGTTTTCTGCGTTTTTTAGGCGGCGAAGCCCGTCAGGCCGATGCGCTGTACATCTTAGGCGACCTGTTTGAAGCCTGGATTGGCGATGACGATCCGAACCCGCTGCACCGTGAAGTCGCTTCTGCCATCAAATCGCTGGTCGATGACGGCGTGCCCTGCTACTTCATCCACGGCAACCGTGATTTTCTGGTCGGTAAACGCTTTGCCCACGAGAGTGGTATGCAGCTGTTGCCCGAAGAGAAGGTGCTAGACCTCTACGGTCGTCGCATACTGATTATGCACGGCGACACCCTTTGCACAGACGACCCGGGCTACCTCGCCTTTCGCGCCAAAGTGCATACCCCGTGGATCCAGAAACTGTTCCTCGCCCTGCCGCTGTTTATCCGCCGCCGTATTGCCCAGAAGATGCGCAATGACAGCAAGGCCGCCAACAGCAGTAAATCAATGGACATCATGGACGTAAACCCGCAGGCCGTCGTCGACGTGATGGAGAAACATCACGTGCAGTGGTTGATTCACGGGCATACTCATCGTCCGGATATCCACGCTCTTGAGGCTAACGGCGACGCGGCATTTCGCGCGGTGCTCGGTGCCTGGCATACTGAAGGATCGATGATTCGCGTCACCAAAGAAGACGTTACGCTTATCACCTTCCCATTTTAATTTTTCCCCCTTATCCCCCTGTCGTGTGGCGACGCAACCGTTTTCCTCGCCCGTTTTCCGTGTTATTCTCTGTGGCCTCTAACGTCGTGTGCAGCACACCCACAGGAGTTTTAAGACGCATGTCTTCCCGCAATAATCCGGCACGTATCGCCATCGTGATGGGGTCCAAAAGCGACTGGGCTACCATGCAGTTCGCCACAGAAATCCTCGATATTCTGAACGTTCCTCACCATGTTGAAGTGGTTTCCGCCCACCGTACGCCCGATAAGCTGTTCAGCTTTGCCGAAACGGCAGAAGAGAACGGTTACCAGGTGATTATTGCCGGTGCCGGTGGTGCAGCGCATTTACCCGGAATGATTGCCGCCAAAACCCTGGTGCCGGTACTCGGCGTACCGGTGCAAAGCGCTGCATTAAGCGGCGTAGACAGCCTCTACTCCATCGTACAGATGCCGCGCGGTATTCCGGTAGGGACGCTGGCTATCGGTAAAGCCGGTGCTGCTAACGCCGCCCTGCTCGCCGCACAGATCCTGGCTCAGCACGACGCTGAACTGCACCAGCGCCTTGCCGACTGGCGCAAAGCGCAAACCGATGAAGTGCTGGATAACCCAGACCCACGAGGTGCGGCATGAAGCAGGTCTGCGTGCTGGGCAACGGTCAGCTAGGCCGCATGCTGCGTCAGGCCGGCGAGCCGCTGGGCATCGCCGTCTGGCCGGTAGGTTTGGAAGCTGATCCGGCCGCCGTGCCGTTTCAGCAAAGCGTGATCACCGCAGAGATTGAACGTTGGCCGGAAACCGCGCTGACCCGCGAACTGGCCGAGCACACCGCGTTTGTTAACCGCGACGTCTTCCCGATTATCGCCGACCGTCTGACGCAAAAGCAGCTGTTCGATAAACTCAATCTGGCAACTGCCCCGTGGCAACTGCTGGCAAGTGCCGACGAGTGGCCTGAAGTATTCGGTCGTCTGGGCGAGCTGGCTATCGTCAAGCGCCGCACCGGCGGCTACGATGGCCGCGGCCAGTGGCGTCTGCGTCAAGATGACACCGCGCAGCTGCCTGACGAGTGCTACGGTGAATGCATCGTTGAGCAGGGCATTAACTTCTCCGGTGAAGTGTCGCTGGTTGGCGCGCGCGGCCATGACGGCAGCACCGTGTTCTACCCGCTGACCCATAACCTGCACCAGGACGGTATTCTGCGCATGAGCGTCGCCTTCCCACAGGCGGACGCGCAGCAGCAGGCTCAGGCCGAAACCATGCTCGGCGCGATTATGCAGGAGCTGAACTACGTCGGCGTCATGGCAATGGAGTGTTTCATCACCCCGGCCGGATTGCTGATCAACGAGCTGGCCCCACGCGTGCACAACAGCGGTCACTGGACGCAGAATGGCGCATCCATCAGCCAGTTCGAGCTGCACCTGCGTGCGATTACCGACCTGCCGTTACCACCACCGGTGGTAAACAGCCCATCGGTAATGGTGAACCTGATTGGCACCGACCTGAACTATGACTGGCTGAAGCTGCCGCTGGTGCACCTGCACTGGTATGACAAAGAGGTGCGCGAGGGCCGTAAAGTGGGCCACCTGAACCTCAATGACAGCGATACCGGCCGCCTCAGCGCCACGCTGGAAGCGATGGTACCCCTGCTGCCGCCAGAGTATGCAAGCGGTATTGCCTGGGCGCAATCACGCCTGAATTAAGCCTTAAATGCCGGGGAAAGTAACTTATCCTTCCCCGGCCCCCTCTCTGAAGCGTAAAATCCCGCCATAACCGCATGACCCCCGATTTAAATAAGAAGGATTTCCCCATGAATAATGGGACGGATTACTGCGCGATTCTGCGCGCGGAAACGCCCATCATTGACGTGCGAGCCCCCGTTGAGTTTGCTCAGGGCGCGATGCCCGCCGCCGTCAATCTGCCGCTGATGAACGACGATGAGCGCGCTGCGGTCGGTACCTGCTATAAACGTCAGGGGCCCGAAGCCGCAATGGCGCTGGGGCATAAACTGGTCTCCGGGCAGACGCGCCAACAGCGTATTGACGCCTGGCTCGATGCCTGTCGCCGTGCGCCGCAGGGCTATCTGTGCTGTGCCCGCGGCGGCCAGCGCTCGCATATCACACAAAGCTGGATCAAAGAAAACGGTATTGATTACCCGTTGATCGTCGGCGGCTATAAGGCGCTACGTCAGGCGGCGATTCAGGCCACCGAGGAGCTGGTACGCCATCCGATCGTGCTGATCGGCGGTTGCACCGGTAACGGCAAAACGCCGCTGGTGCGCCAGCAGCCGTTGGGGATCGATCTTGAAGGGCTGGCTCACCACCGTGGCTCGTCGTTTGGTCGCACGCTGACGCCCCAATTTTCTCAGGCAACCTTTGAGAACCACCTGGCGACCGCGCTGCTGAAAGGCGCGTATCAGCGGGACAAGGTTCGCTGGGTGCTGGAAGATGAAGGTCACATGATTGGCGCTAACCACCTGCCGGAGTGCCTGCGCGATCGCATGGCTCAGTCGCCGATCGCGGTAGTGGAGGATCCGTTTGATCTGCGTCTTGAGCGTCTGCGCGAAGAGTACTTTGCCCATATGCATCACGACTTCACCGCCGCATTTGGCGAAGAGAAAGGCTGGGAGGAGTACAGCGCCTGGCTGCATCACGGCCTGTTCGCGATTCGTCGTCGCCTGGGGCTTCAGCGTTTTGCCGAATTGACCGCCACGCTCGACGCTTCGCTGACCGAGCAGAAGCGTACCGGCTCAACGGAGGTGCATTTTGCCTGGCTGGTGCCGTTGCTGGAGGAGTATTACGACCCGATGTACTGCTATCAGTTGGAGAAGAAGGCGGGCAAGATTGTGTTTCGGGGAACGTCGGAAGCGGTCACGCAGTGGTTGGCGGAAACACAAGAGTAGGTTTGGTGCTATTCCCGGCGGCGCTGCGCTTGGCCGGGCTACACGGTTTGCAATACCGGTAAAGGGCGGCAATTGCCGCCCTTTTTGACGATTAGAAATCGTAACGCAGACGAACCAGGTTCATATCACCCAGGTCATCGGTGCTGGAGGTGAACACGTGTTCGTAGTCAACACGGAAACCGTAATCCAGCTGGAAGCTGATACCCACGCCGTTGTCGATGCGCTGGTAGTTGCGACCATTCACGTATTCAATACGGTCACCCATGAAGTATGGCTGAACGGATTTAAGCGCGTACTGACCCACTGGGATTTTGTAGCCCGCGAAGTATTCCACGCCCCACGCATCGCCCGCGAAGTAATCATGTACGGAAGATTTTTTGGTGGTCATGAAGTTCTGGTACCAACCACCGCCAACGGAGAAGGTCCAGTTGTCCGGCGTCCAGCTCAGCGCGGTACCCAGGATGTTCTGATCGTAGGTTTTGCTTTCGCTGCTGTAGGTGGTGTTCATATCAGCACGGGTGTAGTTCCATGCCGTCCCCCAGCTCAGGTCGTCGGTGATATGGTAATCCACACCCAGTGAACCGCCGCCTTTACGTTTGTACAGCAGGCCGTTGTTCAGGTTCAGATCATCGCTGAAGAGATAAGAAGCATACAGGTCTACATCACCTACGGTTTTCTTATACTTCAGTGATTTACGAGTACGGTAAGAACCATCGTAGTCACCGTTGATACCGTTACCTGGTGCCTGACCAATCATGTCATAGTCCCAGATATCGGTTTTCGCACCGACCACATCGTAGTAGATGCTGTTCTGTTGACCGAAGGTCAGCGTACCCCAGGTATCGCTCTTCAGACCGGTGTAGAGCATACGGCGAGTGGTGTCGTTCGCGCCTTCAGCATAGTGGTTATCCCAGTCGAAGACCGCTGGAATGTTGACACCTAGCTCGTAGTAGCTGACCCAACTGATGTCATCAAATAGGTAGTAGTCAGCAGCGAAACGGAAACGGGTACCACCGTCAAAGCCATTACGTTTGTAAGAGCCTTTGTCGCCGTCGCCGGTCATCATGTTGAACTGCGGACGAATACTCCCGCCCACGGTGAAGTTCAGACGGCTCAGCGGGTTACCAGCCTGAGGATCCTGCTTAAGCAGGGTAATTTCAGCCTGGGATGCGAAAGACGTCAATGCCACTGCAGCGCCGATCGAGATCGCCAGCGCTTTCATTTTTATAGTCATTATTTTTCCTTGATAGATTACGTGCCATCTATTTGGCAAATAAATCTTATCGTTTATTAATAAATTGCACCTGACTGATTTTTAATGAAACGTGCGACTTAGCGCAGCAGAATTACCGAATGGTGCCCTAATGCGGGCATGTTGATGAAAGGATGAGCAATTTTGTGAGGACGGAGAGAAACCCGGCGGCGCTGCGCTTGGCCGGGCTACGGGCCATCAGTAGCCCGGCCAAGCGCAGCGCCGCCGGGAAAATAGCTAGCTGGAAAACTGGCGGAACAGCGCCCTGCCCTTCAGCAGACGCAGCCCTAACCCTCCACCGCACAGCGACAGTAACAACGCCCCGCACAACGGTAGCGCCACCCACAGCCGCCAGTCCGGTGACCATGGGAAATCAAACACTTTTGTTTGCAGCATCGCCAGCGCCGTTTCCGCGCCGATGGCCGCCACCAGACCGGAAATCGCCCCCAGCAGAGCAAACTCCGCCCATAACGTCAGGCGCAACAGAGACTTTCCGGCACCAAGGGTGCGATAGACCACCAGCTCCTGGTGACGCTGGCGCATGCCAACCTGAACCTGCGCCAATAGCAGCAGCACGCCGCAGGCGGTGACCAGCACCACCATCACCTCCAGCGCCCGGCTGACCTGCGCCAGCACCTGACCAACCTGTTTTAAGATAGCGCCAATATCCAGCAGGCTCACCGTCGGGAATTCACGGTTTAGCTGAGTCAGCAGCGTCGTACCGTGGTCCCAGCGGAAGCTGGTGAGCCAGCTCTGCGGCTGACCGTCCAGCGCGCCGTCCGGGAAGATAAAGAAGAAGTTCGGCCGCAGGCTTTCCCAATCCACCTTGCGAATGCTGCTCACCTTCGCCGTAAAGTCCTGAGTATCGCCGGTGAAGGTTACGCTATCGCCGAGGCCAATGTTCAGCCGCTGCGCCAGCCCTTCCTCAATAGAGACTTCCCCGGTTTTCGGCGGCCAGACGCCCGCTACCAGCGGGTTATGCTGCGGCCGTTGGTTTTGCCAGGTGAGGTTCAGCTCGCGGTTCAGCGATTCATCTTTATTACCTTCGGTGCTATGACCGTTGATCTGCGTGAGGCGCGCGCGGACGATCGGGTAAAACGCCGTCGGGATCACCTGATGCTCCGCCAGGAAGGTTTTCACCTCACTGACTTGTTCCGGGGCAATGTTGATCAGAAAATAGTTCGGGCTTTCCGGCGGTAGCTGCTGCTGCCAGCGATCCAGCAGATCGCCGCGCAGCACCAGCAGCAGCGCCAGTAGCATAAATGAGAGCGAGAACGCTGCCAGTTGGCTAAGCGTCGACCACGGCTGGCGCAGCAGACGATTCACCGCCAGACGCAGCGGCAGCGCGCGCAGGGTGAGGCGCTTCAACACCTTCAGCAGCAGCCAGCCCACCAGCCCACACAGCGCCGCCAACACCACCGCGCCCGCTAGCACCGACCACAGCAGCGGGCTACCGCCCATCAACCATGCCAGCAGCACCACCGTGACGATACAGACCAGCGGCAGATAGATTTTCAGCGGCCAGACGTTGGCGACGATATCCTGACGCAGCACGCGCAGCGGCTGGGTTGCCAGCAGCAATCGGTACGGACGTAACCCGACCAGCAGCGAAATCACCGTCATTGACCCCACCGCCCACAGCCACGGCCAGGCGCTGGCGGCAGGTAACGCCGCCGGCAGCACCGGCTTGAGTAGCGCCAGCAGCACCGATTCAAACAACAGCCCCATCGCACCGCCCGCCAGCGCCGAAAGCGCCAGCAGCAGCACCCACTGGCCGATAATCAGCTTACGCAGCTGCGCCCGCCCGGCACCTAAGGTTTTCAACACCGCCACCAGATCATAGCGACTGCGGCAGTAGTGACCCATGGCCACCGCCACGGCGGCTACCGCCAGCAGCAGCGTCAGCAGCGCGGAGAGCAGCAGGAACTGCTGGGAGCGCTGTAGCGATTTGCCTAACGCGCCGTCGTCCTGATCCGGGCCAATCCAGCGATGCTCCGGCTTGAGCTGGGGCAGCAGCCAGCTTTCATAGCTGGCAAGCTGCGCGGGGGTGCCGGCAAATTTATAGCTCCAGCTTACCCGGCTGCCGGGCTGTACGGCGCCGGTTTTCGCCACGTCGGCCAGGTTCATCATCAGCCGGGGCGCCATCTGGAACGGGTTAAAGCCGCTATCAGGCTCCTGCACCACTTCACCGGCAATGCGCAGCGTGGCATCGCCAACGTCAAGGTTATCGCCGGTTTTCAGATTCAGCAGCGCCATCAGCCGGGGCGCCAGCAGCACCGTTCCCGCCTGCGGTTTGAGGCCCGCGGGTGCGGTTTGCAGGTCGCCATAGAGCGGGTAACTGTCATCGACTGCCTTCACGTCGGCAAGCTGCGGCGTATCGCCCGCCCAGGTCATGGTGGAGAAGTTGATCTGTTCACCAACCGTCAGCCCCTGAGCGCGCGCGCGTTCAATCCACTGTGCCGGTATTTCGCGCGAACTGCGCAGCACCCGATCGCCCGCCATATATTCGCGGCTTTGTTGATTGAGCCCTTTGTCCATGCGGTCGCTGATGCTGCCCAGCGCCAGCACGCAGGCCACCGCCAGGCTCAGCGCCAGCCAGACAATCAGCAGCGACGGCGAGCGCCACTCCCGCCAGAACCAGCGTAAAATCATGCTTCCTCCCGTAGCTGCCCGTCGACCAGCCGCAGCCGTCGGTCACAGCGCGCGGCAAGCTGCGCATCGTGGGTGACCAGAATCAGCGTGGTGCCGTGTTCACGGTTGAGCGAGAACAACAGGTCGGCGATTTTATCCCCGGTCTGACGGTCGAGGTTGCCGGTCGGTTCGTCGGCAAACAGCAGATCCGGGCGACCGTTAAAGGCGCGAGCCAGCGCCACGCGCTGCTGCTCGCCGCCGGAAAGCTGTGCCGGGAGGTGGTGCAAGCGCTTGCCTAGCCCCAACTGTTCCAGTAACGCCTTCGCCCCCTGGCGGCTTTGGCCGTCGCTTTCACCGCGCAGCAGCGCGGGCAGCTCGACGTTCTCCAGCGCGTTCAGCGTGGGGATCAGCATGAAAGACTGGAAAACAAAGCCTATATGCTGGGCACGCAGCCGCGCTCGCGCCTCTTCATCGAGCTTATCCAGCGGATGCCCCAGCAGCTTCACCTCGCCGCTGCTGCCATCGTCCAGCCCGGCCAGAATCGCCAGCAGTGTCGACTTCCCGGACCCCGACTCGCCAATTAAAGCAAGGGTTTGTGCCGGTTTGACAATCAGGTTAACTCCGGTAAGGATGGAAAGCTCATGCTCCCCCTGACCGACGGATTTCTTAAGATGATGCACTTCAAGTACGTTTTCCGCTGGCATTTGCCTGTCCTGTTTTTGATTCTGTTTAGCCTGCGCGCCGCGGCGGCGGACACGCTGTTAGTGCTTGGCGACAGCCTTAGCGCGGGCTATCGCATGGCGGCCAATACGGCCTGGCCGGCGTTGTTGAATGATAAATGGCAGCCTGACATTACGGTGGTGAACGCCAGTATTAGCGGCGATACCTCAGACCAGGGGCTGGCACGCCTGCCCGCACTGCTGCAACAGCATAAGCCGCAATGGGTGCTGGTTGAACTCGGCGGCAACGATGGCCTGCGCGGTTTTCAACCACAGCAAACCGAGAAAACACTGCGCACTATTTTGCAACAGGTAAAGGCCGCCCATGCCCAACCGTTATTAATGCAAATTCGTCTGCCAGCAAACTACGGACGCCGCTATAATGAGGCGTTCAGCGCTGTATATCCGCAGCTCGCCAGCGAGTTTTCTATCCCACTGCTGCCCTTCTTTATGGAAGAGGTCTATCTCAAGCCGCAGTGGATGCAGGATGATGGCATTCATCCCAATCGTGACGCCCAGCCGTTTATTGCAGACTGGATGGCGACACGCCTGGCTCCATTAGTTAATCACGATGCCGGAAAGTAAAGCGGTGTCTTCAGGTAAAGTTATGCAAAAATCGGTCTTAATTACAGGATGTTCCAGCGGGATTGGCCTCGAAAGCGCGTTAGAACTGAAACGCCAGGGCTTTCGCGTACTGGCCGCCTGCCGCAAACCCGATGATGTGAAGCGCATGAACGGCATGGGGTTTACCGGAATATTACTCGACCTCGACAGCCCGGAAAGCGTGGATAACGCCGCGGAGCAGGTCATCGCCCTGACCAATAACCGCCTGTTTGGCCTG
This sequence comes from Kluyvera sp. CHPC 1.2972, assembly GCF_036759925.1. Taxonomy (NCBI): domain Bacteria; kingdom Pseudomonadati; phylum Pseudomonadota; class Gammaproteobacteria; order Enterobacterales; family Enterobacteriaceae; genus Kluyvera; species Kluyvera sp. CHPC 1.2972. Next base: position 17,774 of record NZ_JAPKIB010000007.1, on the reverse strand, counting down.
TTTAATAACGCCGGATATGGCGTCTATGGTCCGCTGGAGAGCATCAGCCGCGCGCAGATGGTGCAGCAGTTTTCCGCCAACTTTTTCGGCGTCCACCAGCTGACTATGCGCCTGTTGCCGGCGATGATCCCGCACGGCGAAGGCCGTATCGTCATGACCTCATCGGTGATGGGGCTGATTTCCACCCCGGGCCGTGGTGCCTATGCCGCCAGCAAATATGCGCTGGAGGCCTGGTCCGACGCGCTACGCATGGAGTTGCGCCATACGGGCGTGAAGGTCAGCCTGATTGAACCCGGCCCGATTCGCACCCGCTTTACCGAGAACGTTAACCAGACCAGCGATAAGCCGGTGGAGAATCCCGGCATCGCCGCGCGCTTTACCCTCGGCCCGGATGCGGTGGTGGAGAAAGTTCGCCATGCGTTTATCAGCGATAAACCGAAGCTGCGCTATCCGGTCACCCTGGTCACCCACGCGGTAGGCTGGCTGAAACGCCTGCTGCCGGGGCGCGCGATGGACAAAATTCTGCAGGGCTAAGTTGAAGCCGACGCTTTTGCCCCCATCTCGAATACAAACCGACTACAGAGAAAGACTTATGTCCGTACAGAATATCGTCAACATTACCGAAGCTAATCTCCACCAGACGCTGGAGCAGTCCGTTACCACACCGGTGCTGTTCTACTTCTGGTCAGACCGTAGCCAGCACTGCCTGGATCTGACGCCGGTGCTGGAAAATCTGGCCGCGCAGTACAACGGTCAATTTATTCTGGCGAAGGTCGACTGCGACGCCGAGCAAATGGTCGCCTCTCAGTTTGGCCTGCGCTCCATCCCGACCGTTTACCTGTTCCAGAACGGCCAGCCGGTTGACGGCTTCCAGGGCCCACAGCCAGAAGAAGCGATTCGCGCGCTGCTTGATAAAGTGCTGCCGCGTGAAGAAGAGCTGAAGGCGCAGCAGGCGCTGGCGCTGATTCAGGAAGGCAACCATGCCGACGCACTGCCGTTGCTAAAAGATGCCTGGCAGCTCTCCGGTCAGGACAGCCAGATTGGTCTGCTGCTGGCGGAAACACAGATTGCGCTTAACCGTTCAGAAGAGGCGGAAGCGGTGCTGAAAACCATTCCGCTGCAGGATCAGGACACCCGTTATCAAGGGCTGGTTGCGCAGATTGAGCTGCTGAAGCAGGCGGCGGACACGCCGGAAATTCAGCTACTGCAGCAAGAGGTCGATGCCAACCCGGACGACGCGGCGCTGGCCTCGAAGCTGGCGCTTCAGTTGCATCAGGTGGGTCGTAACGAAGAGGCGCTGGAGCTGCTGTTTAGCCATCTGCGCAAAGATTTAGGCGCGGCGGACGGTCAGGCGCGCAAAATGTTGCAGGAAATTCTGGCGGCGCTGGGTACCGGTGATGCGTTGGCGTCGAAGTATCGTCGTCAGCTTTACTCGCTGCTGTACTAACGGTGCTATTCCCGGCGGCGCTTCGCTTGGCCGGGCTACGATTGTAGGTAGCCCGGCCAAGCGAAGCGCCGCCGGGAAATCTCACATTATGTGCGTTTCTTCAACTGCGTCACCACCAGCTGATGGCGGGCGTTGTAAAACTTCCGGTAGGTCAGATAACAGGCAATAATGGTCGACAGGCTGGCGGTTGAGAGCAGCATAAACGTCACCATAATCTGATACTTAATCGCTTTTACCGGGTCGATACCGGCAAAAATCAGCCCGGACATCATCCCCGGCAGACTCACCAATCCCACGGTTTTCGCCGAGTCCACGGTAGGGATCAGCGACGCGCGAATACTTTCGCGAATCAACCGCGCCGATGCCATTTTTGGCGTAGCCCCCAGGCTTAGCTTCTCCTGAATCTGCTGCTGCTCGGCGCTAAAACGCTGCCCCAGATTGTTGTAGCACAGCCCCACCGCAATCATCGCGTTACCGGCAATCATCCCGGAAATCGGGATTACCTGCATCGGTACAAACGCAATCGAGCCGGAGAACACCAGCACTGCCAGCGTTAGCCCTGCGCCGGTGGTAATGGCGATAAACGATGACACAAACGCTTTGTCGATATATTTGCTGCGCTTTTGCGCGTTGTACGCCGCGTTGAAGCAGATGAACAGCACCATGCATAGCGTCAGCACCGCATGGTTAACGTTGAAGATATACTTCAGCACGTAGCCAACGATAATCAGCTGCACCACCGCCCGGCAGATACTCCAGATAATATCTTTTTCCAGCGCCAGCTTTTCCCGGTAGCTCACCAGGATGGCAACCAGCACCAACACCATTGATAGCGCCAGCGACTGGTTAGTGATGATATGTTCGCTATTCATTGACCGTCTCCTGATGCGAAGGCAGCGTCACCACTTCATCCGCATGGCTAATTTCATCTTTATCATGGGTCACCCACAGCACCGCAACCTGCTGGTCACGCACATACTGATGAATAATCTCGTTCACGTTCTTTTTATTTTGCTCGTCCAGTGCGCTGGTAATTTCATCCAGCAGCAGCACCTTGGGTAAAAATTGCAGGTTACGAATGAGCGACACCCGCTGCTTTTCCCCGCCGGAGAGATCGTTAATCGATTTCGACAGCGTCTCTTCCGGCAGGCCAAACTGCGCCAGCTGCGTCAGAAAACGATCCGGCTCAGGATTTTGATTGCGTATCTGCCAGGGGAAAATAAAGTTGTCGTAGACCGTATCGCCAAACAGCGCCGGGGTTTGCGCGCAGTAGGAGACCTGCTGGCGGTAAGCCTCTGGGGTCAGCGCGTTGATATCTTTACCCTCAAACAAAATCGTCCCGGAGGTAGGCGACAGCAGCGAGGCGATAATTTTTAATAAGGTGCTTTTACCGCAGCCGGAGGGCCCGGTAATCAGCTTAAATTCGCCGGGGGCCACGCTTAAGTTAATCTTATCAAGGACCGTTTTCTCGCCAATACGAAAGCTCACCTGCTCCAGCTGTAAAATCGCGCTATTTTCCTTCATTGCTTTAAATTGTCCTGATACTGACTTTCTGTGCCTCTAGTGTAACCCCAATTAATTTCGGGGGGCGAATTTCCCCCACATAGCCGATATACTTGAATACGTTACGGACAGTTAAACAGGAGGTTTTATGCTGATATTTATCCCGGTTCTTATCTTCGTCGCGCTGGTGATTGTCGCGGCGGGCGTCAAAATTGTGCCGCAGGGCTACCAGTGGACGGTCGAACGTTTTGGCCGCTACACCAAAACCCTGCACCCTGGCTTAAGCCTGGTGGTGCCGTTTATGGATCGCATCGGCCGCAAAATCAATATGATGGAGCAGGTGCTCGATATTCCTTCCCAGGAAGTCATCTCTAAAGATAACGCCAACGTCTCGATTGATGCCGTTTGCTTTATTCAGGTGATCGATGCGCCAAAAGCGGCCTATGAGGTCAGCAACCTTGAGCTGGCCATCATCAACCTGACGATGACCAACATTCGTACTGTCCTCGGGTCGATGGAGCTCGACGAAATGCTCTCCCAGCGTGACAACATCAACACGCGTCTGCTGCATATCGTCGATGAAGCGACCAATCCGTGGGGCATCAAAATCACCCGTATCGAGATTCGCGACGTACGCCCACCGGCAGAACTTATCGACGCTATGAACGCGCAGATGAAGGCCGAACGTACCAAGCGTGCCTATATCCTCGAAGCGGAGGGGATTCGCCAGGCGCAAATCGTCAAAGCCGAAGGTGAAAAACAGGCGCAGATCCTCACCGCAGAAGGTGAGCGTCAGTCGGCGTTCCTGCAGGCGGAAGCGCGCGAACGTTCTGCACAGGCGGAAGCCACGGCAACGAAGATGGTGTCCGAGGCAATTGCCGCCGGTGACATTCAGGCGGTGAACTACTTTGTGGCGCAGAAATATACCGATGCGCTGCAGCAGATTGGCTCCGCCAATAACAGCAAAGTGGTGATGATGCCGCTGGATGCCAGCAGCCTGATGGGATCAATCGCCGGGATCGCCGAGCTGATTAAAGACAGCGCCAGCGAACGGAAATCATCATGATTGCCCTGGTGCTCACGCACCCGCATCTCTTCTGGCTGAGCCTGGGCGGCCTGCTGCTGGCGGCAGAAATGCTCGGCGGCAGCGGTTACCTGCTGTGGAGCGGCGTGGCGGCGGCGGTCACCGGCGTCATCACCTGGCTGCTGCCTATCGGCTGGGAGTGGCAGGGCACGCTGTTTGCCGTGCTTACGCTGCTGGCAGCCTGGCTGTGGTGGAAGTGGTTGAGCCGCCGCACGAACCGCCAGCGCCCGGCTGAAGGCCAGCTTAACCAGCGCGGCCAGCAGCTGCTGGGCCAGCGCTTTACGCTGGATAACGCGCTGGTTAACGGTCGTGGTCATATGCGGGTCGGCGATAGCTCCTGGCCGGTTGCCGCCGATGACGACCTGCCTGCCGGCAGTAAAGTAGAGGTGATTGCGGTGGAAGGGATCGTCCTGCGAATCAGGCTCTCCCTTCCTCGCTAATCGTCAGGCCTGGGTTTTACGGTGGCAGCAGCCGGAAAGATTATCAATAATCGGACAATCGGCGCTGTCATCTCCCGGGCAGGACGCTGCCAGCGAAAGCAGCTGATCGCGCATCGCCTGCAGGTCGCTGATATGGCGTTCGATATCCGCCACCTTTTGCAGCGTATAGGCCTTCACGTCGGCACTGTGACGCTTTGGATCGTTAAACAGATTCACCAGCTCGCCGCACTCTTCCAGATTAAATCCGACCTGCCGCGCCTGGCGCAGCAGCGTAAACTCATCAAGGTGTTTCTGCGTGTAGCTGCGGTAGCCGTTTTCACTACGCAGCGGCGGCGTGACCAGCCCCTTCTCTTCATAAAAGCGAATCGCTTTGCTGGTTAAACCGGTTTTTTTGGCAACATCACTGATATTCACATTTCCCCCTTGACATTCCCCTTGCTGGAAGGTTTAACCTTCACAACTGTAGACCATAAGGTGAATTTGGTCATCCATTATTGAGGAAAGTGATATGTCTCAAACCATCGATCTAGCCCTGGACGGTCTGTCCTGTGGCCACTGCGTGAAACGCGTGAAAGAGAGCCTGGAGCAGCGTTCTGACGTTGACCATGCGGAAGTGACTATCGAAGCCGCGCACGTGACCGGTAGCGCCAGCGCTGAAGCGCTGATCGAAACCATTAAACAAGCCGGTTATGGTGCGGAGTTAAGCCACCCAAAGGCTAAACCGCTGGCAGAGTCATCACTCCCGTCGGAAGCACTGACAGCGGCCACCCCTGAGCTTCCGGCAGCGCAGGAACTGGATGACAGCCAACAATTGCTGATCAACGGTATGAGCTGCGCCAGCTGCGTTTCCCGAGTACAAAATGCGTTGCAGGCCGTACCGGGTGTCGTACAGGCACGGGTAAACCTGGCGGAGCGCACGGCCCTGGTCATGGGTAGCGCCTCCGCCGGTGATTTAGTCCAGGCGGTGGAAAAAGCCGGCTACGGCGCGGAAGCGATTGAGGACGATCTCAAGCGCCGCGAACGTCAGCAGGAAACCGCGCTGGCCACCATGAAGCGTTTTCGCTGGCAGGCGATTGTCGCCCTGCTGGTCGGCATTCCGGTGATGGTCTGGGGGATGATCGGCGACAACATGATGGTCTCCGACGATAACAGCTCCCTGTGGCTGGTTATCGGTCTCGTCACCCTGGCAGTGATGGTGTTTGCCGGCGGTCATTTTTACACCAGCGCATGGAAAAGCCTGAAGAACCGTACCGCAACGATGGATACTCTCGTCGCCTTAGGGACCGGCGTCGCGTGGCTCTACTCGATGAGCGTCAACCTGTGGCCGCAGTGGTTCCCGATGGAAGCCCGCCACCTCTATTACGAAGCCAGCGCCATGATTATCGGCCTGATAAACCTCGGGCATATGCTGGAAGCGCGCGCACGTCAGCGCTCCTCCCGGGCGCTGGAAAAACTGCTCGACCTCACACCGCCGACCGCCCGCGTGGTCACGGAAGACGGTGAAAAAACCGTGCCGCTGGCCGACGTTCAGCCGGGCATGATCTTGCGTCTGGCAACCGGTGACCGCGTTCCGGTTGACGGTGAAATTACCCAAGGCGAAGCCTGGTTTGATGAAGCCATGTTGACCGGTGAGCCAATCCCGCAGCAAAAAGGCGACGGCGACAGTATTCATGCCGGTACCGTCGTAGAAGATGGTTCGGTACAGTTCCGCGCCAGCGCCGTCGGCAGCCACACCACGCTGTCGCGCATTATTAAGATGGTGCGTCAGGCGCAGAGCAGCAAGCCGGAAATCGGCCAACTGGCAGATAGAATCTCCGCCGTGTTCGTGCCGGTGGTGGTGGCGATTGCGATTTTCAGCGCCGCTATCTGGTACTTCTTTGGCCCGGCACCACAGATTGTCTACACCCTGGTTATCGCCACGACGGTACTGATTATCGCCTGTCCGTGTGCGCTAGGTCTGGCAACGCCGATGTCGATTATTGCCGGCGTCGGCCGCGCCGCAGAGTACGGCGTACTGGTACGTGATGCCGATGCACTCCAGCGCGCCAGTGAGCTAACCACCCTGGTGTTTGATAAAACCGGTACCCTGACTGAAGGCAAACCGCAGGTCGTTGCGGTCAAAACCCTCGGGGCAATTAGCGAAGCCACCGCCCTGCGTCTCGCCGCCGCATTGGAACAGGGCTCGAACCACCCGCTGGCCCGCGCGATTGTGGAGAAAGCCGCCGAGAAATCACTGCCGCAGGTTAGCGCCTTCCGCACCTTACGTGGGCTGGGCGTGAGCGGTGAATCCGACGGTCACACTCTGCTGCTCGGCAACCAGGCGCTGCTGCATGAACATCAGGTCGTGACCCGCGAACTGGACGATGAGATGGCTCAGCAGGCCGCTCAGGGCGCCACGCCGGTGCTGCTGGCGATCGACGGTAAAGCCGCTGCGCTGTTCGCTATTCGTGACCCGCTGCGCAGCGATAGCGTTGCCGCGCTGCAGCGCCTGCACCGCGAAGGCTATCGCCTGGTGATGCTGACCGGGGATAACCCCGTCACCGCCAACGCCATTGCCAAAGAAGCCGGTATTGATGAGGTGATTGCCGGGGTACTGCCGGACGGTAAAGCGCAGGCGATTAAAGATCTGCAGGCGCAGGGCCAGAAGGTCGCGATGGTCGGTGACGGTATCAACGATGCGCCAGCGCTGGCGCAGGCCGACGTCGGTATCGCCATGGGCGGCGGCAGCGATGTGGCGATTGAAACCGCGGCGATTACGCTGATGCGCCATAGCCTGGTCGGCGTCGCCGATGCGCTGGCCATTTCCCGCGCCACGCTGCGGAATATGAAGCAGAACCTGCTCGGGGCGTTTGTCTATAACTCGCTGGGCATTCCGATTGCCGCCGGGATCCTCTGGCCGCTGACCGGCACGCTGCTGAATCCGGTGGTTGCCGGGGCGGCAATGGCGCTCTCGTCCATTACGGTGGTGAGCAACGCCAACCGCCTGCTACGCTTCAAACCTAAGCAGTAACCCCACCGTCCCTCCCGCCATCGGGAGGGACGCGTTTGCACCTTTCCCCCCATCGCGCTAGCATGAGATTTTCCTTCCAGGGAGCGCGGATGAGCCTGTTAAATCAACTACAACGCCTGTGGCGCACGCTGCGCGGTTCACCCTACAGCTGGCCTGCGCTGGACGTCACCTTGCCCGGCGGCCGCCACCTGCATCTGGTGGGTAGCATTCATATGGGGACCCGCGACATGGCCCCCCTTCCCGCTAAACTACTGAAAAAACTTCATCAGGCCGATGCGCTTATTGTTGAAGCAGATATCTCGGGTAACGAAACGCCCTTCAGCGATCTGCCAGAATACCCGCCGCTGCGCGAACGACTCAGCGAAGCGCAGTTTAGCCAGCTTGAAAAACTCAGCGACGAGCTGGGCGTGCCGCTGTATCGCTTTGATACCCAGCCGCTGTGGCAGGTGGCGATGGTGCTACAGGCCACTCAGGCGCAAAAGCTAGGGCTGCGCCCGGATTACGGCATTGACTACCAGTTGCTGCAGGCGGCCCGCAAAACCTCGCTGCCGGTGCAGGAGCTGGAAGGGGCCGACAGCCAGATAGCGCTACTTTGTGAACTCCCCGACGGCGGCATGGCGCTGCTCGACGATACGCTGACGCACTGGCACACCAACGCTCGGCTGCTGCAGGTGATGATCGGCTGGTGGTTAGAGCAGCCACCGTCCAACGGTACGGCTTCGCTGCCCAATACCTTTAGCCAGTCGCTGTATGATGTGTTGATGGTGAAACGCAATGAAGCCTGGCGCGATGCGCTACTGGCGCTGCCGCCGGGGCGCTACGTGGTAGCCGTCGGGGCGCTACATTTGTACGGGGAAGGCAACCTGCCGCAGATGCTGGGATAAAAAAATGGCCAATATCTCTATTGGCCCGTCAAAGAGGAATTTCATCATTATTATTATCCCGGAGTTCGCACTCCGGATCTTTCGATTGTCGCTCAAAGTTGCCGCAACTGCCAATACCTATTGCGCAAGATTATACTATTTTTTAGTGCGTTTTAGGGCGTATGCTGGCTGCATATCACGTCTGTAGTAAGAAGGAACGTTATGACTCCCGCAGTTAAGCTACTCGAAAAGAACAAGATCCCGTTCAACATCCACGCCTACGACCACGATCCGCATGAGACCAACTTTGGCGACGAAGTGGTGCGTAAATTAGGACTGAATGCCGACCAGGTTTATAAAACCCTGCTGGTGGCAATGAACGGCGACATGAAACAGCTCGCCGTGGCGGTGACGCCAGTTGCCGGGCAGTTGGATCTGAAGAAAGTGGCCAAAGCGTTAGGCGCCAAAAAGGTCGATATGGCCGACCCGATGGTGGCGCAGCGCGTGACCGGTTATCTGGTGGGTGGCATTAGCCCGCTGGGGCAGAAGAAGCGTCTGCCAACGGTGATTGATGCGCCGTCGCAGGAATTTGCCACTATCTATGTTTCCGGCGGCAAGCGCGGGCTGGACATTGAACTGGCGGCGGTGGATTTGGCGAAGATTCTTGGCGCGACGTTTGCGGATATTGCGCGTCGGGATTGATCGTGCGGCCGGTTTCCCCGGCGGCGCTTCGCTTGGCCGGGCTACCACCAACATGTAGCCCGGCCAAGCGAAGCGCCGCCGGGAACGGCTCAACGCCTTACTGCCAGCTCACTTCTCCTTTCGGTTCGTAAGCATTCACATCTAACGGTGAGTTTTGCTCAATATACTGCTTGAGCACCTCGGCATCGATAAACCCGGTATTCACATACCCCGGTTTGCTATCAATCTTCGGATAGCCATCGCCGCCGGTGGCATTAAAGCTCAGGGTCGCCATGCGATAGGTTTTCGCTGGGTCGACCGGTTCACCTTTGATTTTCAGATCCTGAAGCTGCCCGTTTTTGGCCACAAAGCTCACGTTAGCAAACTGCGGATAAGCACCGGAATCTGGCTTCATCTGAGCGACCGCGGTCAGATACTCAGTGACCTCTTTGCCGTTCATATCGGCGTATACCACCACGTTGCCAAACGGCTGCACTTTCAGCACGCTCTTGTAGGTGATATTTCCCTCTTCAATGGAATCACGAATGCCGCCGCCGCTCATCACGCCAAAGTCAGCGCCAGTGCGCGCCATCTGTGCGGCGAGAATCAGTCGTCCCATATTGGTTTGCACAAAGCGAACCTTGCTACGATCGCCCTCCAGATGCCCGTTGACGCTGCCCACTTTTACATCCAACTGTGCTTTGCCTTTACTCTGGAACGGCGTTAACAGCGAGAGCATCTGCGGATTTTCCGGGATTTGTGGCGTGTAAAGTACGCGCTCACTCTGCCCGTTATCGTAGGTCACCTTTTTCTTCAGGTTCACCGGGATCAGCTGATAGTGCACCAGCTTCATCTCACCATTGCGGAACTCAAAGTCGGCGCGACCAACGTATTTGCCCCACTCATGGGCCTGCACAATCCAGATACCGTTCTGTTTGTCCGGCGCGCACGGGGTGCCGGGCACGTAGTCGACCTGCTTTTTATTCTCCGATGCCATGCAGACCGGATCCTGTGAGTGACCACCCACAATCATCGCCAGCGAACCCGCGGGCAGGCTGCGCGCCATTTCGACATCGCCCGGCGCGTTGGAACCGTGCTCGCCGTTATCGTAATGGCCCATATGGGTCGTGGCCAGAATCAGATCCGGCTTCTCTTTTTGCTGCAACTCCTGAATCACAACTTTGGCTTCTTCCGCCGGTTTGCGGAATTCAATATCGGTGAAATATTCCGGGTTGCCAATTTTAGCGGTGTCATCGGTGGTTAAGCCAATAACGGCAATTTTAAGATCCTGGCGTTTGAAAATCGCCCAGGGTTTAAACAGGCGTTCGCCGGTGCTTTTCTGATAGATGTTGGCAGAGAGGAACGGGAATTTGGCCCATTTTTCCTGCTGGCGCAGCACGCTCATCGGATTATCGAATTCGTGGTTACCCACGGCCATCGCATCGTAGCCCACCAGGTTCATGCCGCGGAAATCTGGCTCGGCGTCCTGAAGGTCGGACTCCGGAACCCCGGTGTTAATATCGCCGCCGGAGAGCAGCAGCACGCTTCCCCCTTCAGCCGCCACCTCTTTACGAATGCCGTCCACCAGCGTTTTTTGCGCCGCCAGTCCATATTCGCCGTATTCGCTGCGCCAGAAATGGCCGTGATGATCGTTGGTATGCAGGATGGTGATTTTATAGGTTTTATCTTGCTGATAAGCCTGAGAAGGTAAGCTGACTAAAGACAATGCAGACAGCATCGCCAGCGCCACGCCCCGTTTGACGAAATGCATGTTTCTCTCCCTGAGTGAATAACCATCGCCGAAATTACAATGCTCTGAAATATTAGTCTAATTTGTTTTCAGAAATGAGACTTCCTTCAAACGTCTTAGGCAGGTATCTTAGTCTGATAATTATTATTAAAGCGTATATCCCCAACATCGCACTCTTAAATACAAGTGGAATCTATGGCAATTTCTGAAACCAGCCCTACGCGGCCAGGCCCGTCTGCGTCTTCGCAGAAGGGTCGTACCTCATTTGGTATTCTGGGGGCGATCAGCCTCTCCCATCTGCTCAACGATATGATTCAGTCGTTGATTCTGGCGATCTATCCGCTGCTCCAGTCGGAGTTTTCGCTCAGCTTCGTGCAGATTGGGATGATTACCCTGACCTTCCAGCTCACCTCATCGCTGTTCCAGCCGGTTATCGGCTATATCACCGATAAACGCTCTATGCCGTGGTCGCTACCGGTCGGCATGTGCTTTACCCTAAGCGGTCTGGTGCTGCTGGCGCTGGCGAGCAGCTTCGGCGGGGTTCTGCTGGCGGCAGCGCTGGTCGGCACCGGTTCATCGGTGTTCCACCCGGAATCCTCCCGCGTGGCTCGTATGGCTTCCGGCGGTCGTCACGGCCTGGCGCAGTCCATCTTCCAGGTGGGCGGCAACTTCGGCAGCTCGCTGGGGCCATTGTTGGCGGCGGTGATTATCGCGCCTTATGGCAAAGGCAACGTCGCCTGGTTCGTACTGGCCGCGCTGCTGGCAATCGTTGTTCTGGCGCAGGTTAGCCGCTGGTACGCGGCGCAGCATCGTTTAGCGAAAGGTAAACCTAAAACCGTTATCGTTAATCCGCTGCCGAAAAATAAAGTGGTGCTGGCCGTTTTCATTCTGCTGATGCTGATTTTCTCCAAATACTTCTATATGGCGAGCATTAGCAGCTACTACACCTTTTATCTGATGCAAAAATTCGGATTATCGGTACAAAACGCCCAGATTCACCTCTTTGCCTTCCTGTTTGCGGTTGCCGCAGGGACCGTGATTGGCGGGCCAGTGGGTGATAAGATTGGCCGTAAATATGTTATTTGGGGCTCTATCCTCGGCGTAGCGCCGTTTACCCTCCTTTTACCCTACGCCACCCTTTGGTGGACGGGGATTTTGACGGTGATTATTGGATTTATCCTCGCCTCGGCGTTTTCCGCCATCCTGGTGTATGCGCAGGAGCTGTTACCGGGCCGTATCGGCATGGTTTCTGGGCTGTTCTTCGGTTTCGCCTTTGGGATGGGTGGCCTGGGTGCCGCGGTTCTGGGGCTGATTGCGGACCACACCAGCATCGACCTGGTGTATAAAATATGCGCCTTCCTGCCGCTTATCGGTATGTTGACCATATTCTTGCCTGATAACCGCCAAAAACACTGATTTTTGGGCAGCCAAACATCTGTTTTGGCTGCCTTCTTTCTCCCCGCAAGCACACGTCTCCTCTGACTTCCCGCATTCAACTTTCTTATTTGTGCCATTTACTCCTAAAAATTCAAATTTTTAGTTAAATTCAAGAATTATTCACAAACAAAATGACCGGAATTGTCATAAACTATTACAAGGCTTTTTGGTTTTCAGGCTGTTCCGGCATTCTGCGCCAAAAATGGGACCACGCATCACGACGAAAGGAGACGGAATGCATCACGCCACACCGCTAATCACCACCATTGTTGGTGGCCTTGTGCTCGCTTTTTTCCTTGGCATGATTGCCAATAAGTTAAGAATTTCTCCACTGGTAGGATATTTGTTAGCGGGCGTACTGGCCGGACCATTTACTCCAGGATTTGTCGCTGATACCAAACTGGCTCCTGAACTGGCGGAACTAGGCGTTATTCTGCTGATGTTTGGCGTGGGTCTCCATTTCTCGCTCAAGGATCTGATGGCGGTAAAGTCAATAGCCATCCCCGGAGCGATTGCGCAGATAGCCGTCGCCACCCTGCTCGGTATGCTGCTCTCCACCTTCTTAGGCTGGTCGATGATGACCGGTATCGTCTTTGGTCTGTGTCTCTCCACCGCCAGTACCGTGGTGCTGTTACGCGCGCTGGAGGAACGACAGCTTATCGATAGTCAGCGCGGGCAAATCGCCATCGGCTGGCTGATTGTTGAAGACCTGGTGATGGTGCTGACCCTGGTGCTGCTGCCAGCGGTCGCTGGCATGATGGAAAAAGAGAATATCGGCTTCGCTTCACTGGCGATTGATATGGCCATCACCATCGGTAAAGTGGTGGCGTTTATCGCCATTATGATGCTGGTTGGTCGCCGTCTGGTACCGTGGATCCTCTCCCGCAGTGCCGCAACCGGTTCTCGCGAACTGTTTACGCTGTCGGTACTGGCGCTGGCGCTGGGGATTGCCTTCGGCGCGGTCGAGTTGTTCGATGTCTCCTTTGCGCTGGGCGCGTTCTTCGCCGGGATGGTGCTGAACGAGTCAGAGCTGAGCCACCGTGCTGCCCACGATACCCTGCCGCTGCGTGATGCGTTCGCGGTCTTGTTCTTCGTCTCCGTCGGTATGCTTTTCGACCCGCTGATTCTGATTGAGCAGCCGCTGGCGGTGTTGGCAACGCTTGCCATTATCATCTTCGGCAAATCACTGGCGGCCTTCGGCCTGGTGCGTCTGTTCGGTCACTCGCAGCGTACGGCACTGACCATCGCCACCAGCCTGGCGCAGATTGGTGAATTCGCCTTTATCCTTGCCGGCCTCGGCATGGTGCTGGGCCTGCTGCCGCAGTCGGGGCAGAATCTGGTGCTGGCAGGTGCCATCCTCTCCATTATGCTGAACCCGGTGCTGTTCTCGGTGCTGGAAAAATACCTCGAGAAAACGGAAACCCTTGAGGAGCAGACGCTGGAAGAGGCGCTGGAAGACGAGAAGCAGATCCCGGTGGATATCTGTAACCATGCGCTGCTGGTCGGCTACGGTCGCGTTGGCAGCCTGCTCGGCGAGAAGCTGATGGCGCAGGGCATCCCGCTGGTGGTTATCGAAACCTCGCGTACCCGCGTGGATGAGCTGCGCGAGCGCGGCATTCGTGCGGTGCTGGGCAATGCGGCGAACGAAGAGATTATGGACCTGGCGCATCTGGACTGCGCCCGCTGGCTGCTGCTGACTATTCCGAACGGCTACGAAGCCGGGGAGATTGTCGCCAGCGCCCGCGAGAAGTACCCTCACCTTGAAATCATCGCCCGTGCGCACTACGACGATGAAGTGGCGTATATCAGCGAGCGTGGTGCCAATGAGGTGGTGATGGGCGAGCGTGAAATTGCCAAAACGATGCTGGGGCTGCTGAGTGAGCCACCGTTGAGTGAGGCGGTTAGCGGGTAGATATGACGATCCCGGCGGCGCTTCGCTTGGCCGGGCTACATGATGAAGTAGCCCGGGCGAGCGCTAGCGACCCCGGGAATCCGCCGAATTACCGTTCCCAGTACGCCTCTTCGAGGCTATCTTCTTTCTCCGGCAGGCCGCGCGTCAGGCGCGGTGAATGCTGGTTCAGCACCTGATAGCTTACCCGGTTTGCATACTTACACACCTGCGCTAACGACGAGTAGGTCAGCCAGCTATGCTGGTGCTTACTGGAGTTCGGCACGTTGGTACGGTGGTAGGCGTTGGCGGTAATGTCGTGCAGCAGCGCGGCCAGCGCACCGTCGCCCGCGCCGTTGGTGTTCATGATTTTCTCAGGCCCCCCCATAAACGGCGCGATGTGCGAGTAAATACGCAGCGGATCCTGACAATCTTTAAAGCGTACCGCGCGGCTGAATTCGTACTGGTTGAATTCGGCAATCGCCCCCGGCAGCAGCGGGTGCTGCGTTTTACGCTTGGCATCGTTCTCGGTGAAGCCCGCCATATACAGCCCGGTTGGCCCGGCCGTGCACAGCACCAGATCCACCCAGTCGAGCGCCTTATCCGACGCCTGCAGCGGATCGCTAAGGCCGGTTAACGCTTCCGCCTCTTCTTCATTCATCGCCAGAATCGACACGTGCTCTTTGATAAAGCTCTGCCACCACGCCGGGCTTTCGGCGATCACGAATTTGGTCCCCAGCGTCAGCACCACCGGCACATCATATTTCTTCGCATAGGCGATGGCCTGCATAGTCGCTTCAGGCATCGGTTCGCCCGGCTTACAGCGTACCAGATAGGAGGTCAGCACCAACGCAGACGCACCGGCAATCACCGATTCAGGTACGCTCTCCGGGCGCAGTTTGTTCATATGGCCCGGGCTGATGGCGAAGGTACGCTCGCCGGAATCACTGATAAGCGTAAAGCAGCGGCCAATCGGCCCTTCAACGCCCTGCAAGTAGTTCAGGTCGGTACGACTTGAGGTGTTGCACAGATAGCGGTAGGCATAGCCGCCGATTTCAATGTTGCTGCACATCACGCCCAGCAGCACCGAGCGGTCATCCGCCAGTACCGAGTAGTTGTGCATGGTGTTGCCGATGGTGCCACCGGCAAACTGATGGGTAATGAGACCTTCGCGCACCAGTTCCTGATACAGCGCTTCAGCAACGTCATCTTCAATCACCAGAGAATGCCCTGCGCTCAAGCCGTAGCGCTGAATAAACGCATCGTCGACTTTGGCTTCAATATCCACTAGCGTCTGGTCGATACCGACAACCCAGGCGGCGCTGGTTTCACTTTCGGGTTGAATCTGCTTTAGCAGCGGATCGCGAGCGTCCACCGGGAAATAGTGTTTAGATTTGCGTTTACCGGGAAATTTCATGGTTTTTCAGGAGTGGCTGTGAACAGGCGGTGAATAGTAGCACATTCATCCGCCTGCTTGCGATCAGGTATAGGGCGCGGTCAGATTGACCATCATCGCGATATGCGCTTCGTCGTCATTCAGCGCAGGAATGTATTCATACTGCTGACCACCGGCCTCCATAAAGACCTCGCGGTTCTGCACCGCAATCTCTTCCAGCGTCTCCAGACAGTCCGCCGAGAAGCCCGGGCACATCACCTGGATATGCTTCACGCCCTTCTCACCGAGCATTTTCAGCGTTTCGTCGGTGTACGGCGTGAGCCAGGGTTCACGGCCAAAGCGCGACTGGAAGGTCATCATCACTTTATCCGGCGAGATGCCAAGGGCCGACACCAGTTCGCGGGTGGTATCGCGACAGCGCTGCGGGTAGTCATCGCCTTCCTGCGCAAAGCGCTGAGGAATGCCGTGATAGGAGAGCAGCAGCACATCCGGCTCACCGTGACGGGCAAACGACGCGCGCGCGCTGGCCGCCAGCGCCTGAATATAGCCGTGGTCGGTGGCGT
This sequence comes from Kluyvera sp. CHPC 1.2972, assembly GCF_036759925.1. Classification (NCBI taxonomy): domain Bacteria; kingdom Pseudomonadati; phylum Pseudomonadota; class Gammaproteobacteria; order Enterobacterales; family Enterobacteriaceae; genus Kluyvera; species Kluyvera sp. CHPC 1.2972. The sequence goes on along the minus strand of NZ_JAPKIB010000007.1, from coordinate 1,712 downwards.
AGTCGCGGATAAACGAAACGCTTGGGATCGCCCGTTTGGTCGCCAGAATACGTGCCAGCTCGTCCCACACCGCCGCCACCGTCGAACAGGAGTATTGCGGGTAGAGCGGCAGCACGATGAGATGGTCAACGCCCTGCGCCAGCAGTTCATCTACGCCGCTTTGCAGTGACGGCGTACCGTAGCTCATCCCCAGCACCACCGGAATCTCCGGCAGGCGAGCGGCAAGTGCACGCTGCTGGCGACGGCTGAACACCATCAGCGGCGAGCCCTCTTCCATCCATACGGACTGATAGAGTTTGGCCACGCGCGGCGCGCGGATAGGCAGGATCACACCGCGTAGCAACGGCCACCAAAGCAGACGAGGGGTATCAACGACGCGCTTATCGCTGAGAAACTGTGTCAGGTAGCGTTTTATCGCTTCAGGCGTTGGAGCATCGGGGGTGCCGAGATTGACCAGCAGAATACCGGGGTTCTTATGATGCATTACCGCCTCTTATCGATTCAAATTGTTGATAATTGTAGCGGAAAAGTGAGGAAGAAAAACTAATTGCTGCAAGAGGTAAGGAGAGAATTTGCCTGATGGCACTGCGCTTTTCAGGCCTACGGTACGATGTAGGCCTGAAAAGGCGTTTACGCCGCCGTCCGGCACGCTCGGTGCCGGAAAACGAGGTTAACCGAGGATCTTCGCCAGCTCAGCGCGTACGTCAGCAACGGCTTTGGTGCCGTCAACTTTTGCGTACTTGGTGTTACCTGCCTGCGCTTCTTTGGAGTAGTAGCCGATCAGCGGAGCGGTCATCTGATGGTATTCCACCAGGCGCTTACGAACGGTCTCTTCCTGGTCGTCTTTACGGGTGGTCAGCTCTTCGCCGGTCACGTCGTCTTTACCTTCAACCTTAGGTGGGTTGAATTTGATGTGGTAAACACGGCCAGATGCCGCGTGTACGCGACGGCCAATGATACGGTCAACGATCAGCTCGTCCGGAACGTCGAATTCCAGAACGTAGTCAACGTTGATGCCCGCTTCTTTCATGGCATCAGCCTGCGGGATAGTGCGTGGGAAGCCGTCCAGCAGGAAACCGTTACGGCAGTCTTCCTGAGCGATACGCTCTTTGACCAGCGCGATAACCAGTTCATCAGTGACCAGCTTACCTGCGTCCATGATGTCTTTAGCCTGTTTGCCCAGCTCGCTGCCGGATTTTACAGCGGCGCGCAGCATATCACCGGTGGAAATTTGCGGAATGCCATATTTCTCCATGATGAACTGTGCCTGAGTTCCTTTACCCGCGCCCGGTGCGCCAAGCAGAATGATACGCATTGCGAAAATCCCCTCAAAGGTTGTCGATATTTTTTAAAAAGCGCTAAAAGATACCACCAGAACGGCGCTGGCTCAAGGAAGGCGGGACGGCTGAAACGGTTAATGGTCAGATATTTTGCGTAGCGGGAGATTTAAGGGCGCTCGCCCGGAGAAGTAGCCCGGGCGAGGCATTTATGCCGACCCCGGGGGAACCGGAGCCGAACCCGGCGTCGCGTTGGTACAAACCGGAAACATAGGTAACACTTTAGACCGGATACATGGGTAACAGTTATAACTGGCATAGAAGAGGAGACTCGCTATGCCCTGGACTGAGACCCAACCTATGCAACGTCTTGATTTTATCCGTGCCAGCCAGGCTGGCACGATGTCTTTCTCCGCACTCTGCCGTCTCTTCGGC